>NZ_JBHWIY010000003.1:428379-512564 GCF_042731715.1 Streptomyces sp. NPDC059832 | reverse complement strand
GGGGGGGGGGGGGGGGGGGGGGCGGACTCCCGGGGGGGGGGGTGGGTAAGTGGGGGGGGAAGGGGGGGCCCGAAAAAAGGGGGGGGAAGGGGGGGGCCCCGGGCGCCCCCTGGGGGCCCCACCGCCTCCGCCGTCCGGTCGGGCATGGCCACCGCGCCCGCGCTGCCGTCGTCGGACTGGGCGCAGACCGTGGTCATGCAACCCGGGCAGTACGCGGTGGCGCAGAGGGTCACCACCGCGGCCGGGGACGCCGCGCTCAACCAACTGCTGACGGTCTCCGGGGTCTCCCTCGCCGTCTACTCGGCGCTCTCCGTCGCGCTCGCCTGGTGGATGGCGGGCCGGGTGCTGCGGCCGGTCGGCGTCATCACCGCCCGCGCCCGCCGGCTCTCCGGCAGCAACCTGCACGAACGCCTCGCGCTGAAGGCCCCGCCCGGCGAGCTCAAGGAACTGGCCGACACCTTCGACGGGATGCTCGACCGGATCGAGGAGCTGGTCGCCGCCCGGCAGCGGTTCGCCGCCAACGCCGCCCACGAGCTGCGCACCCCGCTCGCCGTGCAGCGGGCCGCGGCCGAGATCGGCCTCGCCGACGACCCGCCGCCCGAGAAGGTCGCCTGGATCCGGGACAAGCTCATCGACACCGCCGCCGACAGCGAGCAGCTCATCGAGGGACTGCTGCTCCTCGCGGTCTCCGACGAGGGCCTGCGGCGGCGCGAACGGGTCGAACTGGACGCGACCGCGGCCACGGTGACCGAGGCGCTGGAGGCGGAGGCGAAGGAACGGTCCATCACCGTCGAGGCGGAGGCCCGGCCGGTGTCGGTCGAGGGCGACCCGGTCCTGCTGGACCACCTCGTGCACAACCTGGTCGCCAACGCGCTGCGCCACAACCACCCCGGCGGGACGGTACGGGTCCGGGTGGGGCCGGGCGGTCTGGAGGTCGCCAACACCGGGCCGGTGGTGGACCCGGCGACCGTGCCCCTGCTGTTCGAGCCGTTCCGCCGGGCGCAGGCCCGCCGCCACGCTCCCGGTGAGGGGGCCGGTCTGGGGCTCTCCATCGTGGCGTCGATCGCGCGGGCGCACGGCGGCGAGGCGAGTGCGACGGCGAACCCGGGCGGCGGACTGACGGTCCGGGCGGTGCTGCCGACGTGCCCGTAGCGGGGCGGCCGGCGGCCCGGCGCGATCAGTGGCGGTAGAAGATCCGGTCCCGGTACTCCGTCATGACGCGGCCGTTCCACTCGTGACCGCCGTCGACGTTTCCCGACCGCAGCATCGGCGGTTCGACCCCCCGCGCCACGAGTTGCTCCACCGCGGCGGCCATCATCGCCTGCATCACCGCACTGGTGACGACCGTCGACGCGGGTGCGAACGGCGCCTCGACCCCCTCGGCGGTCAGCTCCGCGTCGCCGATGGAGATCTTGCTGTCGAGCACGATGTCGCAGTGGTCCCGCAGGAAGCCGCCGGAGCCGTGCCGGGACCGGGTGCCGTGCGCGTACGCCACCGAAGTGACGCCGATGACCTTCAGTCCGAGCGCCCGCGCGTTCATCGCCATCTCCACCGGAAGCGCGTTGCGCCCGGAGAGCGAGATGATCACGAGGACGTCGCCCGCCTTTGCGGGGCTGGAGTCGAGCACCGCGCCCGCCAGCCCGTTGACCCGCTCCAGTGCCGAGCCGAGGGGCGCCGGCATGACATCGACGCCGACGCTCCCGGGCACGGCCAGCAGGTTCATCAGGGCGAGGCCGCCCGCCCGGTAGACGACGTCCTGCGCGGCGAGGGAGGAGTGCCCGGCGCCGAAGGCGAAGAGCCTGCCGCCCGCCGCGACGGTGTCGGCGATTGCCGCACCGGCGGCCGCGATGTTGCCGGACTCCTCGTCGCGTACCCGCTCCAGCAGGCCGATCGCTGCGTCGAAGAACTGACTGGCCAGCTTGCTGTCGCTCATCGAGGAGGCCCTTTCCGGCGGGAGGAAGTGCTCACGGGTGTCCGTGCCGCGGATCACGTTGCGGTCTGGACCAGTGACATGTCAATACCGCCCATGCGGCTCCGCTGCACGGTGTTCGGCCGGTGCGGCACGGTTGTCGGCGGTATGCGTCAGAATTGAGTCAGGGCCAGCGCACGACGTTTTTCATGTCACAGCATCGAGGGGCACGAATGTCCGGACTGATCGACACCACGGAGATGTATCTCCGCACCATCCTCGAACTCGAAGAGGAAGGCGTGGTCCCCATGCGCGCCCGGATTGCGGAACGGCTGGACCAGAGCGGTCCGACGGTCAGCCAGACGGTGGCGCGCATGGAGCGTGACGGCTTGGTGCAGGTCGCGGGCGACCGGCACCTGGAGCTGACCGACGAGGGGCGCCGCCTCGCGACGCGTGTGATGCGCAAGCACCGGCTCGCCGAGTGCCTGCTCGTCGACGTGATCGGTCTGGAGTGGGAGCAGGTCCACGCCGAGGCATGCCGCTGGGAGCATGTGATGAGCGAGGCCGTGGAGCGGCGGGTGCTGGAGCTGCTGCGCCACCCGACGGAGTCCCCGTACGGGAATCCGATCCCGGGCCTGGAGGAGCTGGGCGAGAAGGCCGAGGCCGACCCGTTCCTCGAAGAAGGCATGGTGAGCCTGTCGGAGCTCGACCCGGGCGCCGAGGGCAAGACGGTGGTCGTGCGCCGGATCGGTGAGCCGATCCAGACGGACGCCCAGCTGATGTACACGCTGCGGCGCGCGGGTGTGCAGCCCGGCTCCGTGGTCAGCGTGACCCAGTCGCCCGGTGGCGTGCTGGTCGGCAGCAGCGGCGAGGCGGCGGAGCTGGACGCCGAGGTCGCCTCGCACGTGTTCGTGGGCAAGCGCTGAGCGGTACCACCGTCGGGTGGGCGCCCCTGGGCGGATGCCGCCGAGGGGCGCCCGTCCTGGCCGGATGACGCCGCTGGGGCGCCGCTTGGCGGAATGCCGTCGCCGGAGCGTCCCGGCGTGACGTCCGCTTTCCCTTTTTCCGTCCGGAATTCCAGCGCCCGGACGGATCACGTGCCAGGCTGTGCCTGAGGCATACCTGAGAGTGTCGGCCATCTGGCCGCGCGGTCGGGGAGGGAGCAGGCGCATGTGCCCGTCGTACCGGCGTGTCCGGCACGCGCACCGAAGAGTGGCTGCCACGGCCCCGGCCGTCCGCGCATCGCGCGTCGGTGCCCGGGGAAGCGCCCACGGACGTACGAGTGAATCGCGCACCACTGCCCATGGGCGTACCCGCGCCTGGCGCACCGCCGCCCGCGAGACCCGTGCCGCCGCCCGCCGATGCGCACCGGCGCCGGCGGCTCCCCGGAAGACAGAGGGCCCCGGCGCCTCGCGGCGCCGGGGCCTGTCCTCCCCTGCTTTGACCTGGAGCCCCGAGCTCTCGAGGTCAATCCCCACGGGCCCTCATCCCCGAGTGGCCCGCCTCCCGGAGAAGGTCTCCCCTCCGCTGCCGCGGTCAATCCTTGGAGGCGGTCACTCGAACGAGCGGTGTTGGATGGCGGAACCCGGTTTTCGAATACAAGTTCGATAGTCTGGCGTGACGCGACCACGCGGTGATCGAACAGTGGATCAAGCGGCGATCGAGGACCAGAAGGGGGTGCCAGGACATATGGTGCGGCGCATCGATGTGACCGGGACCGGCGGCGTACGCCTCGCGGCCTGGGAGTTCGCCGACCCGCCCAAGGGGCGCGCGGAGGGCGAGCGCGCCCCCGGGGTCTTATTGCTCCACGGCCTGATGGGCCGGGCCGCGCACTGGGCCCCGACCGCCCGCTGGCTCGCCGAGCGGCACCGGGCCGTCGGCCTCGATCAGCGCGGGCACGGCCGCAGCGACAAGCCGGCCGAAGGCCCGTACACCCGTGATGCGTACGTCGCCGACGCCGAGGCGGCGATCGAACAGCTCGGGCTCGCCCCCGTCACCCTCGTCGGGCATTCGATGGGAGCGCTCACGGCCTGGCAGCTCGCCGCGAAGCGCCCCGATCTCGTCCGGGCCCTGGTCATCTGCGACATGCGGGCCTCCGCGCTCGGCGCGGCCTCGCAGCGCGAGTGGGAGGACTGGTTCAAGACCTGGCCGGTGCCGTTCGCGACGCTCTCCGACGTACGGAAGTGGTTCGGCGAGGACGATCCCTGGGTGGAGCGGCCCAACCCGGCCCGCGGCGAGTTCTTCGCCGAGGTGATGGCCGAGCGGGCCGACGGCTGGCGCCCCGTCTTCTCCCGCCGCCAGATGCTCCAGTCCCGCGCGACCTGGGTGTTCGACGCGCACTGGGAGGAGCTGGCGCAGGTCCGCTGCCCGACCCTGGTGCTCCGCGGCCTCGACGGCGAGCTGGGCCGGGCGGAGGCTCAGGAGATGGTCCGCGTACTGCCGCGCGGGCAGTACGCGGAAGTGGCCGACGCCGGCCATCTCGTCCACTACGACCAGCCCGAGGGCTGGCGCGCGGCGGTCGAACCCTTCCTGGAGCAGTTCGCCGAGGACCCCCAGGACGACCGCGAGCCCGTCTCGACGTAACGGAGCAGCCGAGACGAAGCCGACCGGGCGACGAAGCGACGAGCAGACGGAGCGACGCGGACGGTCCTGCGGCGGCGGCCCTCAGCCCTTGCTGACCGCCGCCAGGATCTCCGGGAGCCGGTCCGCCGTGCGGGGAGCGGCGAGCCGCAGCCCCGCCCAGGAGATCAGCGCCCCGTACACACCGCCCACGGGCAGCAGCAGCCACAGCCACTGCTCCAGGTCGGCGACGTGCAACCAGATCGTCACCGCGATCACGGGCGCGCAGAGCAGCCCCGCCGAGACCATGCCGCCGAAGATCGAGATCCAGGCGAGCCCGCCCTGTCCCGGCGCCACGTTCTTGAACGCCCCGTCCTGCGGGATCGAGTACGGGAAGTTCGCCGACGCCACCGCGCCCGTCGCCAGCATCCCGCCCAGCAGGGCGAACGACAGCCCCATGACCTCCGGCAGGTCGCTCCAGTCGCCGAGCACCGCGGCGGTCACCACCGTCACCATGACCGTGTAGGGCAGCGTGATCAGCAGCAACGCCAGGGCCCGCGCCCGCAGTTCCAGATAGGCGTCACGGGTGGAGGAGATCGTCAGCGCCACCATCCAGAACGCGGAGGTGTCCTGCCCGAACTGGTTGTACATCTGGATGCCGAGCATCCCGGCGGCGAAACAGGCGAAGTACATCGAGCCGGTGCCCTGGAGCGCGTTGAGGATCGGCACGATCAGGCCGATCGCCAGCGCCGTGGTCCAGGCGGCCTTGGTCTTCGGGTCGCGTGCGATGTACCGCAGGCTGCGCTCCATCACCGGACCCGTGCGCCCCTGCGGCAGCAGCGCGGAGAGCCTGGAACCGTCCTTGCCGGCCTTCTCGCGGGCCGGCCCGGCGGCGGCCAGGGTCGAACCGTCCGGGGCCGTCATCAGCTTCACCAGGCTCCGCTGCCACAGCCACAGCAGCGCGACCAGCGCCGCGACGGACAGCAGCAGCTGTGCGAGGGCCTGTCCGTACGAGCCCCGCGACGCCGAGTCCACCGCCCCGACCGCCGAGGCGGGCGGCAGCCAGCGCACCACGTCCGCGGCCGGTTCGAGCGCGGCGAGCCCGCCCGCCTGGCCGAGCCGCTGCGCACCGAAGTTGACGACCTGGAAGCCGACCGCGATCACCAGCCCGCTGAGCACCGCGAGATCGCGGCCCTTGCGTGACGTCAGCAGCCGGGTGTTGGCCGTGGCCACGGCCCGTGTCAGCGCCACGCACACCAGCAGCGTGAGCGGCGCGGCCACCACGGCGAACACCGCGCCGGCCGCCCCGTGCGCCACCGCGAAGGCCGATCCGGCCGCCAGGCAGAGCGTGAACAGCGGGCCGATCCCGACCAGCGAGGCCGTCAGCAGCGCCCCGACCAGCGGGCGCGGCCGTAGCGGCAGCATCACCAGCCGGCTCGGGTCGAGGGTCTCGTCGCCGCTCGGGAAGAACAGCGGCATCACGGTCCAGCCGACCGCCACCACTCCCGCCAGCAGCACGACGAAGGCGCCGGCGTGGGCGTGCCCGTGCAGCGCGATCAGCCCGAGCAGCAGGCCCGCGGCGATCAGCAGGGTGACGACGACGGAGGTGACGTACGCGGCCCGCCGCCCGGCCGACTGCCGCAGCCCGTTGCGCAGCAGGGTCAGCTTCAGCCGTACGAAGACGCCGATGAGCCCCTCGCCGCCGGCGGTCGGTCCGGGGGCGGTCCCCACGGGGGCGTCGAGCACGCTCATCGCTTGCCGCCCAGCCAGTCCAGGGAGTCGCCGGTGGCACGGGAGCCCGCGCCGACGAGTTCGAGGAAGGCGTTCTGCAGCGAGGACGCCTCGCCGCGCACCTGGGCCAGGGTGCCCTGGGCCCGGATCGTGCCGGCCGCCATGACGGCCACCCAGTCGCAGAGGGACTCGACGAGCTCCATCACATGGCTGGAGAAGACGACGGTCGCCCCCGAGCCGGTGTACCGCTCCAGGACTTCGCGGATGGTCTGTGCCGAGACCGGGTCGACGCCCTCGAACGGCTCGTCCAGGAACAGCACTTCGGGGTTGTGCAGCAGCGCGGCCGCGAGCCCGATCTTCTTCCGCATGCCGGTCGAGTAGTCGACGACCAGCTTGTGCTGGGCGCCCGCCAGGTCGAGCACATCGAGGAGCTGGGTGGCCCGCTTGTCGACCTCGGCTCCCGGCAGGCCCCGCAATCTGCCGGTGTACGCGAGGAGTTCACGTCCCGAAAGGCGCTCGAAGAGCCGCAGTCCCTCCGGGAGCACGCCGATCCTGCTCTTCACCTCGACCGGGTCGCGCCACACATCGCGGCCGGCCACCTCGACGGTCCCCTGGTCGGGCCGGAGCAGCCCGGTGACCATCGACAACGTGGTGGTCTTGCCCGCGCCGTTGGGCCCGACCAGACCGATGAACTTGCCTGCGGGCAGCTCCAGATCGATCCCGGCCACCGCGGTCTGTTCCCCGAACCGCTTCCACAGCCCCTGTACGCGAACAGCGGGCGGCGGCGTGGCCGGTCCGCCCGCCTCACCCGCCCGTGCCGCTCTGTCGGTCTCTGTCCGGTCCTGCATGATGCACTGCCTTTCGTGGCCCCGTTTTCGGGACCACCCTACGAAAGGGTGCTCTGCCGGGGGCGTGTGCGTGCGTCGGCGGCTTCCCTGGCGCAGGCGTAGGCGAGCGGGCTGATGAGCTCCTCCGCGTCCGGCAGCCACCGGTTGGCGGGGGTGGGGCGGCGGGCCCACTGCACCGCCCCGCGCCCGCCGACCCGGGTCGGCGGACCGGTCACGTAGTGGCCCTCGCCGCGGCCGACCAGATCGATGGCGGCGGCCCGCCAGCCCAACTTCCGTACCAGCTCGTCCGACTTGGCCGCCGCGCCCGGCAGCACGAAGAAGGACATCCTCCGGTCGGGGCTGCAGGTGACGGGCCCGAGGGGCAGACCCATCCGCTCCATCCGGGCCAGCGCCAGGAAGCCGGCCGACTCCGGTACGTCGATCGCGTCGAAGGCGCGCCCGGTGGGCAGCAGGATCGACGCCCTCGGGTGCCCGGACCACATCCGGCGGGCCGCGGCACCGCTTCCGGTCGCCTGGCCCGCCCAGTCCGGTCCGGCGGGATGGGCTCCGGGAGCGGCACAGCCGGTGTCTCCGCAGGAGCACCGCTCGGCCCCCGCCACCGCCTCCAGCCAGGTACCCGGGCACACGTCCCAGTGCCGCTCCTCCGCGTACCGCACCGCTGCGTCGAGCAGTTGCTCGCCCCGCTGCCGGGGGACCTTCGCGGCTTCCATGACGACGACGGGCTCTTCGACTCCGATGGGCTCTTCCACGCAGAGCACAACTACGGCCAACACTCGGGGTTACGGGCGTGGCGGGTGCGGCCACGGCGTATCGATCCGGCACACGGGGCGCATGGATGCATGGGCGGGGGCGCGCGTGAGGCGGTGCCCCGCAGGGCGGGTAGCCATATACGGGCAACCGCCGGGCAGCCGATGTGCGGGTCCGGAACGGTCGGCCTCTGTCATATGCCGACATGAATGACAAGGAACACGACGCACGTGACGAACACGATGAATCTGTGCATTTTCCGCGTATTCGCCGGGCAGTGATCGGCTCAATGATCACTGCGGCCTCAGGGGGAAACATGGCAGCCAGGCCTCTCGTCGCACGCCAGCCGAACGAACGGCTCCAGGCACTCATTCAGGAAGCCGGATGCTCCAACGCCGGCCTCGCCCGCCGCGTCAACATGGTCGGCGCGGAGCGCGGGCTCGACCTGCGTTACGACAAGACGTCCGTGGCCCGTTGGCTGCGTGGACAGCAACCACGCGGCAGGGCACCGGGAATCATCGCCGAAGCGCTCGGCCGCAAGCTCGGCCGCACGGTCACGATCGACGAGATCGGCATGGCCAACGGCAAGAATCTGGCGTCCGGCGTCGGCCTGCAGTTCGCCCCGACCGTGATCGGCGCGATCGAGCAGGTCTGCGAGTTGTGGCGCAGCGATGTCGGCCGCCGCGACTTCCTGTCCGGTTCGGCGGTCGCCTCCTCCGCGCTCGTCGAACCCAGCCGCGACTGGCTGATCAGCGGAGCCGACCCGCAGGTGGCACGGGCCGCCGGGGCCCGCGTCGGGATGTCGGACGTGGCGGCGGTGCGGGCGATGACGTCCGCGCTGGTCGACCTCGACCACCGGTTCGGCAGCGGACATGTGCGGCCGGTCCTGGTGCACTACCTGAACAGCGTGGTCTCCGGGCTGCTCTCCGGGGCGTACCGCGAATCGGTCGGCCGGCAGCTGTTCGCGGCGGTCGCGCGGCTCACCGAACTCGCCGGGTACATGGCGGTCGACACCGGCCAGCCGGGGCTCGCCCAGCGCTACTACATCCAGGCGCTGCGCCTGGCCCAGGCGGCGGGCGACCGGGCGTACGGCGGTTATGTCCTGGCCGCCTCGATGAGCCATCTCGCCGCACAGCTCGGCAATCCCCGGGAGATCGCCCAGCTGGCGCGGGCCGCGCAGGAGGGCGCGCGCGGGCGCGTGACCCCGAGGGCGGAGGCGATGTTCTACGCGGCGGAGGCACGCGGACACGCCCTGCTCGGCGACGCCCGCACCTGCCAGGCGGTGACCGGCCGCGCGCTGACGGCCCTGGAGCAGGCCGAACCGGGCACGGGCGACGACCCCGACTGGATCGCCCACTTCGACCACGCCTATCTCGCGGACGAGCTGGCGCACTGTCACCGCGACCTCGGCCAGGCGGAGGCCGCCGCGCGCCGGGCGAAGGAGTCCCTGGCCGGCCACCCGGAGTCCCGGGCCCGCCGCCGCGGCATCGGTCTGGTGCTCCTGGCCACGGCCCAGGTCCAGATGCGCGAGGTGGAGCAGGCCTGCCACACGGGCACGCGGGCGATGGAGCTGCTGGGGTCGGTGCGCTCCAGCCGGGGAGCGGAGTATCTGGACGATCTCCAGCAGCGGCTGCTCCCGTACGGGGACGAGGCGGCGGTGCGCGAGTTCGGCGCGCGGCTGGAACTCCAGGCGGCCTGACCGGGGCCGTGGCCGGGGGCCGGGACCGGGGCTTGAATCCGCCGCCGTCGTTCGGTCGCCCCCTTAACTGCGTCTTGAGAGCGCTGAGCGTTACAGCGCTTGTGAAGGGCTGGTGAGTGACAACACACGCTTGGCGAACGGCGGCAACCACCCGATAGCGTGAGCCGACGATTCCGTAGGTTTACACGTAGGAGTCCCGGTGACGCAGAGCGGACAGGGTGACGAGCAGCAGCTCCCTGCTGTACGGCCCGCGCACGAAGGTGTCGTGCTGCCCGCGGGTGGCGGCGAGCCCTGGATACCAGGGGGGCCCGCGGATCAGGCCGCCCCGGCGGGCGGCCAGCCGTGGGGGCAGCCCTGGGGGCCGCAGACGGCGCACCAGGACGCCTCGCATCAGTCCCAGCCGCAGCCACAGCCCCAGGCGCACGCCCAGGGCCAGGGAGCGTACGGGCAGGGACAGTACGGTCAGGTCCAGCCGGGGCAGGGGTACGGGCAGCCGCCCGTGCAGCAGCACGCACAGATGCCGCAGGCCCAGCCGCTGCCGCCCGTCCAGCCCCAGCAACAGCTTCAGCCTCCGCACACCCAGCAGCCTCCGCATACTCAGCAGCCGCCGCACGGCCAGCAGCCCCAGCAGCAGTTTCAGCCTCTGCATACCCAGCAGCCCCCGTACGCCCAGCAGCCCCCGCAGTCGTTCGCGCAGCCGTTGCCGCCCGAGGCCGTGCCCGGGATGAGCATGGGCGGGGACGCGGAGGCCACGCAGTACATCGCGCCGGTGGCCGGTGGGCCCGCACCGGGCGGGCTGCCGCCGGAGAACCCCGCGGAGTCGACCCGGTTCCTCGGCCACGCGGCGCCGCAGCAGCAGGCGTACCCGCAGCAGCCCGGTCAGGGCGGCGAGGCCGAGGCGACCCAGTTCATCCCGCCGGTCCCCGGCGGCGCCCCGTACGGCATCAGGCCCGGAACCCCGGGTGACCGGCAGCCGCCCGCCGAGTTCGACAACCTGTTCCGCAGTGACGAGCCGGCGGGTTCCACCCAGCAGATGCCCCGGTTCGACCCCGGGCAGCAGTACCGGGGCGCCCAGCAGCCCCCGCACTCGCCGCAGGTCCCGCAGCCCCCGTACCAGCCCGTGGACGAGGAACCGCAGGGGCCGGCGGGGCCGCGCAAGAAGCGGGCGCACGTCACGCTCATCGCGGCGGTCGTGGCCGGCTGCGCGGTCGTCGGTCTCGGCGCGGGTGCGCTGCTGAGCGGCGGCGACGACAAGGGCAAGGACGACAAGCAGGCGGTCGCCGCGGCGAGTTCACCCGCCGGGGAGACCTCGAAGCAGGCCCCGGCCGATCCGGCGAAGCCGCAGGCCGAGGCGCTCGACAAGCTGCTGGCGGACAGCAACAACAGCCGTGCCGCGGTTATCGGGGCCGTCGAGAAGACCAAGAGCTGCACGGATCTGGACCAGGCCGTGACCGATCTGAAGAGTGCCGCCCAGCAGCGCCGCGATCTGGTGACCCGGCTCCAGGGGCTGTCCGTCGACAAGCTGCCGAACCACGCGCAGCTGACCTCTTCCCTCACCAAGGCCTGGCAGGCCTCCGCCGCCGCCGACGAGCACTATGCCGCATGGGCCGGGCAGGCCAAGAACGGCAAGAAGGTGTGCAAGCACGGGAAGGCGCGTACGACCTCCGAGACGCAGCAGGCCACCGTGCAGAGCGGCGAGGCGAGCAAGGCGAAGCGGCAGGCGTCGGGGCTGTGGAACTCGATCGCGTCGAAGTACGGGCTGACCCGCCGGGCGGCGACGGAGCTGTGACGGCGGGGCGGGGCGGGCCGACCGCCCCGCCCCGGGACGCCCGCGCCGCGGACGTACGCCCGAGCGCGGTGGTCAGCTCCTCGCGCTGGCGTCCGACAGCGTCTTCGTGACGTCCATGAAGCCCTTCCGGTCCGCGACGAGCCGTCCGTCGCGGACCACCTGGAACGTCACCCCGGTGTTGACGATCCGCGGATACGCGGACGAGCCCAGCACGTCCTTGAAGCCCCAGCGGAGCACCGGGGTGAGGCCGCCGGTTTCGGCCGGGGTGCCTTCGTTGAGGGCGGAGGTGAGCTTCCAGGAGGTGATCTGCGGGGAGTCGATCGCCTGCACGATCTCCTTCAGCACGGTGTACGCGATCCAGGTGGTCTGCACGCCCGTGTCGTCCGGGTCGATCCGGTTGTCGCCGAAGGCGTGCTTGCGGATCACGTTCCGCATCCCGTCCCAGCGGGCGTCGCCCGTGTCCGGGTACCAGCCGGTGATGTAGGCCCCCTCGAACGGGCTGTTCCGGCCGCCGGTGCTGTCGATCAGCGGCTGGTCGACGCTGCCGAGCACGGAGGAGATCCGGACGCTCCCGGACGACGGTTCGAGCCGCCGGAAGGAGTCGAAGAAGGTCCCCGTACGCTTCCCGAGCACCGCCGTCACGCAGCCGTCGGAGGCCCCCGCCGCCTGGAGCGCCGGTCCGGCGGCCGCGTCGTACGAAGTGGCCGACTCCGGCGCCCGGATGTCGGCGGGCGCGGGCCGGCCGGCCTCGGTGAGGCCGGTCCTGAGGAGCCAGGCCTGGTCGTCGCCGCTCAGGGTGTCGGGCCGGACCACGGACACCCGCTCGCAACTGCGGGCCAGCTGTCGGGCATTGCCCGCGAGCAGGGCCGGCTGGCCGCCGTTGACCGGATAGGAGTCGTAGCTGCTGAACTCCTCGTCGGAGGCGCCGTAACCGCCGATGTAGGGGATCTGGGCGGCCTCCAGCGGTGGCATGAACGCCGAGCCGTGCCGGCTGTACGAGCCGACGACCGCGACCGCCTTCTCCTTGACGGCCAGCCGTGCGCAGTTCCCCGCGCCGATCGAGGTGTCGTCCTCGTCGCAGGTGACGACGCGCAGCTTGTGACCGTCCAGCCCGCCGTTTCCGTTGGCCCAGCGGGCGTAGGCGCGCGCCATGGCGGTCACGCCCGCCATGTTCACCGAGTCCGGCCCCGCGACGCCGCTGGGGGCCCACGTCACCACGGTGACGGGCTCCCTGGAGCCCCCCGTGGCCCCAGGGAGTGCGCCGCAACCGGTGACCAGCAACGCCCCGGCCGCCGCCGTACTTGTGAGGAGCCTGTAGGGGCGGGGGGAGGTGGGGCGTCGCCGTCCGGTCATGGGCATGAACATTTCCGGCCCCGGGGTAACGCCGCAGTGTGCCCCGCTCAACGCTCGGTGACATCCGGGTGAATTGCGGGGGTCGGTGCGAGGGGCCGAAAAGGGAACGTACGATCGATGACCGTGCAGCAAGGTTCGGAGAACTCTTCCCGTCGCGGCCGTCGCTCCTCCACCATGGGCGGCATGCCGCTGAATGACATGCCTTGGTGGCGCTGGCGCAGCAACGTGCGCTCGGCGCTGCACATGCTCTCCGACCCCGTCTTCCACCACGAGTGCTGGCTGGCCGGCCGGGAGGGGTACGGCGACGTCACCGACGCCGTGTACCGCCTGGTCGAGGACACCTGGCTGGACAACTGGTCCGCCGAGAAGTACATCGGGACGATCTTCCGCGACACCAACGAGGCCGCCCTCGTGGACGTCGCGGTGCTCCGGGTGCTGCGGATCATGCACCAGGTCGGGGCGGACGCCCCCGTCTCGGCGTATCTGGAGCACCACGGCTGGCCGGAGGCCGTACGGGCCGCCCGCGAGGCCCATGTGCTGCTCGCCGGCAACGACGGCGAGGACCCCGATACGCCGCCGCGCTCCCTCGATGTGCTCCGCATATTGACCAGGTCGGCCTGACGGCGGGCCGGTGTGGCACGCTACGGGGATGACCGCGCCGCAGCCCGCCGAGACCGTCTCCGAGCAGTACGTCCTCACGCTCTCCTGCCCCGACAAAAAGGGCATCGTGCACGCCGTGTCGAGCTATCTCTTCATGACCGGCTGCAATATCGAGGACAGCCAGCAGTTCGGTGACCACGACACCGGCCTGTTCTTCATGCGTGTGCACTTCTCGGCCGACGCCCCGGTGACCCTGGAGAAGCTGCGGGCCAGTTTCGCCGCGGTCGGCGACTCCTTCCGGATGGACTGGCAGATCCACCGCTCCTCGGACCGGATGCGGGTCGTGCTGATGGTCAGCAAGTTCGGGCACTGCCTCAACGACCTGCTGTTCCGCTCCCGGATCGGGGCGCTGCCGATCGAGATCGCCGCCGTCGTCTCCAACCACACGGACTTCGCCGAGCTCGTCGCCTCGTACAACGTCCCCTTCCGGCACATCCCGGTGACCAAGGAGACCAAGGCCGCCGCGGAGGCGCGGCTGCTGGAGCTGGTCCGCGAGGAGAACGTCGAGCTGGTCGTCCTCGCCCGCTACATGCAGGTCCTCTCGGACGACCTCTGCAAGCAGCTGAGCGGCCGGATCATCAACATCCACCACTCCTTCCTGCCGAGCTTCAAGGGCGCGAAGCCGTACCACCAGGCGCACGCCCGTGGTGTGAAGCTGATCGGTGCGACGGCGCACTACGTGACCGCGGACCTCGACGAGGGGCCGATCATCGAGCAGGAGGTCGAGCGGGTGGGCCACGGCGTCACGCCGGACCAGTTGGTCGCCCTCGGGCGCGATGTGGAGTGCCAGGCGCTGGCGCGGGCGGTGAAGTGGCACGCGGAGCGCCGCATCCTGCTCAATGGCCGCCGTACGGTGATCTTCCCGTAGGGACCCGCTGCGGGAGGCGGCCCTACAGGCGGCTGAGCGAGGCCGCGGCGAAGAGCACGTCGCGGATCGCCTCGCGGTCGCCCTCCTGACCGGCCGCCGCCTCCACCGGTGCCACGTGCCCGGCCACCAGCTGGCAGAACTCCACGCCGTCCAGCGCGACCTGCGCCACGGTGTGCGCGGGGGAGCCGAGCGCGGCCGGGGAGTCCAGCGGGATGTACCAGTCGCCGCCGCCCGAGCCCTCGACCTCCAGATGCAGCGAACGGCCCGGTGAACCGGCCGTCACCAGATGGCGGGCGGGCCCGGCCAGCCCGGTCCTGCGGCGCTCGGCGAGGGCGGCGGGCAGCAGCCGGGCCGCCAGGTCGATCATCCGGTTGAGGTGGGCGGCGGACGGCGCCTTGTACGGATAGTCCACCGCGACCGCGATGTCGCCGCCGTGCACCCAGCATTCGAAGGCCCGGTCCAGCAGGGCATCGTGCATCGGCAGGGCGAAGTCCCCGTACGAGACGGAGAGCTCGGAGACCCCGCGGCCGGCGAAGGACACCGTGCGGATGAGCGCGTGGCTCTGCTCGCGCCACGGTTCGTGGATCCGGCGGGTGGGCGGCCGCCGGGCCGCGGACCAGTACTTCTCGGTGCGTGCGGTGGGGGAGAGCGGCCAGTCGCCGCCCCGGCCGAGGGCGCCGTCGCCGAGCGGGACTTCGAGGCCGAGGGCGGAGCCGACCAGCCCGTCGACGGACATGAGATGGCCGATGACGCCCGCGACCGTGGTCTTGCGGGTGGTCTCCTGCTCGCTCTCGAACCACTTCAGCCGCACCGGGGCGTGCCACTCCGAGTCGCCGATGTCACGGAGCAGCGCGTCGAGCCGCGCGGTCTCCGCGTCGTACGGGGCGGCCCAGTCCGGCACCGGGATATTGGCCGGCCGACGGTTCAGACAGGCGTCGATCACCCGGCTGCGCAGGGTCGGATCGAGGTCCAGGCTGCGGTCGGTGTGCAGCAGCCCGACCGCGTCGCGCAGCCGCAGGGCCTCGTCCGCACAGGCGGCGCACTCGGTCAGATGCGCCTCGACGGCCTCGGTCTCCTCCGCCGAGCAGGCCGCCAGGGCCCACGCGCCGAGGAGCGCCTTGAGGACGCGGTGCGCCGGCGGCGGAGGGTCCGATGGGGCCGGTGGTGCCACGGTGGATTCCGGTTCCGGTGTCGTCGGCGGCGGGGCCGGTCGAGGTGCCTCGGGCGGGGACGCGGGGACGGGCGGCGGCAGGGGTACGGCGGAGAGGTCGAGGTCGTCCGCGGCGGACCGCGGGCCCGGTATGCGCCGCGCGCCCCGCACCTCGTCGTTGCCTCCGCCGTCCTCGCGTCCGTCCGCGTCGTCGCCGGTCACAGGGGCCGTCCGTATCCGGGCGGCGACGTCCCTTCGAGCGGGCGGGTGTGCGCGGTGGAGAGCAGTTGCAGGCCGAGCCGGAGCCGCCGGCGGGCCTCGTCCTCGGTGACCCCGAGGTCGGCCGCGGTCTGCCGGTAGTCCCGGCGCTGGATGTACGCGAGCTCCAGCGCGGCCCGCAGCGGGGCGGGCATGGACGCGACGATGTAGTCGGCGCGGGCCGCGACCGTGGCCCGGTGCACCCGCTCCTCCGGCCCGCCGCCGTCGTCGTCGACCGGGCCGTCGCGGAGGCTGTCCTCCTCGCGCAGCCGCCGCACGGACTGGCGGTGCGTGAGCCGGGCGACCCAGGAACGCATCGAGCCCTGCTTGGGGTCGTACGCGCCGGGGTTCTCCCACACGTAGCCGAAGACCTCGCGGGTCACCAGGTCGGCGGCGGTCTCGTCGTCGAGCATCCGGTGGGCCTGGCTGTGCACGAGCGAGGCGAACCGGTCGTAGAGCTCGCCGAGAGCCGCCGCCTCACCGCGTGCCAGCCGCTGCTGCATCTTGCGGTCCCAGCGGGGTGGTGCGTTTTTAGCCATGCGACCCCCAGCCCTGTTCCCCTCGTCACACCGAATGTAGTCGGCGGCGCAGAAGATGCACGTCCCTTTGTGGCAAGTACGCCCCTGGAGAGGCCCGGGATGATAGGGAATGCATCGCCGCGCGTCGGTGGAATCGGGGCCGAAGCGATCATTTCTGCCCGAATCCGGCTGTGTCCTGACAGGTCGCTCGGTGTTTCATAGGGGTGCGGCCGGGGCAGCCGCGAGAAGGAACGGAAACTTCCGGATCGTCGGAATCCCCGGAACGAGAGGGCCAGTCACGTGAGGAAAGCCAGTCCTCCTGGAAACCACCCTCCGGCCGCGACCACCCACGCCCCCTGGCTCACCCAGGAACGTTCCCGGAACACCCTCGGCGTGGCCGAGACCGTGCAGGGTGAATGGACCGTACTGCACATACGCGGCGAACTGGATCTGCTGACGTCGCCCGCCGTGCGCCAGGCCGTCCACGACGCGGTCGCCGCCGGCCGCCACGATGTGGTGCTCGACCTCTCCGAGGTCCTGTTCTGCGATTCCAGCGGCGTCGGCGTGCTGATCGCCTCCCGCCGGCTGATGCGCTCCTGCGGGGGCCGGCTGCGGCTGATCCTGCCGGCCCGGGGCGCGGAGGAGGGCTCCCACGTCAACCGGGTGCTCGCCGCGCTCGGCGTACGCCGTCTCTTCGAGGTCTACCCCGACTGGGACGCGGCCGTCGACGAGCGGTCCCGGCCGCTCTCCGCGTGAAGCCGGTCCGGGACGCCGCGCGCGCACGGGCGCGGCGCCCCGTGGACAGGGCGCGATGACCGGGTTGTCACACCGGCAAAGCGCGTAAGTGACACGTGACGCCTTCCGGCGTCGTACGCTCCCCGCATGGACAGCGCAGAGTATGAGCGCAAGATCGCTTTCCGCTTCGCCGCCTTCGACCAGGACGGCAACGGATACATCGATCGCGCGGATTTCAGTGCCGCCGCCGCCCGTCTGCTCGCCGAATTCGGTACGACGGCGCGCTGCGACAAGGGCCAGGCGCTCTACACCGGGGCCGAGGCGTTCTGGCAGGGCATGGCGGGCATCGCCGATGTCGACGGGGACCAGCGCGTCACCCGTGAGGAGTTCGTGGGCGGGGCCGTCAAACGGCTGCGCGACAACCCCGAGCGCTTCGCGGAGATCGCCCGCCCCTTCCTGCGCGCGGCCATCGCCGTGGCGGACCGGGACGACCGGGGCGCCGCGTCCGTACCCGCCCTGGAGCGGGCGCTCCAGGTGCTGGGCGCGAGCGCCGGGGCGGCGGCGCTCGCGGCGCGGAGCCTGGACGCGGACCAGGACGGCAGGATCACGGAGGACGAGGCGGTGTCGGCGTTCGCCGGCTACTTCACGGTGTTCGCCCCGGACGCGTAGGACCACGGGGGGTGCGGGGGCCCGCCCCGCACCCCCCCCCGCAGCCCGTCAGGCGAACTGCTCGCGCAAGCGGTACTTCAGCACCTTCCGCAGGGCCTCGTTGCGCGGCAGCGCCGCCACCACCTCCAGCCGCTCCGGCAGCTTGTGCACGGAGAGCCCCTCGGCCCGCAGATACCCCGTGACCCCCGCCAGTGTCAGCGGCGCGGCGCCCGCCGGCTGCTCCACGACCGCGCAGACGAGCTCGCCGCGCTCCGGGTCCGGAAGCCCGATCACCGCCGCGTCCCCGACGTCCGGGTGCCGGTGCAGCAGGTCCTCTATCTCCTTGGCGGAGATGTTCTCGCCCTTGCGGATGATGATGTCCTTCAGCCGCCCGGTGAGCACCAGATGCCCGCTCTCCCTGACGTGGCCGACATCGCCGGTGATCAGGAAGCCCTCCGTGTCGAACGCCGCCGCGGACGCCGCCGGATCCAGATAGCCCGCGCAGACGGCCTCCCCGCGCAGCCGCACCTCGCCGTCCGTGCCGTACGGCAGCGGCTTGCCGCCCTCGTCGGTGATCCGGATCTCCATGCCCGCGGGCGGACGCCCCTCCGTCTCGGCGAGGTGTTCCACCGTGTCGTCGGGGGAGCCCATCGTGATCATGGGGACCTCGGTCATGCCGTACCCGTGGGTGAGCTGGACGCCCATCTCCCGTACCACCGCGTGGTGGATCTCCGGCGGCTTCGGCGCCCCGCCGCCCGCCAGCAGCCGCAGGGTCGGGATCACCTTTTGGCCCGGGACCTTGCGCTGCTCGGCCAGGAACATCGAGTAGAACGCCGTGGACCCGCCCGCGACCGTCACCCCGTGACGCCGGTACTCCGCCAGCGCGTCCTCCATCGCGAAGTGCTCGAACAGCACCGCGGGGAACCCGTACAGCAGCAGCATCACCGCGTAGTCCGGCCCGCCGACATGGGCGAACGGGAAGGCCACCGAACCGATGTCGTCCGCCGACAGCCGCAGCGCGTGGGCCAGGCAGGAGCCGCCCGCGATCAGGCTGCGGTCGGTGTGCAGGACCCCCTTCGGGTCGGAGGTGGTGCCCGAGGTCCAGTAGATCCAGCGCACCGCCGTACCGTCGCCGGGCGGCGGCGGGAGCACCGAGGGATCGCCGTCCGGCAGCGAGGCGTACGGCTCGAACACCACCGGCGGCCGGTCCGTCGCCAGCCGTCCGGCCATCGCCGTGTGGTCGAAGCCGCGCCAGGTGCCCGGCACCGCGAAGAACTCCGCCTTCGACTCGCGCAGCGCGAACCCCACCTCGCGGTCCCGGTAGAACGGGATGACCGGCGACTGCACCGCCCCGATCCGGGTCAGCGCGAACGACAGCAGCACCGTTTCGATCCGGGTCGGCAGCTGCCAGGCGACGACGCCGCCGGGGCGTACGCCCATCTCCCACAGCCCGGCCGCGACCCGCTCGCCGCGGGTGCGCAGCTCGCCGAAGGTCAGGGTGCGGTCGTCCTGGATCAGGAACGGGCGGTCCGGGGTCAGGCCGGCCCGGCGTTCGACGAGTTCCCAGAAGGTGCCCGATGCACCCAGGGCGTGCGCGGTCTCGGTCACGGCGAACCCCTCACAGCTGACGGACAGTCAGATAGTGCGGAGAGCGTAGAGCGCCGCGCCTTGTCGGTCCAGGGGTGCGGGGCTAGCCTGAGGACGACGTCAATCTGACGGGTCATCAGAAATGAGCGCGCCGAAGGGGACACCATGACGGAACTGCCTCGGATCGTCAGCGTCGACGACCATGTGATCGAGCCGCCGCATCTCTTCTCGACCTGGCTGCCCGCCAAGTACCGCGAGCGCGGCCCGCAGCCGCTCACCGCGGGCATCGGAGAGCTGGCGTACACGGGCGGCAAGTACGTCATCACGATGGACCCGGACGGCCCGCCGACCGACTGGTGGATCTACGAGGACCTGAAGTTCCCGTACAAGCGCAACATCGCCGCCGTCGGTTTCGACCGCGACGACATGACGCTGGAGGGGATCACCCGGGCGGAGATGCGGCCCGGCTGCTGGGACCCGGCCGAGCGGCTCAAGGACATGGACCTCAACCACGTCGAGGCGAGCCTCTGCTTCCCCACCTTCCCGCGCTTTTGCGGCCAGACCTTCGCCGAGGCGCACGACAAGGAGGTCGCGCTCGCCTGCGTCCGCGCCTACAACGACTGGATGGTGGAGGAGTGGTGCGGCGACAGCGGCGGCCGGCTGATCCCGCTCTGCATCATCCCGCTCTGGGACATCGGCCTGGCCGTCGCGGAGATCAGGCGGAACGCGGCGCGCGGGGTGCGGGCGGTGACCTTCTCGGAGATCCCCACCTACCTCGGGCTGCCGTCGATCCACACCGGCTACTGGGACCCCTTCTTCGCCGCCTGCCAGGAGACCGGCACGGTCGTGAACATGCACATCGGGTCCAGCTCGCAGATGCCCGCCGCGTCACCGGACGCCCCGCCCGCCGTCCAGGCCAGCCTCTCCTTCAACAACGCCATGGCCTCGATGATGGACTTCCTGTTCAGCGGGGTCCTGGTGAAGTTCCCCCGGCTGAAACTGGCGTACAGCGAGGGCCAGATGGGCTGGATCCCGTACGCCCTGGAGCGCGCCGACGACGTCTGGGAGGAGCACCGGGCCTGGGGCGGGGTGCGCGATCTGATCCCCGAGCCGCCGTCCACGTACTACTACCGGCAGATGTTCTGCTGCTTCTTCCGCGACAAGCACGGCGTCGCCTCGCTCGACGTCGTCGGACGGGACAACGCCACCTTCGAGACCGACTACCCGCACGTCGACTCGACCTTCCCGCACACCAAGGAGGTCGCCCTCGACCACGTCAAGGGGCTGGACGACGAGACCGTCTACAAACTGATGCGCGGAAACGCGATCCGGATGCTCGGGCTGGACCTGGACCGGGACCGCGAGAAGTAGGCGCGCGATGGACCTCGCGTACACGGAGGAGGAAGAGGAGTTCCGGGCGCAGCTGCGCGAGTGGCTGGCCGCCGTGCTCCCCCGACTGCCCGCGAAGCCCGGCCCGGACGACTGGCCGGGGCGCCGCGCGTACGACACGGCCTGGCAGCGGACGCTGTACGACGCGGGCTACGCGGGTCTGCACTGGCCCGTCGACGCGGGCGGCCGGGGCGCGACCCCGACCCAGCACCTGATCTTCCTGGAGGAGACAGAGCGGGCCGGGGCCCCGTACGTCGGCGCGAATTTCGTCGGGCTGCTGCACGCCGGGCCGACGATCGCGGCCGAGGGCACGGCCGGACAGCGGGCCCGCTGGCTGCCGCCGGTGCTGCGCGGCGACGAGATCTGGTGCCAGGGGTTCAGCGAGCCCGGAGCCGGTTCGGACCTCGCCGCGCTGCGGACCAGGGCGGTGCGCGACGGCGACCACTACGTGGTGAGCGGCAGCAAGATCTGGACCTCGCACGCGGAGGTCGCCGACTGGTGCGAGCTGCTGGTGCGTACGGACCCGGCGGCGCCCAAGCACCGGGGGATCAGCTGGCTCGCGATGGAGATGGACGCGCCCGGGGTCACCGTCCGCCCGCTGCGCACCCTCGCCGGATCCACCGAGTTCGCCGAGATGTTCCTCGACGAGGTGCGGGTGCCGGTCTCCCACCGCGTCGGCGCGGAGAACGACGGCTGGCGGGTCACCATGGTCACCCTCTCCTTCGAGCGCGGAACGGCGTTCGTCGGCGAGGTCGTCGCCTGCCGCCGCACCCTGGCGGCACTGGCGGCCGAGGCCCGGCGCGGCGGACGCTGGGACGACCCGGTCCTGCGCCGCAGGCTGGGCAGGCTGAACGCCGAATTCCGGGCGCTGTGGCGGCTCACCCAGTGGAACGTCAGCGAGGCGCAGAGCACCGGCGGCGTCCCCGGAACCGGGGGCTCGGTCTTCAAGCTGCGGTACTCGCACGCCCGCCAGGAGCTGTACGAGGCGGCTGCCGAGGTGCTCGGCGCGGACAGTGCGGATCTGGACCGGGAGTGGGTGCTGGACCGGCTCTCCTCGCTCTCGTACACCATCGCGGCCGGTACCTCGCAGATCCAGCGGAACCTTGTCGCCGAGCGGATTCTCGGCCTGCCGAAGGGGCGGTGAGCGGACTGTGGACTTCCAGCTCTCGGACGACCAGCGGGCCCTGCGGGCGGGGGTGCGGGAACTCCTCGCCGGGCGCTTCGGCAGGGACCGGATGCGGGCCGCGCTCGACGCCGGTACCGGTATCGACCGGGCGCTGTGGCGGGAGCTCGGCGAGGCCGGGTTCTTCGCGCTGCGGCTGCCGGAGGCGGAGGGGGGTGTCGGCCTGGGGCTGCCCGAATCGGTCCTCCTCTTCGAGGAGGCGGGGCGCTCGCTGCTGCCGGGGCCACTGATCGCCACCCATCTCGCGGCCGGTCCGGTGAAGGGCGCGGCGCAGGGCGAGGCGGTGGTCGCCGTGCTCGACCCGGGGCAGCCGGTGGCACACCTGGGGGAGGCGGACGCGCTGCTCGTACTCGGCCCCGGGGGCGCACCGCGGGTGTCCGGCGGCGCGCTGCGGGACGCCGCGCGGGTACGGGACGCGGCCGGCCCCGTACGTTCGCTCGACCCGTTCACGCCGCTGTGGCGGGTCGCGGGCCCCGCGGAGGCCGGCGAGCCGCTGCCCGGGGGCGAGCGGCTGCGCGACGAGGGGGCCCTGCTCGCCGCCGCCGAACAGCTCGGCAGTGCCGCCCGGACGACCGAGATGGCCGTCCAACACGCCGGTACGCGCGAACAGTTCGGATCGCCGATCGGGTCCTTCCAGGCGGTCAAACACCTGTGCGCCGGGATGCTGGTCCGCGCCGAGCTGGCCCGCTGCGCCGTGTACGCGGCGGCCGTCACCGCGGACCCGGTCGAGATCGCGGGCGCCAAGCTGCTCGCCGACGACGCGGCAGTCCGCAACGCGCGCGACTGCCTCCAGGTGCACGGCGGCATGGGCTTCACCTGGGAGTCAGATGTTCACCTGCACCTCAAACGGGCCTGGCTGCGGTCCGGGCAGTGGCTGACGGCGGCGGCGGCCGAGGAGGTGCTTGCGGGGGACCTGTGCTGAAGCCGGACGGGTTCCGTGCAGGCTTCGGGCACCCGGAAGCGGGCGAATGCCCGGTGCATGAATGTGACAGGCAGAGGCAGGAGCCTCACGCTGCGGAGTTACACAGTGCAGTCGGCGGGTGTAGGTTCCGGCCCGCGCCCTTCACGTCTTCCGTCACGGGGCGGAGTCGGCGCCGCGCTCGGGTACGCTCCGTTGGATGCGACAGGAACTGGAACCGGGCGATCCGGGTGTTGCCCGTGCGGCGACTCCGGACCGGAAGAGGTGCCCTGCTCGCGTTCCAGGCAGAAGTGCCGGGCGTGCCCGGGAGGCGGCTCCCGCGGCCTCGACGCGCCTCTGTTCGACTTCCCGCAGCGAGCGTCGCACAGTATGCACTACGCGTACTCCTTCGCGCTGGAATATGCCCGAAGCGCTTGTTGCGGTGACTGTACGTCAACCATGCTGTCTCGCAAGGGAATCACGTTCCGTGACCCTGAGGAGGCGCGAGGCGATGTGTCCGCCGGTTCGGATGGTGTGAGCGGTGCAGGTGCTTCAGGTTCAGCTGGAGGTCGGGCCGGATCCCGCGGAGGTCGGGCGGGCCCGTAGATGGGCCCGGTCGAGACTGGTCGGGTCCGGGATAAGGGACGACGAGCCGCTGGCCGAGACGCTCATCCTGCTGATCTCGGAGCTGGTCACCAACGCGGTGGTGCACACCGGGTGCCCGGCCGTGCTGCGCATGCTGTTCGGCCTGACGGGCACGGCCGGTGCGGCCGGGACCGTCCGGGTCGAGGTGGCCGACACCAGCTGTCGCCCGCCGCAGCAGCGCCACGCGGCGGGCGAGGACACCAACGGCCGGGGTCTGGAGCTGGTCGACGGCCTCGCCGACCGCTGGGGCTGGCAGCCCGAAGGTGCGGGCAAGCGCATCTGGTGCGAGGTCGACCGGGGCGCGCCGCTGATCCAGCGGCCACTGCACTCCGGCGCGAAGGGCGCGGACCGCGATGTGCGCAAGGCGTCGCAGGTCGCTACGCATCTTGCATAAAGGTTAAAGCAGTTGTTCCGGGCCGCTGTGTGGCACCGGCCGGTCCCCCCCCGGGGACGGCCGATCAGAGGATGGCGACCGGTGCGACCGGGGTGCCGGTCGCACCGACGAACGGCTCCGGCATCGCGGAGAGCAGGAAGGCGTACCGCTTCTCCTGCGCACAGGCTGTGGACAGTGCTTCCAGGTTCCAGTTCTGGCCCTGCGGCATGCCCATCTCGACCAGGTCCAGCGCGTGCACCCCCAGCCACAGGTCGTCGATCTCCGGCGGGAAGATCTCGAAGGTCAGGGTGTCATTGGCGACCGCCGCCACATCGCGCGCGCGAAACCACTCGGGCGTCCGGATCGACAGGCCGGGCGAGGGATAGCCGTACGCCTGCTTGTCGCCCGCCAGATGGACCTGCACCTGCCCGGTCCGTACGAGCACGATGTCTCCGGACCGGACCCGCACCCCCGCCAGCTCCTCGGCCGCGTCCAGGTCCTCGGGGGTGACGGCGTGGCCGCCGGGCAGCCGGTCCGTGCCGAGGGCGCGCGCCACATCTAGCAGCACCCCGCGCGAGACGATGTGCGGCGCCTTGTCGATCCCGCTGAACCGGGCGCCGTCGTGTGCGGTGATCGTCGCGGCCGGGCGGCCGTTGTAGATCTTCCCCGAGTGCGAGGCATGGGTGAGGGCGTCCCAGTGGGTGGCCGTCTGCAGGCTCAGGACCGCCGTGTCGTCGCTGGTGGCGACGGTGCCGGGGCCGAAGAGCTCCTGGTTGATCTGGACCATGGTGTGCAGCGGATTGATCCGCCCGGGGATCAGCCCGCTCTGTACGCCGTCCTGCTGGAGGGGGAGTGCGAGCGGGATCCGCACGCCGGTGCGGACGGTGGCCGCGGCTTCGCGCACCACGGCGTCGGTGATCAGGTTGAGCGTCCCGATCTCGTCGTCGGCGCCCCAGCGGCCCCAGTTGTTGACCCGCTTCGCGATGTCGTGGAACTCGGCCGGCAGTGACATGGCGCCTCCTGGGGCTTGTGCTCGTGGACCTGATGGCCCATAAAATCTAACGGTCCGTCAGAAACCGCGGGAAGGGGCCGGGCATGGGGAACTTCTTGGCAGGCAAGGTGGTGGCCGTGACGGGTGCCGGTCGCGGCATCGGGCGGGCGGTCGCGCTCGCGGCGGCGGCCGAGGGGGCGAGGGTCGTCGTCAACGACTACGGCGTCTCCATCGGGGGCGGCGAGCCGAGCAGCGAGGTGGCCGAGTCGGTCGTCAAGGAGATCGAGGCGGCGGGCGGGGAGGCGGTGGCGGTCGCCGACGACATCTCCACGATGGCGGGCGGCCAGCGCATCGTGGACACGGCGCTCGCGCGGTTCGGGCGGATCGACGGAGTCGTCTGCGTGGCCGGGATCCTGCGGGAACGGATGCTGTTCAACATGTCCGAGGAGGAGTGGGACCCGGTGGTCGCCACCCACCTCAAGGGCACCTTCACCGTCTTCCGGGCCGCCTCGGCGGTGATGCGCAAGCAGGAGGGCGGCGGCACCCTGATCGGCTTCACCAGCGGCAACCACCAGGGCAGCGTCGCCCAGGCCAACTACAGCGCCGCCAAGGGCGGGATCATCTCGCTGGTGCGCAGCGCGGCGCTCGGCCTGCACAAGTACGGCGTCACGGCCAACGCCGTCGCCCCGGTCGCCCGGACCCGGATGTCCGCCAACGTCCCCATGGAACTCAAGGAGATCGGCGAGCCGGAGGACGTGGCCGCGCTCGTCGTCTACCTGCTCAGCGAACGGGCCCGCCAGGAGAAGATCACCGGCCAGGTGTACACGGTCGCGGGGCCGAAGATCGCGGTCTGGGCCCAGCCGAGGGAGCTGCGGGCCGGTTACGTGGAGGGGGCGTGGACCCCGGAGCGGATCGCGGACTTCCTGCCGGGGACGGTGGGCACGGACCCGATGCCGATGCTGGCGCGACTGGAGGAGATGGCCGCGGCGGCCGCGGCGAAGGCGCGGCCGAACGCATGAGCCCCGCCCGCCGGGGCTCCGCCCCGGACGGGCTCGATGGTGAGCGGCAACGGTCAGGAGGCACCGTGGACTTCAGCTTCGGCCCCGACGACACCGCGTTCCGCGAGGAAGCCCGTGCCTGGCTGGAGGCACACCTCGTCGGGGCGTACGCGGCGGCGGCCGGCACCGGCGGCCCCGGCAGCGAGCACGAGGGCGTCGCGATCCGCCGGGAATGGGAGCGCGAACTCGGCCGCGACGGCTGGATCGGCCTCGGCTGGGAGAACCGCGGCGCCGGCCACGGCAACCGCCGAGCGAGCCTCACCCAGCAGGTCGTCTGGGCCGAGGAGTACGCCCGCGCCGACGCCCCCGCCCGGGTCGGCCACATCGGCGAAAACCTTCTCGCCCCGACCCTGATCGCCTACGGCAGCGAGGCACAGCAACGGCGCTTCCTGCCCGCCGTGGCACGCGGCGACGCGCTCTGGTGCCAGGGATACAGCGAGCCGGACGCCGGATCGGACCTCGCCGCGGTGCGCACGGCCGCGGTGCCCGACCGGAGCCGCGGCGGCCACCGGGTGACCGGGCAGAAGATCTGGACGTCACTGGCGAAGGAGGCCGACTGGTGCTTCGTGCTGGCCCGCACGGAGCCCGGTTCCCGCCGCCACCACGGCCTGTCGTTCCTGCTGGTGCCGATGGACCAGCCCGGCAGGATCGAGGTGCGGCCGATCCGTCAGATGTCGGGGACCAGCGAGTTCAACGAGGTCTTCTTCGACGGGGCGCACGCCGAGGAGTGCGTCGGCGGCGAGGGCAACGGCTGGACGGTCGCCATGGGCCTGCTGGCCCTGGAGCGCGGCGTCTCCACGCTCGTCCAGCAGATCGGCTTCGCCGCCGAACTGGGCCGGGTGGTCCGCGCGGCCGTCGACAGCGGCGCCGTCACCGACCCGGTCCTGCGCGAACGCCTCGTACGGCAGTGGGCCCAGCTGCGGACCATGCGCTGGAACGCCCTGCGCACCCTCGGCTCCACGGGCGACCCCGGCGCGCCCAGTGTGGCGAAACTGCTCTGGGGCGGCTGGCACCAGCGCCTGGGCGAACTGGCCGTGCAGGTCAGGGGCGCGGCGGCGGCCGTCGGCCCGGACGACTGGTCGGCGAAGGCACCGTACGGACTCGACGAGGCACAGCGCCTGTTCCTGTTCACCCGGTCCGACACCATCTACGGCGGCTCGGACGAGATCCAGCGGAACATCATCGCCGAGCGGGTGCTCGGCCTACCGAGGGAGCCGAGATGAGAGGCGTCGTCTTCGACGGCAAGCGGACCGAGGTCGTCGACGATCTGGAGATACGCGATCCGGGTCCCGGCGAGGTGCTGGTGGCGGTGGCCGCGGCCGGGCTGTGCCACAGCGACCTCTCGGTGATCGACGGGACGATCCCGTTCCCGGCGCCGGTGGTGCTCGGGCACGAGGGCGCGGGCGTGGTCGAGGCGGTCGGCGCGGGCGTCGCGCATGTGGCGCCCGGCGACCACGTATCGCTGTCCACGCTGGCCAACTGCGGGGCGTGCGCCCAGTGCGACCGGGGGCGCCCGACCATGTGCCGCAAGGCGATCGGGCGGCCGGGGCAGCCGTTCGCACGGCGCGGGAAGCCGTACTACCAGTTCGCGTCCAACTCGGCCTTCGCCGAACGGACCCTGGTCAAGGCCGTGCAGGCGGTGAAGATCCCGGCGGACATCCCGCTGACCTCCGCGGCCCTGATCGGCTGCGGGGTGCTGACGGGCGTCGGAGCCGTGCTCAACCGGGCGAAGGTCGACCGGGGCGACACGGTCGTGGTGATCGGCACCGGCGGCATCGGGCTCAACGTGATCCAGGGTGCCCGGATCGCGGGCGCGCTGACGATCGTCGCTGTCGACGCCAACCCGGCGAAGGAGGCGGCGGCCCGGCGGTTCGGCGCGACGCACTTCCTGACGTCGGCGGACGGCGTGCGGGAGATCCTGCCGACCGGCGCCGACCACGCCTTCGAGTGCGTGGGCCGTACGGAGCTGATCCGTAGCGCGATCGACCTGCTGGACCGGCACGGCCAGGCGATCCTGCTGGGCGTCCCGGCGGCGACGGCGGAGGCGTCGTTCCTCGTCTCGTCGATGTACCTGGACAAGTCGATCCTGGGCTGCCGGTACGGCTCCTCGCGCCCGCAGCGGGACATCGCGCTCTACGCGGAGCTGTACCGGGAGGGCCGGCTGCTCCTGGACGAACTCGTCACCACCACCTACCCGGTGGAGGACTTCGCCAAGGCGGCGGACGACGCGCACCACGGCCGGGTGGCACGGGGCGTGCTGGTGTTCTGACCTCCCGGACGCGCCCCCTCAGACCCTCCCGGCGCGGAAGGTGCGCCGGTACACCGTGGGGGACACCCCCAGCGCCGCCTGGAGGTGCTGCCGCAGCGACGTGGGCGTCCCGAAACCCGCCTCCCGCGCCACCTGGTCGATCGACAGGTCCGTCGACTCCAGCAGGTGCCGGGCCCGTTCGACCCGCTGCCGGGTCAGCCACTGGACGGGACTGACCCCGACCTCCTCCCGGAACCGGCGGGTGAAGGTCCGCACGCTCATCGACTCCTGCTGCGCCATGTCGCGCAGCAGGATCGGCCGTTCCAGCCGCCCGAGCGCCCAGGTGCGCGCGGTGGTCGTGGTCGCGAACCGGTTCTCGGGCACCGGGCGTTGGATGTACTGCGCCTGCCCGCCGTCCCGGTGCGGGGGCACGACCGTGCGGCGGGCGACGTCGTTGGCGACGGCGGTGCCGTGGTCGCGGCGCACGATGTGCAGGCAGAGGTCGATCCCGGCGGCGACCCCGGCGGAGGTCAGGACGTCCCCGTCGTCGATGAACAGGACGTCCGGGTCGACCCGGACCTCGGGGAAGAGCTGCTGGAAGTGGTCGGCGTGCCACCAGTGGGTGGTGGCGGGGCGCCCGTCGAGATATCCGGCGGCGGCCAGCACATAGCTGCCCGTGCAGATCGAGACCATCCGGGTCCCCGGCCTGATGTGGGCGAACGCGGCGGCCAGCTCCTCGGTGAGCCTGCCCTCCGAGTGGACCGGGCCGAGTTCGTAACTGGCGGGAATCACCACCGTGTCGGCGGTGGCCAGGGCCTCGGGCCCGCGCTCGACGGTGATCGTGAAGTCCGCGTCGGTACGGACCGGGCCCGGCGGGCGGACGGAACAGGTCACGACTTCGTACAGACTGCGGCCCTCGTTGTGCGGCTCGACGCCGAACGCGCGGCCGAAGATCCGCTGGGGGATGCCCAGTTCGAAGGGGAGCAGCCCGTCGAGGGCCAGGACGGCGATTCGGTGCGGCATTGGCGGACTCCCTTCACCCCTAGTGGTATAGACCTCAAGCCTGATACATGTCACTCCTGTGAAGGAAAAGTCAGCGGAGCACCCGCGCATTCCCGCCGTCGAACGCGATGGTGTGCAGCCCCTTTTGCCCGGTTCACCCAGTTTGCGCGCGAGGGGCGGCGGACTCGGTGACGGCCTGGGGGACGGCCTGGGCGATGGCCGGTCGGAAGGGCTCTGGAACCGTAACTTCCGGCTCTTCTTCGTCGCCCGCACCGCCGCGCTCTTCGGTGACGGCATGATCCCGGTGGCGCTCACCGCGGGACTGCTGGGGGCCGGCCGGCCGCACTCCTCGGTGGGCTTCGCGCTCGCGGCCTGGATGGGGCCGCTGGCGCTCTTCGTGCTCTTCGGCGGCGTACTGGCGGACCGGTTCACCCCCCGCCGGATGATGATCCTAGCGGATGCGCTGCGGCTGGTCGGGGCCTCGGTGCTGGCGTTCTCCTTCGCCACCGGGAACCCGCCGCTGTGGGTGGTGTACACGCTCAGTTCGGTGGCCGGGGTGGGCGCCGCGCTCTTCCAGCCGGGCGTCGCCTCGACCGTGCCCCGGGTGGCCTCGGACGTGCAGCGGGGCAACGCGGTGCTGAGGGTCTCCGAGGCGCTGATGACCATGGCGGGCCCGGCCTTCGCGGGCATGCTCGTCGGGCTGGCCAGCGCCGGGGCGGTCTACGCGGCGAACGCGTCGACGTTCCTGGTCTCCGGCCTCTGCCTGTTCCTGCTCCGGCTCGCCCCGGCCCCGTCGGACGACGCGCAGCGCGGCGGCTTCGTCGCCGAACTGGTCGACGGCTGGCGGGAGTTCCGGGCCCGCAGCTGGCTGTGGGGGGTGATCGCGATCTGGACGGTGTACGGCTTCATGGTGCTCGGCCCGATGCTGCCGCTCACCGCGGTCGAGGTCACCGAGGCGCACGGCTCGGGGACGTACGGCGTGATGATGGCGGTGAACGGCGCGGGCAGCGTCGTCGGCGGGCTGCTCGCCCTGCGCCTGAGGCCCCGCCGCCCGCTCGCGGCCGGGGCCGTCGCGCTGACCGGGGTCTGCGTGAACCTGCTGGTGCTGGGCCTCGGGCTGCCGGTGCCCGCGCTCGGGGCGGGGCAGTTCGTGGCGGGTGCGGCGTTCGCGTTCTGGCTGGTGATGTGGTCGACGACGGTCCAGACCCATGTGCCGCCCGAGGCGCTGAACCGCCTGCACGCGTACGACGTGGCGGGCTCGTTGCTGATGCTGGCGGCGGGCCGGGCACTGGCGGGACCGGTCGCGGACCAGGTGGGGGCGCCCGAGGTGCTGCTGGCCGGAGCGGTGATCAACATGGTGGTGGTGGCGGTACTGCTGGTGGCCCGGCCGATCAGCCGGCTGGAGCGGATCGCGTGACCGGGGGACCGGTGGCCGCGCCCCGGACGGGCCCGCGCGCACGCGCGGTCGCGGCCGGGGCCGCGGTCCTGACCGTCCTCGCCGGGCTCGGGGTCAGGGCACTCGCGGACGGCGCCTTCGCCAAGTACGCCGGGGACGCGCTCTACACGGTACTGATCTGCGCCCTGGCCGCCGTGATCGCGCCCGGCGCGCGGCCGGTCGTCCGGGCCGGGGCGGCGCTGGCGTTCAGCTGGGCGGTGGAGCTGCTGCAACTGACCGGGGTGCCCGCGGAGCTCTCCCGGCACAGCACGGTGGCGCGGCTGGTGCTCGGCTCGACCTTCGGCGCACCCGATCTGCTCTGGTACGCGGTGGGGGCGGGGTTCGCCTGGGCGGTGACGGCCCTGGTCACTTCTCCCGGCTGCGTTCCTCGGACTTCTGCATCTCGATGACCTCGAAGACATGGGCGCTGGTCTGCCTGCGCACACTGCCGGCGACCAGCAGTCCCGCACCGAGGACGGACAGGGGCGCGGAGATCCCCAGGACGGTCAGCTGCTTCGGCACGTCGCTCTCCACCTCGCACACCGACGACATGCCGCGGTAGCAGTACATGCCCTGCGGGTCCGCCAGCAGGAAGCCCAGCCGGACCCACAGGGCACAGGCGATGAGCAGCAGTACGGCGCCCCAGGTCTGCATCAGCGCGGAGCGGTGGTGGAAGTGCTGGCGTGCTGCCCACTGCATGGAATCCCCCGGATCGGTGCGTGACGAGGCCGGCGGGCCCGGCCCGTCGGCCGACTGGCGATCGTACGCGCACACCGGCCCGCCCGTCCGGGCCGCGGGGCGACGATCCCGGTGGCCCGATCCCTGCGAACGGTGTCCTTCCGGCCACTCGTGAGGAGAAGTGCCGCGGCCCGATGCTGAATGACGTGACCCAGACAACCGAAAGCGCCGCCCGGGACGACGACCGGCAGGCCACCCCCGCACCCCCCGGCCGCCCCTCCCGCCGACGTGTTCACCGCGCCTGGATCGTCGCCGTCGTCACCTTCGTGACGATCATCGGCGGCGCCGCCTTCAACTCCCTCCCCGGCCTCCTCATCGACCCGCTCAACACGGAGTTCGGCTGGTCACGCGGGGAGATCGGACTCGCCGTCTCCATCGACATGGCGCTGTACGGGCTCACCGCACCGTTCGCCGCCGCGCTGATGGACCGCTTCGGCATCCGCCGGGTCGTCGTCGTCGCCCTCAGCACCGTGGCGGCCGGGGCGCTGGCCAGCGTATGGATGACGGCCTCCTGGCAGCTGATGATCTACTGGGGCCTGCTCGTCGGCCTCGGCACCGGCTCCATGGCGCTGGCGTTCTCCGCCACGGTCACCAACCGCTGGTTCGTGGCCCGGCGCGGCCTGGTCACCGGCATCCTCACCGCGGCGGGCGCCTCCGGGCAGCTGGTCTTCCTGCCGCTGTGTGCCTGGATCGTCGAGGAACACGGCTGGCGCCCGGCCTCGGTGACGGTGGCGCTCGCGGCCCTGGTCGTCGTCCCGTTCGTCTGGTTCCTGCTCCGCGACCACCCGGCCGACGTGGGCCTCGCCCCGTACGGCGGCACCTACACGGAGAAGCCCGCACCCGCGCGCGGGGCGGCGCGGCGGACCGTACGCGTACTGATCGACGCGGCGCGCACCGGACCCTTCTGGCTGCTGGCCGGTACGTTCGCGATCTGCGGGGCCTCGACCAACGGTCTGATCCGTACGCACTTCGTGCCCTCGGCCCACGACCACGGCATGCCCATCACCGCCGCGGCCTCGCTGCTCGCCGTCATCGGGGTCTTCGACATTATCGGCACCGTCTTCTCCGGCTGGCTCACCGACCGCTTCGACGCCCGGCGGCTGCTCGCCGTCTACTACGCGCTGCGCGGCGTCTCGCTGCTCTTCCTGCCGATGCTGATGGCGCCGTCGGTGCATCCGCCGATGGTGTTCTTCATCGTCTTCTACGGCCTGGACTGGGTCGCCACCGTCCCGCCGACGCTGGCCCTGTGCCGTGAGCAGTACGGGGAGGACAGCGCCATCGTCTTCGGCTGGGTGCTGGCCTCCCACCAGGTGGGGGCGGCGCTGGTGGCGTTCCTGGGCGGAGTGGCGCGCGATGTGTTCGGCTCGTACGACATGGTCTGGTACGCGTCGGGGGCGCTGTGCGCGACGGCGGCGCTGATGGCGCTGGTGATCCGCCGGGTCCGGGAACCCTCGGACGCCGCCGTCGGGCTCGGCTGACGGCAGGCTCTTCAGGCTGCCGGGCCGTGGGCGGCGGAGAGGCGCTCGGCGACGGTCAGGAAGACGTGGAGGTTCGCGATGTCGCTGACCGCGACGCCGCACCAGAGGCCGGAGCCGCCGGTCCTCATGACACGGACCCGGCCCGCCGCGACCTGGATCTCCTGGACCTCGGACCAGGAGAGGTCGCCCTTCCCCCTGGCGGTCAGGCCGGTCCGGGAGAGCGACAGGTCCCCGAAGCCGACCGTCTCGCCGTCCAGGGCCGATTTCAGGACCGCCGGTCCCTGGGCGCGGAGAATGGCCTGCTGCATATGGGGTCCCCAGGTCTCGGGGTCTTCGTAGAAGTGCGTGATCCTCGCGCCGGTACGGCCCGGACCCACCGCGGAGTAGGCGTACTCGGTGGGTCCGGGGATACCGTTGATGATCTTCTGGGTGATGTCCTGGTAGAGCCGCACGGAATCCCAGCGGATGACGACCACGCCGTCACCGGACTGCGGGTGCACGATCATTCCGTTCTCGAACAGATGGAGACGCTTGGCGGCCTGTCTTCGGCTGAAGTCCGGATTCCGGCGCAGCCACCAGAAGAACAGCAGGCCGGGTATCACGAGCATCGCCAGCAGGTAGAGCGTCGTGAAGATGTAGAGGGCGAAGAGCAGTCTGTTCAGGCGCTTGGGGGCGAACGTGCCCTCCAGTGCGCCGAGTCGGTGGGTGGAGGCCAGTTCGGCGGCCTCCGCGGACAGGGCGTTCGGTGCTGCTGCCATGGACTTCTCCTTCGGGTGTGCGCCGGATGCGGTCGCGGTCCGGCCGTTTCCGCGGCCGGACCGCGTGCGGGGTGCGCGGGTCATCCCCTCGTCCGCGCGATCAGCCGGGCGAGCAGCCGGGCACGGGGGACCATCTGCCCGACCGCGACATGCTCGCTGTCCGCGTGGGCGCCGCTGCCGACGGCACCGAGGCCGTCCAGCGTCGGGACGCCCGCGCCCGCGGTGTAGTTGCCGTCCGACGCGCCGCCCACGGCGACGCCCCGCAGTGGTTCCTGCCCCAGCTCCGAGGCGATCTCGCGGGCGAGGGAGAACAGTTCGGCGGAGGAGCCCGGTTCCATCGGGGGCCGCCTCCTGCCGCCCAGTACGCGCAGCCGCGCCCCGGGTGTCCGGGCGGTCAGCCCCCGCATCAGGACGTCGATCCGGTCCTGCGCCGCCGTGGTGGGCACCCGCACGTCCACCGACACCTTCGCTCGGGCGGGCACGGTGTTGAGGGTGCTGCCGGCCGACAGCAGCGTCGGTGTGACGGTCGGGTCCCCCAGTACCGAACCGGTGGGGCCCATCGAGGCCGCGAGACCGGCGATGGCCAGGACCTGGTGGGCGGCCTCGATCGCCGCGTTGACCCCCTTCTCCGGTTCCTGACCGGCATGGGAGGCCCTTCCGTGCACCTCGACCTCGTACCGCGAAGTGCCCTTGCGGGCGGTCTTGAGGGCGCCCTCCGCATCGGCGGACGCCTCCAGCACGAAGGCCGCCGCGCAGCCGCGCGCGGATTCCTCGACCAGTTCCCTGGAGGTCGGGGAACCGACCTCCTCGTCCCCGTTGACCAGCACGCACACGCCGTCCGGGGACGGCAGGGAGGCCAGCGCGTGGAACATCTGCACCAGGCCCGCCTTCATGTCGAGGACCCCGGGGCCCCGGGCCGTCCCGTCGACCACCGACCAGGGATGTGTTTCCAGCGAACCCGTCGGCCACACGGTGTCGTGGTGCCCCAGCAGCAGCACCCGCGGTGTGCCGAAGACCCACCGCAGATGGGGCACCCCGGCGACCACGATCGTCTCCGGTGCCCGGCCCAGCAGTCTCTCGCCCTGGGCGCCGACGACCTCGGCGCTGCGGGCCAGCGCCGGGTGGTCGGACGAGAAGGACTCACAGACCACGAGCTCCTTCAGATCGGCCAGCATCGCGGACAGCGAGTCCGCGGCTCCCGCGGTCACCGGCCCCGCCCGGACCGGGTGTCAGACAGTAACGACACTTCTCCTCCTGGGAGTTGATACGGGGAAGTCCATGGGGCGGCACAGCTCTCCGGCCCCGTTCCTCGACGCTAGGGCCGGACAAGGCATTCCACCAGCGACTAGATTGCATGTGAGCCATGCATGGGGGGAATGTGTTCGAGATCGACGCACTGCGTCTGCTGGTGACGGTGGCCGACACCGGATCGTTCACGAAGGCCGCGGTCCGCCTCGACTACACGCAGTCCGCGGTGTCCCGGCGCATCGCCTCATTGGAGAAACGGGCGGGCGGTCCGCTCTTCGAACGGCTCGCCCGGGGCGTACGGCTGACCCCGGCCGGCCGGGCGCTGCACCGGCACGCGGTGGAGGTGCTCGCGCGGCTGGCGAGCGCGGAGCACGAGATGGCCGTGATCCATGCCGGGCGGGGCGGGCGGCTGCGCGTGGGGGCGTTCGCCACGGCCAACATCTCGCTGGTGCCCGCCGCGCTGCGGGCGTTCGTGCGGTCCAGGCCGGAGGTCGAGGTCGTCGCGGCCGAGGGCCGGACCGGTGAGCTGATGCGGCGCCTGGCGGAGGGGGCGCTGGACCTGGCGGTGGTCAGCGACTATCCGTCCGGTCTGCCGTCGGTCGACGCCGTCACGACGGAGGTGCTGCTGGCGGACGAGCTGTTCGTCGTCCTCCCGCGCGACCACCGCCTGGCCGGGGCCGGGACGATCGATCTGCGCGAACTGCGCGACGAGACCTGGCTCCAGGACGTGTCCGCCGACCGGCCGATGATGCTTGCCGAGGTGTGCGAGCGGGCCGGCTTCGAGCCGAAGCGGATCACCAGGATCGCCGAGTGGACCGGCAAGTTCGGCTACGCGGCGGCCGGGCTGGGGGTTGCGCTGGTCCCCTCGCTCGCCACCTGGGCGGTCCCCGCCGAACTCGCCGTCTGCCGGCTGGGCGACCTCGCCCCGCGCCGGACCGTACATGTCGCGCTGCCCGCCGTCCCGCTTCCGGCGGCACTGGCGCTGCGGGACCTGCTGCACGAAGCCGTCCCGCGCGACCCCCTCGGCTGAACAGCCGGTCCGCCGGGGCGGAACGGGGCGGAGCCGTGGTGCGCGCTCACCCGTCGAGCGGCCCGAACCGCCCGAACGCCCCCCGGTGGAACAGCAGCGGATCGGCCCCGTCCGCCGCCGCACCCAACGCCTCCACCCGGCCGACGACGATCAGATGGTCGCCCCCGGTGTGGACGGCCTGGACGCGGCAGTCGACCCAGGCCGCCACGGAGTCCAGCAGCGGCGACCCGGTCACCGGGGCGGCCTCGTACGCCACCCCCGCGAACTTGTCCGCGCCGCTCACCGCGAAGCCCCGGCACAGCGCGCCCTGGTGCGCTCCGAGGATGTTGACGCAGAAGGCCCCGGCGCGCGCGATGCGCGGCCAGGTCGTCGACGTACGGGCGACCATGAACGTGACCAGCGGCGGGTCGAGGGAGAGCGAGGCGAACGACTGGCAGGCGAAGCCCGCCGGGCCCTGCGGGTCGTCCGGGTCGTGCGCGGTGACGACGGTGACGCCGCTGGCGAAGCTCCCCAGCACGCGGCGGAATTCGCCCGGGTCGACGGGCGACCGCTCATCGGCGGCGACGGCTCGCAGATGCGGGCGCGGCAGCGCATCGACCGGTGCCGGTCCTGCGGTGGTGGCGGCGCCGACGGACCTGAGGTACCGGACGGCGATGGCGGCCATGCCTGCGTGTCCCATCACCCTTCGATTAGAGCTGACGACCCATCAGTTGGGAAGGGCCGGGGACCGGCAGCTTGGACATGCCTGTGCGCGGCAAGGTACATTGCATTGCATGGAACCAGGTGGTCCGAGCAACCGCTCTGCGAGCAAGGCCGAGAGCCAGCTCCGCAAGGGCGTGCTGGAGTACTGCGTGCTCGCCCTGATGCGTGACGGGGCGCGGTACGGGGTCGAGCTGCTGCGGGAGCTGGAGGAGACCGGGGCACTGGCGACCAGTCAGGGCACGGTGTATCCGCTGCTGTCACGGCTGCGACGGGACCAACTCGTCGTCACCACCTGGCAGGAGTCCGCCTCGGGCCCCCCGAGGCGCTACTACGAGCTGACCGAGGCCGGACGCACCGCGCTCGCGGAGTTCACGGGAACATGGCCCGCTTTCCGGAATGCCGTCGATCACCTTCTCGCGCCGAAGACGCACCCGCAGGTATCTGGAGAGACCGAATGATGAACACCGAGAAGTCGCAGAGCGTCGGGAGTGCCGGGACCGCCGGAAGCGGCGGGAGCGGCGCCGGGAGCGAATTGGTCCGGGACTACCTCGCGGCGGTCGAGCGCGAGGCGTCGGCGCTGCCGGCGGACCGCCGGCAGGAGCTCGTGGCCGATCTCGCCGAGCACATCGAGATCGCGCTCGCCGAGCGGCCCGACGGCAGTGACCGGGACGTTCTGCGTGAACTGGGCGACCCGCGCACCATCGCCGCCACCGCGCTCCAGGAGTCCGGGTTCGGCCCCGGGCCCGCTCCCGGTGCCGTCGCCGGTCCGGGTGCCGTCGCCGGTCCCGGCACCGGGGCGGGGAAGACGCCCGCGCGCCGCTCGCCCGCGTGGCTCGTGGTGCTGCTGCCGGTGCTCGCCTTCGGCCTCGGCTACCTCTGGGTGCCGCTCGGCTTCGCGCTGAAGGTCGCCGGAGCCGTCGTGCTGTTCAGATCCGGGCACTGGACGAAGAGCCAGAAGTGGACCGGCTTCGGCCTGACCGTGCTGGCGCCCTCGCTGATGAACGTCGCCTGGTTCCTCTTCAGCTACCCCAACGATCCGTCGCAGTCCGCGTACTGGACGGCGATTGCCGCGACGGCCGTCGTGACACTCGCCGGTGCGGGTTGGCTCTGGCGGGTGCGGAGCAGCGCGGACGCCGCGGCCGCGTAGTCCCGAGTGGGGCTCAGCCGTCACGGGCAGCCGTCACGGGCAGGGCCCACCCCTGACGAACGTCAGGGGTGGGCCCTGCCGTTCGGCCCGGGTCCGCGACCCCTCGCCGCTTCTAGGTTCACATCCCATGAGACGAGAAACCGGAAGCAGAACCCGGACCGGGCGGCCACTGCTCGCCTGCGTCGTCCTGGCCTCGGGGGCGGCGGCCGTCCTGGCGCTCGCCCCGGGCGGTCTGGGCTCGGCCCGTGCCGTGGAGGTGACGGACGGCGCCTCGGCGTCCCTGTACCGATCGGTGACCGGGGCGGTGGCCGAGGCGCCCTCCTGGGCGGGACCCCTGCTGGAGGCGGCCACCGACGGCACCCTGGTGGTCCTCGGCCTGCTGCTGGTGTGGGCCTGGTGGAGCGCCGAACGCCGCGGGGACACCCGGATGTCCGCGGGCACCGTGCTCACCGGCATCGGCACCGTGGCGGCGTACGCCGTCAGCGAGGCGGCGAAGCTGGTGGTGGACGAGGAACGCCCCTGCCGGGCCCTGCGCTCCATCGCGGAGACGGCCGCCGAGTGCCCGCCGCCGGGCGACTGGTCCTTCCCGAGCAACCACGCCACCCTGGCCGCCGGCCTCGCGGTGGGCCTGGCCGTGCTGCGCCCGCGCCTCGCCGCCGTCACCCTGCCGGTGGCCGTGGCGGCGGCCCTGCTGCGGGTCGTGGTGGGGGCGCACTACCCGCACGACGTGCTGGCCGGCGCGGTTCTCGGGGCCTCGGTGGTGGCGGCCGTACTGCTCGCGTTCCTGCCGCTCGCCCGGACCGCGGCGTCAGCGCTCGGGAGGCGGCTGCGGGGGCGCGGCGATCCCGGCCTCGTGGGCGACGACGGCCGCGGCGGCCCGGTTGTCCACGCCCAGCCGGGCCAGGATGGAGCTCACATGCGCCTTGACCGTCCCTTCCACCAGATGGAGCCGCCGGGCGATCTGGCCGTTGGACAGCCCGCTGCCGAGGAAGGCCAGTACGTCGCGTTCCCGGCCGGTGAGCGCGCCGACCCGTTCCCGGGCGGCGGTGCGGCGGCCGGCCAGGGCGCCCGCGCCCGTCGCCGAGAGATGGGCGACGACCCGCGCCGCGACCTTCGGTGACAGATAGGCGGCCCCGTCGGCCACCGCGCGGACCCCCGCGATCAGCTCCTCGGGCTCGCCCGACTTGATCAGGAAGCCGGCGGCGCCGCCTCCGAGCGCCTGGAGGATGTAGTCGTCCTCACCGAAGGTCGTGAGCATCACGACCCCCGTCCCCGGCGCGGTGCGCCGGATCTCGGCCGCTGCCTCGATGCCGTTCATCCCGGGCATCCGGATGTCGAGCACGGCGACGGCCGGGCGGTGGCGGCGGACCAGCTCCACGGCCTCGTGTCCGTCGGCGGCCTCGGCGACGACACCGATCTCCGGATCGGTGGACAGCACGGAGCGCACCCCCGCGCGGATCATCGGCTCGTCGTCGGCGATCAGCACCCGGATCACCGGCCGCTCACCGTTCCTTCCCCGCGTGGCGCACTCATGGGGTCAGGGCCTCCTTGGACATCAGCCGGCCGTCCCGGAAACAGAGCCGGTAGGCGTCCCCGGACCGGTCGTCGAAGCGGTCCGCCGTCATCGCGTAGTACGCGCATGTGATGCCTGCTCCCCTCGGTTCCCCGGCCACCGGCCGCTGGGTGGTCTCACGGTCGGGCAGCAGCCGCCGGACCGACTCCCGATCCTGTCCCACCCGCAGCCGGGCGTAGTCGCCCGGGTCCAGTACGGACTGCCGGGCCGAGCGGATGTCCCAGGCCATCAGGGCGGCACTCAGCACCGCCCATGCCACCAGGGGCAGTACGACCGCGAGGGCCAGCGCCCGGCGGGCGCGGCTGCGGGCGTGCCGGTGCTCCGGCGGCAGGGCCGGGGGAGCGGGCCTCGGTACGGCGGGCGGCCGGTGGGCGGGCGCGGTGTGCGGTATCCGCGCGGTGACCGCGAAGCCGCCCTCGTACGGGCCGTAGGCGAAGGTGCCGCCCGTCAGCCGTACCCGCTCGTCGAGCCCGATCAGCCCCCGCCCGGTGCCCGGGACGTCCTCGGCGCGGGACGGCGCGGGCGCGGGCCCGTTCTCCACCCGGATCGTCGTCTCCCCGGCCGTGTGCGTCACCCGTACGTCCACCCGCGCCCGCGGCGCGTGCTTGGCCGCGTTGGTCAGGGCCTCCTGGACCACCCGGTGGGCGGCCCGCGCGGCCGACGGGGGCATGGTGCCGGCGTCCCCCTCGATCCGCAGGCCGACCGCGAGCCCGGCAGCCGCGGCCTCCCCGACCAGCCGGGGAATGCCGGTGCCGGGCGGCTGCGGAGGTTCGTCGTCCGCCTCCTCGCGCAGCAGGCCGATCACCTCGCCGAGCCGCTCCACCGACGCCGCCGCGCGGGCCCGGATCTCCCCGGCCGCGGCCCGGTGCGCCTCGTCCAGGCCGGGGGCCAGTTTGAGGGCACCGGCCGACAGGGCGATGAGACTGAGGTCGTGCCCGAGGACGTCGTGCATGTCCTGGGCGATCCGGGCCCGTTCCCGGGACCGCGCCTGCTCGGCGACGAGCCGCTGTTCGCGCTCCAGCCGGCCCGCCCGTTCCCAGCCCGCCCGGACGAGCTCCTGGTACTGGCGCCAGAAGCGCCCCGCGAACCACGGCAGCATCGCGGCCACCGCCACCACCGCGACGAACCGCCCCGCCATCAGCAGCCAGGAGGGCACCAGCGCCACCGCCACCACTCCGCCGGCCACCACCGCGACGAGCACGAGGACCGGGGGCCCGGTCCTTCCCGGCTCCCGGCCCGCGAAGAACGCCGCCACGGCGGCGGGCAGGGCCCACCACGGGCTGACCGCGCTCAGCCCGACACAGACCGCCGCACCGACGGCCAGAAGATTCCCCGGCGCGACGACGGCCCGCCGGACCGCACCGCTGATCACCACTCTGTCCACCCGGACGACCGTACGCAGCCGGGGAGCGCCCCGACACTGCCGAAAGTCACCGTTGCCCATTCCCTCGCACGGGGCGCGCCGGGTCGCCCAGGCCGTGATCCCCCACCTGCGCGCGCGGGGCTCCGGGCGCCTCCTCCAGTCCGACGCCGTCCTGGCGATGGACCGGGCCCGCGAGGAGCAGTACCGCGCCTGGGAATCCCTCAGCCGCATGGCCCCGGGGTGAGCGCGAGCGACTGCGACCGCACCTGGTCGCAGGCCGCTACTCTGAGTTGTCGGACCGGCTGAGCGGGAGGACACACCCAATGACCAGTGCGCCCGACTACAGCCAGGGCATCGATTCCGAGCGCGCCCTGAAGTTCGCGGTGCAGCGGATCCGCGGGGACCGCGCCCAGATCATCGAAGGGATCATCGAGCCCGTGACGCCGACCTGGGACCACGAACGGGCGGCCCGAGTCGTCCGTCGGCAGATCGAGGACCGCGTGGACGAACTCGGCTGCGTCGAAGGCTCGGGCAATCTGGACCTGCCCGGTTCGTCGAACTGGTACGTCCCCGACATCGCCGTCGTGCCCGAGGGACTGGCGAAGGGGGGCGGGGCCCTTCTCCCCGATCAGACCCTGCTCGTCGTGGAGGTCACGTCGGAGTCGAATGCGGAAACCGACCGTGTCGTGAAGCGGCGACGCTACGCCGAGTACCGTGCCCCGCTGTATCTCCTCGTCGACCGGATCGAGGGCAGCGTGACCCTGTTCTCCGAGCCGGGTCACCTGGGCTACACCCATGTGGACGGTCCGCACCCGTTCGGTGCGGTTCTGAGGCTGCCGCACCCGTTCGACCTGGACCTGGACACCGGAGGCCTGTCGCCCGCGTGATCGCTCGGAGCTAGATCCCCCGGTACTTCGGCACTCGCCGTTCCACGAAGCTCGCCACGCCCTCGTTGGCGTCCTGCGTCGTCATGTTGATCTCCTGGGCCATGGCCTCGGCGGCGAACGCCGTCGACCGGTCGGTGTCCATCGACGCGTTGACGAGCTGCTTGGTGAGGGTGATCGCACGGGTCGGCCCCTCGGCCAGCCGTTGCGCCCACGCCCGCGCCGTCCCCGCCAACTCCTCGTCCTTCACCACCCGGTTGACCAGCCCCAGGCGTTCCGCCTCCGCCGCCGGGAGCGAGTCGCCGAAGAACATCAGCTCCTTGGCGCGCTGCGGGCCGATCAGCCGCGGCAGCAGATACGCACCGCCGCCGTCGGGCACGAGACCGCGGCGTACGAACACCTCGATGAACTTCGCCGATTCGGCCGCCAGCACCAGATCGCAGGCGAACGCGAGGTGGGCGCCGAGGCCGGCCGCCGTGCCGTTGACGGCCGCGACGACGGGCTTCTCGCAGTCCAGGACCGCGGCGATCAGACGCTGTGCGCCGAGCCGGATCGTCCGGGCCACATCGCCCGGCACCCGCTCGCCGGCCGCCGGGGCGCCGCGCAGGTCGGCGCCCGCGCAGAAACCGCGGCCGGTGGCGGTGAGGACGACCACCCGGACCGCCGGGTCGGCGGAGGCCTCGGCGAGCAGGCCGATGACGCGTTCCCGCTGCTCCCAGGTGACGGCGTTCATCGCCTCGGGCCGGTTGAGCGTGATCCAGGAGACGCCGTTGTCAGTGGCGTGGAGTACCAATGAATGGAGCGGGTCGGCGGACTCGGCGGACTCGGTGATGTCTTCGGGGGAGGACGGCATGGGGCAGCTCCTGGGCGGTCGCAGTGATGAGCGCGGTAGCGGGTGCGGCAGTGGCCGCGAGGGCGAGCGGGTCGGGCGCGGGCGGCGCGGTCGGTCAGCGGCAGACGGCGAGCGCGTCCAGCGCCACGGCGCCCTGCCCCCGCCCGAGCACCATCAGCGGGTTGATGTCCAGCTCGGTGAGGTCGTCGCCCAGCTCCAGCGCCATCCGCTGCACCCGCAGCACGACCTCGACGAGCGCGTCCACATCCACCGGCGGACCGCCGCGCACGCCTTCCAGCAGGGCCCGGCCGCGCAGTTCGCCCAGCATCGACCGCGCCTGGTCCTCGCCGAACGGCGGCACCCGTACCGCCGCGTCGTGCAGCACCTCGACCAGTACGCCGCCGAGCCCGACCGTCACCGTCGGTCCGAACAGCGCGTCCTGCGTGACGCCGACCATCATCTCGACCCCCCGCTCGACCATCTGGCAGACCAGGATCCCGTCCAGCTCGACGCCCTCGTACCGTGCGATGTCGGTCAGTTCGCGGTACGCGTCCCGCACCTGGCTCGCGGAGGTGAGCCCGACCTTGACCAGGCCCAGTTCGGTCTTGTGGGCGAGCCGGGCGCCCGACGCCTTCATGACCACCGGGTAGCCGACCAGCCCCGCGGCCCGGACGGACGCCGCGGCGCTGGTCACCAACTGCTCGCGCGGTACGCGGATTCCGTACGCCCGCAGCAGCTGCTTCGCCGCGTGCTCGCTCAGCTGGTGGCCCGGACGCATCAGTGCCTGCGCCTTGCGGAACGAGGGCGAAGGCGTGCGGGGCGCCTCGTCGAAGGGGGAGCGGTAGGAAGCGGCGAACCGGTGGTGGTCCAGGTAGGCCTTCACGGCGGTGATGCAGTTGCCGAAGGTACGGAAGGTGGCGACGCGGGACGAGCCGAGGAGCGTCGTGCGGTACGCCTCCTCCGTGCCGACGGGCGAGCCCCACACCACGCACACCAGCTTGTCCGTGGTCTCCGCCGCGTCCACCAGGTCCTGCGCGAGCTTGTCGCTCATCGGGGGGAAGGGGCCGGTGATCGGACAGATCAGCACCCCCACGCCGGGGTCGGCGAGTATCGCGTCGATGATCTTCCGGCCGCGCCAGTCGCCCACCGGATGGCCCCCGTTGTCGACCGGGTTCGCCACGTTCAGGTAACCGGGGATCCACTCGTGCAGTTCGCGCTGCTTCGCCTCGGACAGGGTGGGCAGGCTCAGCCCGGCGCCGGTGGCCAGGTCCGAGAAGTGCGCGCCCGTGCCGCCCGAGATCGAATACACGACGACCCCTTCGGCCTGCGGTTTCCGTGCCCGTGCGAGCAGGGCCGCGGTGTCCTGGAGCTCGTCGAGCCCGTCGACCCGGATCACGCCGAACTGCCGCATCGCCGCGTCCACCACCTGGTCGGCGCCGGTCAGCTTGCCGGTGTGTGACGCGGCCGTTCTGGCCCCCGTCTCCGTACGCCCCACCTTGACCGCCACGACCGGAACCCCGGCCCGTGCCGCCCGGTCCGCGGCCAGCAGAAAGGAGCGCCCGTCCTTGAGCCCCTCCACATAACAGGCGATGGCCCCGACCTCGGGACGCTGCGAGAAGTACGAGATGAAGTCGGCGGTCTCCAGATCCGCCTCGTTGCCCGTGGGCGCCCAGTGCGAGAGCCGCACGCCCAGCTCCTGAAGGGTGTAGACGGGGCGGCCCTGGTGACCGGACTGGGTGATCAGCGCGATGGCCGGCCCGTCCAGATCGTCCCGGAACTTCTCGAAGGCGTTGAGGTTGGTGTTCGGCCCGAGCAGCCGCAGCCCGGACCGCTCCACCGCCGCGGCCAGCCGTGCCTGCGCGGCGGCACCCTCCTCGCCGGTCTCGGCGAACCCGGAGGCGAAGGCGACGGCGAACCGCACCTTGGCCTGCGCGAGTTCCTCGATCACCGGGAGCGGATCGCCGACCAGCAGCACGGCCAGATCGACCTGCTCCGGCAGCTGTGCGACGGAAGGAGAACAGGCCCGCCCGAACACGGACTTCCTGGTGGGGTGCACGGGATACAGCCGAGCCCCGACCCGCTCGGCCCAGCCGATCAGCTGCCGGGTGATGCCGGTGTTGGGCCGTCCCTCGGTGTCGGAGGCGCCGATGACGGCCACGGAACCGGGCCGGAAGAACCGGTCCAGATCCGGCACGGCCGCGTGCAGCGGCCGACCGCTGACGTCCAGGACGCACTCCGTGGCGGCGTCGACCGTCATGCTGTGGACGGCGGCATGCGGCTCTTCGCCGCAGGCCACCACCCTGGCGCGGAAGTCGGTGGTGAGGGTGCCGTGAGTCGATCCAAGCATCGTTCCGCCCACTCCTGCTCGAGGTCCGTCGGGTGATCGTGCCCGGCCAGCCCAAAGCTGACGCTCTGTCAGGTTACTGAACTGACGGCTCGTCAGGAATGGGTGTGCAGGCAAAGGCTGGACGAGGGCCGGCCGCCGTACAACCTCCGGGCGATCTTGGGAGTCGAACGGGCTGGCCGGACGCACCGGCCGTCGTTCGCCATCCACGGCTCACCCCTGGGGAAAACATGAGACCTGTCGGACCCGTCAGACCCGTCTCCGCCCGGCGCACCGTACGCCTCGGTGTCCGTGCCGCCGCGGCTGCCGCGGCCGCCGGACTGCTGACTGCCGGACTCGCGGCCCCCGCGTTCGCGCAGGAGCAGTCCGACCAGCTCTGGATACAGGCGCCCAGCGAGCAGAAGCTGCTGCTCGGTGACGGTGCGTCGCAGGGCAGCCCGCTCGACATCGGGCTGTACCACGACAACGACAACTTCGCCGTCACCGACGGCCGGCTCTCGGTCGACATCTCCGGTGTCGCCGGGGTGGCCGATGTGACCTGGCCCGACAACTGCGCCCCGACCGGGACCACGGCCGTGTGCACCGTCCCCGAGGTGCCCGTCATCGGTGACGCGTACAGCCCGCAGGTCCACCTCACGGTCCGCGCCGCCGACGGTGCCGCGCTCGGCGCCCAGGGCCGGATCACCTACGCCGCCGTGGCCACCGGCGGCCCCGACGGCACCCTGGAGGCCCCGCACGACTCCTTCGACACCATGGTCACGGTCGGCTCGGGCCCCGACCTGTCCCTCGGCGAGATCGCCCCGGTGAAGGGGCTCCGGCCGGGCGCCGTCCGGACCGTCCCGTTCGCGGTGACGAACAAGGGCAGCGAGCGGTCCGAGGGCCTCACCGCCACCTTCACCGCTTCGTACGGACTCGGCTTCCTCAACAAGTACACCGAGTGCACGTACGGGACGACCGGCGGCGACTACGCCCCGATGAACCAGGCCACCTGCTCCTTCGACCAGGTGATCGAGCCGGGTGACTCCTTCACGCTGCCCGCGCCGATGCGGGTGGCCCTCGCCGCGCACGCGTACGGCGAGCGGCTGGACATCAGCGTCGAGCCCGGCAACGGAGCCACCGACCTCGCGGACGAGGACAACTACACCATCGCCGGTTTCACCGCGGTGAACACCGCGGACTTCGCCGCGCAGGGCGCCCGGGTCACGGGCGGCGCCGGTGAGACCGTCACCGCCGAACTCGGCTTCCGCAACAACGGACCGGCCTGGATCGGCAACCTCGGCTCCGGCGACCCGGTCGCGGCCGTCGACTTCACCGTCCCCGAGGGCGCCACCGTCGTCTCCGCCCCCGCCGACTGCGTACCGCGCACCCTGAGCGGCGGCTACTACCCGCAGCGGACCGGCGCCCCGCGCTACAGCTGCGAGCTGCCGTACTGGACCCTGCCGGACACCACACGTTCCTTCCCGTTCCAGCTGCGCATCGACCGCGTCGTCCCCGACGCCACCGGCCGGGTCATGCTCACCACCGGTGGATCCGGCGCCGCGTCCTTCCCGTTCGACCCGCAGCCCGCCAACAACACGACCCAGCTCGTACTGAACGCCACGCCCGGGGCCTGACCGGCACCCCCGAAGCAGGAGTGCGGGGCGCGGCCGGTCCTCCCGGGCGCGCCCCGCGCGGGATCACCAGCCGACGTGTGCGTCGATGCACCGGCCCAGGCCGTCTTCGTCGCCCGCGCGGTCTCAGCCCCTGCGTGCCGCCCTCTTCGCGATCTTCCGTGCGTCCAGGGCCAGTTCGCGCAGCATGCCGCTGATCGGGTTGGTGAAGCCGGTGAAGTACAGGCCGGGTGCCCGCTTGGGGGTGCGGCCGCCGTGGACCACCGGCCGGCCCCGGGCGTCCAGCACGTCGAGGTGGCCGACCAGTCCTTCCAGGCCCCGCCGGTAGCCGGTCGCCGCGATCACCGCGTCCGGGGTGATCCGGTCGCCGTCGGCCAGTACCACCGCGTCCCCGTCGAAGGACTCGACGGCCGCCACCGGCACCACCCGGCCGCGCTTCACCGCGTCGGTCAGCCCCACGTCCTGCACCGGGACGGCGCCGTCCTTGACCCGTGAGTACAGGCCCGTGTCCGGGCGCGGCAGGCCCTGCGCGGCGAGGTCGGGCACGGAGATCCGGCACATCAGGCCCGCGGCCCGGTCGACCAGCCGGACCGGCAGCCTGCGTACCAGGACGGCGGTCGACTGGGCGGGCCAGCCCGCGGTGGAGCGGCGCACGATGTGCGGCACGGTGCGCACGGCGATCCGTACCCGGGACGCCCCGCCCTCGACCAGGTCGACGGCGATCTCCGCGCCCGTGTTGCCGATCCCGACGACCAGGACGTCCTTGCCGGCGTACGGGGCCGGGTTGCGGTAGTCGGAGGCGTGGACCAGATCGCCGGTGAAGGTGTCGAGGCCGGACCAGTCGGGGATGCGCGGGGTGTGGTTGAAGCCGGTGGCGACGACGACGGCCCGGCCGGTCAGCACCCGGCCACCGGTCGCGGTCAACTGCCAGTCCCTGCCGTCCGGGGCGCGGTCGATCCGGGACACCTCGACGCCCGTCACCACCTCCAGCTCATGGTGCTCGGCGTACTTGTCCAGATAGCGCACCACATCGTCCCTGGACACCCAGCGTCCGAACCGGCGCGGCATCGCGAGCCCCGGCAGCGCCGAGCGGCGCCGGGTCGTGTGGAGGTGCAGCCGGTCGTAGTGACGGCGCCAGGACGCTCCCACGTTCCCGGACTTCTCCAGCACGACCGCCCGTACGCCCTGCTCACGCAGGGCCGCCGCGGCGGCGAGACCGCCCGGACCGCCACCGATGACGTATACGGGCCGGTCCTCGGTGAGGTCGGTCTGGGCCGATATGGAGCTACCGGCGGTAGGCGAGCTGTCGGGCATGGTTCGGAGCGTAATCGCGCACCCGGTTGATGGGTCTCGGTCAAGACCGGAATCGATTGCGAATTGATCACGAGCGTACGTCTGTTGTCCGTTTTCCGCTCACCTTCTGCGCACTCCTTGCGCGCCTCTTGCGCGAGTTGCCCGCCATCAGGTGAACTGACGTACCGTCAGATTCAGTGAACGGGAGGCCACGGGAGGCCCCATGCAGACGATCTGGCTCGGCGGAGCCGAGTGGCTCGCCGTTCTCCGGATAGGCCTCGGCCTGTGGTGGCTGGAGAGCTGGCGACACAAGGACAAGAAGGGCTGGTTCGAACGCGGTACGGGCATCGCCTGGGCCGCGGACGTCGCGGGCAAGCACCGGTGGCCGGCCGTGCGCACCGGCTTCCGGAGGGTCGTCGCCCCACGACCCAAGGTCATGGCCTACGTCGTCGTGTACGCCGAACTCGCCCTGGGGCTCGGCCTGATCGCCGGATTCCTCACCCCCGTCGCGCTGGCCGCGGGGCTCCTCCTCAACCTTCTCTATCTCGTGCTGATGATCCACGACTGGGCCGAGCAGGGGCAGAACGCCATGATGGCGCTCATCTCGTTCGTCGCGCTGTTCGCGATGTCCTGGCAGACCTGGTCCCTCGACGCGGCGATCGGACTCTTCCCGTGACCGAGGCCCCCGTACGTTTCGACCTTCCCGAACCCGACGCCTTCACCCGCCCGTACTGGGACGCCGCCGCCCGGGGGCAGTTGCTGCTGCGCCGCTGCCGCGCCTGCGGGCGCGCGCACCACTACCCGCGCGAGTTCTGCCCGCACTGCTGGAGCGAGGACGTCACCTGGGAGCGGGCGAGCGGAGACGCCACGCTCTACACCTGGTCCGTCGTGCACCGCAACGACCTGCCACCGTTCGGCGCCCGCGTCCCGTACGTCGCCGCCGTGGTCGACCTGGCCGAGGGCCCGCGGATGATGACGGAGATCCTGGGGTGCGAGGAGTCCGCTCTCGCCATCGGCATGGCGCTGCGGGTGGCCTTCCGGCGGGAGGAGGGGAAGGAGGCCGTTCCGGTCTTCCACCCCGGAGACTGCTGAGTGCGCTCCGCCGGACAGGTCCGCCCTACTTCCGCAGCGCGGGCCCGAGAGCGGGCGGCGTCCGGTCGACCTCTGCGGGGCCGGAATCGCCGCCCTTCCACTCGGGGTCGTAGGCGCAGGGCACGGAGGCGCGGCCGATGAAGTACTCCCGGTCCTGGTACCAGGTGAAGGACATGCTCTCGGCCCCGTTGTCCCGCTGGACGTACAGGTCCCAGGACTGGCTCTTTCCGCCCTCACGGTAGGACGTGACCTCCCAGCCGTCGTCCTTGAGTTGCCGGTGCAGCCTGCCGAGGCCGGAGACGGCCTGGCTCGCGGGCACGTGGTCCAGCGCCCAGACGTGGCTCATCTGATAGGCGCCGTCGATGGTCTTGTCCTCCAGCCCGAGCAGGCCTCCGCCCCAGCAGTAGCCTGAGTCCAGGGTGTTCTCCGTGCTGACGCCGATCTTCTCGACCCCCGGTTCCACGGTGCGTTTGAACCCCATGAGGTCGTACGCCTCCTGGGAGCGCTGGAAGGCGCGGTCCGCCATCTCCTCGGGCGCGACCCGGGGCGTGTCCGTCGACCCGGACAGGAACCATGCGAGCAGGGCGACCAGAGCGATAACGGGTACGACGACGAGCGCGACGCAGCCGCATCCGAGGGCCCCGAGGACGGATGAGGGGGACCTGGACCCGGTCGGGGCGGGGGTCGGAGCGGGCGTGGTGTCGGTGGGTGCGGTCTCCTCGGGCATACGAGGGACGGTATGCCGCCGGGGGAACGCGCCGGATGGGCGAGGTCACCCGGCAAGGACTAGGTAGGCGTACTCAGGACTCGATGCCGCGCAGCTTGCGCCGCTCGCGGAAGTTCGGGTGGCGTACGACCACGCCGCCCATGCCGCAGGAGCCGGTCAGCCGCAGGAGCGGGGCGCCGGGGGTCCGCTCGTCGGTGGTCCGGTCCTTCAGGCCGCCGAGGCCCTGATCCAGGCTGTCCGTGTGTACGGTCCAGCCCTCCGGGATCACGATCTTCACCCCGGCCATCTCCCCGCGCACTTCCAGCGCGATCTCACGCAGTCGGCACTCGGCGCGGGTGAAGTCGATCCGGACGCCGCCGATGCCGCCCTGGGCGCGTATCACCGGGGGCACCTTCCAGACGCCCGAGCGCGTCACGCCGTGCATGCCGCCCTTGAGGACCAGCGGCTCGCCCTTCGCCACCTCGATGGGGACCAGGTCCTCGGTGAGGGGCGCCAGTTCGGCGTAGGTCTTGGCGGAGAGCGCCTGCCCGAGCCGGGTGTCCAGCTCGTCCATGTCGATGCGGCCCTCGGCCGCCGCCTCCCGCAACTGCTCGACCACCGCCTCGCGATCGGCATCCGAAGCGCGCATACGGTCGGCGGAACGGGCGGGCTCAGCAGTCATGGAAACGATGATACGGGCGGGTGCGCCGCCGGGCCCCCTGTCATCGGAGCTCCCCGCGTCACAGCCCCGGCGCCCCCCACACCGGGAACCAGCGGGCCAGGTCCTTCTCCATCCTCAGATCGTCCCCGAGTACCGCTCTGACCTGCAACTCCAGCTGGTTGTCCCGCTTCTCGGCGCCGCCGGGCACGGGGGCGAAGGGGTAGAACGTGCCGCGCTTGTAGAGGTAGACCAGGGCCAGCGGACGGTCCCGCTCGTCCCGGAAGCCGATCAGGGAGCAGAGCAGGTGCGGCCCGAACCCGCCGTCCTGGAGCAGGGTGTTGACCGCGTGCAGGTCGTTGACCAGCGTGGCGGTGTCGTCGGCCGGGCGGCGGGAGAGCAGCCAGGTGTAGCCGTACGTGTCCTGGCTGAACTCCACGGGGATTCCGCCGCGGCCGGTGTCGGCGTCGAGCAGTTCGCGTACGTCCTGCTGGAGGCGGGCGAAGGTGCCGCCCTCGACGCCCGCGAAGCAGACCGAGCCGAGACCGGTCGGTGTGAAGCCCGCGCCCGCCTGGAGGGTGAGGGCGGCGGAGGGGACGGCGAAGAGCTGGTCGAGGTCGGGGCGGACCGGCTTGCTGCGGCCGAGGATGGTGTCGAGAAGACCCATGGGCGTGCCTCCGGGCGTTGCTTGTCGGGGTGTTCCTCCGGGTGTTCCTTCGGGTGCCGCTTCGGGTGTCGCCTCGGGCGTTCCTCACGGACGGGCGAGGTCGGCGGAGATACGGGCCAGCTGGTCGAGGCGCTGTTCGAGGGTCGGGTGGGAGGAGAGCAGCCGGCTCAGGCTCTCCTTGGAGGAGAACGCGGGGACGAAGTAGAAGGCGTTGTACGGCTCCGCCTTGCGCAGGTCCTCGGTCGGGATGCGGGCCATCTGGCCGCTCACCTTGGTGAGGGCGGAGGCGAGCGCGGAGGGGCGGCCGGTGAGCAGCGCGGCGGTGCGGTCGGCGGAGAGCTCGCGGTAGCGGGAGAGCAGCCGGGTCAGCAGGAAGCTCAGGGCGTACACGACCGCGCTGACCAGCGGGATCAGCATGATCGCGATGCCGATGGGGTCATTGCTCCGGCTGTTGCGGGAGAGCCCGCCCCACAGGGCGACCCGGGTGATGATGCCGGCGAGCACGCCGAGGAACGAGGCGATCGTCATGACGGCGACATCGCGGTGCGCGACATGCGACATCTCGTGCGCGAGCACACCCTCCAGCTCCGCGGGTTCCAGTCTGCGCAGGAGCCCGGTGGTGGCGCAGACGAGAGCGGTCTTCTCGCTGCGGCCGGTCGCGAAGGCGTTCGGCACGTCGCTCTGGGCGATGGCCACGCGCGGTTTCTGCATATCGGCAAGAGCGCAAATCCGGTCGACGGCGCCGTGCAGCTCCGGCGCCTCCTCCGGGGTGACTTCACGGGCTCCCATGCTGAACGCCGCGATGCGGTCGCTGAACCAGAACTGCGCGATGAACATGCCACCGACGAGAATCAGAATGATCGGCCAGGCGCCGCGCAGCACGGCGAGCAGTACGCCGACCAGGACCACGTACAACAGGCCGATCAGGAACATGGTGCCGACCATGCGTGTGGTCAACCCGCTGTCCGGGGCGTAACGGGAACGGGTTCGGGAACGGGTTCGGCTCATCGTCGCCTCCAGTCGCCCTAGTGCCTTCCATCTTGCCCCTTTCGTATGGAAAGCGGAGATAAGAGATGCGGGGAGATGCGCGGGGGAGGCGCGGGGGCGCGGCGGGGCGGAGATTCCGTGCGGTGGCTCGGTATGTGCCAGGCGAATGGGTGTCTCGAAATGCCCGCTCGGCCCGACGGACGGAGAATGGAGTCTCTCCGAGGACATTTGGCCGAACAACACCTAGACCCATTAGGTGCCTGAGGCATCTAGTGGTCGGAGATCGGTAGGACTCCCCCATCTCTTTGCGAGGTCCGCCATGGCAGACGCCGAGACTGTCTCCTTTCCGCAGAACCGCACCTGTCCTTATAACCCGCCGACGGGATATCGCAGTGAGCACCGGGGGCAGCAGCCGGTGTCCCCCGCTCGGCTCTTCGACGGCCGTACGGTGTGGCTGGTGACCGGGCACGCCGAGGCACGTTCGCTCCTGGTGGACCAGAGGCTGTCGTCCAACCGGGAGAACCCCGCGTTTCCTTTCTTCGCCGAGCGGCTGGCCGGGACCACCCTGCGGCGCGTCGAACTGCTCGGCGTCGACGATCCGGAGCACAACGTCCAGCGCCGGATGCTGATCCCGAGCTTCACGGTCAGGCGGACGGCCGCGCTCCGGCCGCAGATCCAGGAGACCGTGGACCGGCTGCTCGACACGATGGTCGAGCAGGGCCCGCCGACCGATCTGGTCGAGGCCTTCGCCCTGCCCGTGCCCTCCATGGTCATCTGCGCGCTGCTCGGGGTGCCCTACGACGACCACGAGTTCTTCCAGGCACAGTCGCGCAAGCTGCTCCGCGGCCCGGCGTCCTCGGACGTCGAATCGGCTCGGGAAGCGCTCGACGAGTACTTCCGTGTGCTGATCGAGAAGAAGCGGGCCACCCCCGGCGAAGGGCTGCTCGACGAGCTCATCGTCCAGCAGCTGGAGACCGGGGCCGTGGACCACGACGAGCTGGTGCGGCTGGCCCAGATCCTGCTCATCGCCGGGCACGAGACGACCGCGAACATGATCTCGCTCGGTACGTTCACGCTGCTCCAGCATCCCGACCAGCTGGCCCGGATGCGCGAATCCGACAGCCTGATGCCTTCCGCGGTCGAGGAACTGCTCCGGTTCCTGTCGATAGCCGACGGGATTTCGCGGGTGGCCGTTCAGGACATCGAAGTGGGCGGGGTGACCATCCGTGCGGGGGACGGCGTCATCCTGACCACGGCAGTGATCAACCGGGACGAGACCGTGTATCAGTCACCGGACGAGCTGGACCTCGGCCGGAACGCGCGCAATCACGTCGCTTTCGGGTTCGGAGTTCACCAGTGCCTGGGTCAGAATCTGGCACGGGCCGAGCTGGAGATCGCGCTGCCCGCGCTTTTCGACCGCCTTCCCGATCTGCGGCTGGCGGTACCCGCCGAGGAAATCCCGTTCAAACCGGGTGACACCATCCAGGGCCTGCTCGAACTGCCCGTGACCTGGTGATCGGAAACCTGGTGATCGAAACACCGTGATCGAAACGCGGTGTCGAAACGCGGTGTCGGAACATGGTGATCGGAACATGGTGATCGAAATGCGACCGGAAGGTTCTGCTGGGATGCAGATCAGTATCGACAGGGACCGGTGCATCGGCGCCGGCCAGTGCGCGCTCACCGCGCCGAAGGTGTTCACCCAGGACGACGACGGGTTCAGCGAGCTGCTGCCCGGCTACGAAGCGGCTCTCGACGGCGCCACGGTGAAGGAGGCCGTCCGCGTCTGCCCGGTACAGGCGATCTCCCTCGACTGACGGGCCGCCGGACCGTGCCCGTACGGCCGGGGCCGCGCGGGCACGGGCGGGGCGGGGACAGGCCTCAGGGCCAGAGCAGTTCCCGGGTCCAGGCCGTGCCCTGCCCGCGGTAGCGCAGCCGTACGTGCCGGCGCGCCGCGTCGCCCTGGAAGAACTCGACCTCGCGTGCCTCGACCACGTACCGGGTCCAGCTCGCGACCTCCGCGTCCGGCTCGGCCCGCGCCCGCTCCCAGGCGGCGTCGGCGGTGCGGGTCAGTTCCTCCCGCGAGCCCAGCACCTCGCTCTGCGACCCGGTCAGCGCCGATGCGAGCGCCCCGGTCGAGCGGGCGTGCAGATCGGCCCGGCTCTCGGCGGGCGCGCAGGCGGTGACCGGCCCCCGCACCCGTACCTGCCGGCCCTGCGCCGGCCAGTAGAAGCCCAGCGCCGCGTACGGCCGGGCGGCGAGCTGGCGGCCCTTCGCGCTGGTGCGGTGGGTGGCGAAGTGCCAGCCGCGCTCGTCCGCGTCGTGCAGCATCAGCGTCCGCACGTCGGGGTGCCCCTCGGTGTCCGTGGTGGCCAGCGACATCGTGTGCGGCTCCGCCTGCCCGGCGGCCACCGCCTCGGCGAACCAGCGGTGGAAGAGGGGGAGCGGGGCCGGGGGCGCGGTGGCCGGGTCGAAGCCGGGCAGCTCCACGTCCCAGACGCGCTGGGCGTGGAGCAGGTCCAGGAAGCTCTGGTGTGCGTCGGTCATGCCCCCATTGCAGCGCATGGCCGGGTACGGGGCGGGCCCCGCCCCGTACCGCTGCGGGAGCCCCGCCCCTCACCCCCGCCCCAGCACCACCGTGGCCGACGAGCAGAACCAGCCGCCCGTCCCCGATGCCACCGCCAGTTCGGGGAGCCGGCCGCCGGCCCTGCGCACCTGGCGTTCGCCCGCCTCGCCGCGCAGTTGGCGTACCGCCTCCACCAGCAGGAACAGCCCGCGCATCCCGGGATGGCAGGCGGACAGGCCGCCCCCGTCGGTGTTCACCGGCAGCTCGCCCGTCAGCCCGGTTCGACCCTTCTCCACGAACGCGCCGCCCTCGCCCTTCGCGCAGAACCCCAGGTCCTCCAGCGTCACCAGCGTCATATAGGTGAACGCGTCGTAGATTTCGGCGAGATCGATGTCCGCGGGCCGCACCCCCGCCCGTTCGAACGCCAGCCGGCCCGAGACCGCCGCGGGGGAGACCGTGAAGTCGTCCCACTCGGACATGGTGGAGTGCGAGACGTGCTCACCCGTGCCGAGGATCCACACCGGCGCCCTGGCCGTGTCCGGCACGTACTCCTCGGCGGCCAGCAGCACCGCGCAGCCGCCGTCGCTGCGGATGCAGCAGTGCAGTTTGGTGAACGGGTCCGCGATCATCGGCCCCGACAGCACGTCGTCCACCGTGACCGGGTCCCGGAACATCGCGTCCGGGTTGGCCGCCGCGTTCGCCCGCGCCTGGACCGCGACCTCCGCGAGCTGCTCCAGGGTCGTCCCGTACTCGTGCATGTGACGGCGGGCGGCCATCGCGTACTTGGCGATCAGCGAGTGCCCGTACGGCACCTCGAACTGGAGCGGGCCGCGCGCGCCGAAGGAGAGGTTGGAGGTCCGGCGGCCCGCCTTGATGTCCGCACGCGCCGTCGACCCGTACACCAGCAGTACGGCATTGGCGTGGCCCGCCGCGATGGCGTCCGCCGCATGGGCCGCCATCACCTCCCAGGTCGAGCCGCCGACCGCGGTGGAGTCCACCCAGGTGGGTTTCAGGCCCAGGTACTCGGCGACCTCGACCGGGGCGAGCGTGCCGAGTCCGGCGGAGGCGAAACCGTCGACGACGGACCGGTCCAGCCCCGAATCGGCCAGCGCCCGGCGGGCGGCCTGGGCGTGCAGGGCGTACGGCGTGGCCGTGTCGACGCGTCCGCAGTCGGCGAGGGATATGCCGACGACAGCGACCTTGCGGTGGGAAGAAGGCATGAATCTGACGGTACATCAGATCAGTGATGGGGGGACCGTCCGGTGGAACGGGGATCCTCCGAATCCCTCCGGCCCCGGGCCGGGGATCCTCTGCCCCCCATCGCCCCTCCCGTGCGCGACTCTGGGCATCTCGGGGATTCGCCCCTAACATGACGCACCGTCAGATCAGGGGCCGGAGGCCCCTGAGGGGAAGGAGTCCGACGATGGATGCCGCCTTCACCGCGGAACAGGACGAGATCCGCCGCACCTTGCGCGAACTGCTGGCCGCACGCTGCGCACCCGACGACGTCCGGAACGCCGTGGGCGCCGCCGACGGGTACGACGCGGACCTGTGGCGACGGCTCGCCCAGGACCTCGGGCTGCCCGGACTCGCCCTCCCGCAGGAGTACGGAGGCGTCGGCTGCGGCCTCACCGAGCTCGCCGTCGCCTGCGAGGAGGCCGGCCGCGCCCTGCTGCCCTCGCCCCTGATCGCCACCGCCGCGCTCGCCGCGCCCCTGATCGCCGCACTCGGCACCGACGCCCAGCGCGCCGCCCTGCTGCCGCGCATCGCGGCCGGTGAGCCGACCGTGACCCTGGCCGTCCCCGGCGGCTCGCTCGCCACCGCCCTCGGCCTCATCGGCGACCCCACCGACGGCGCCTGGGCGGGCGGCGGCCGGGCGGGCGGCATGCAGGCCAGACAGGTCGCCGGTGCGGAGGGCTGGCGGTTGTACGGGGAGGCCGACCGGGTCCTCGACGGGCACAGCGCCGGACTCCTTCTGGTCGCGGCCCACGCCGGAGGCTTCCCGCGCAGCCGTACGCTCCTCTTCCTGGTCCGCCCGGAGACGGCGGCCGGAGTCGTCCGTACCCGCCGCACCTCGCTCGACGAGACCCGCCCGCTGGCCCGGATCGAACTCCGCGACACCGAGGCCGAACTCCTCGGCGCGGACGACACCGCGGACGTCACCGGCGCACTCGCCTCGGCCGGCCACCCGGTTGCCGCGCTGCTCGCCGCGGAGGCGGTGGGGGCGGCGGCGGGCGCGCTGGAGCGGACGGTCGAATACGTCAAGGCGCGCGAGCAGTTCGGCCGGGCGATCGGCTCCTTCCAGGCCGTGAAGCACCGCCTCGCGGATCTGTACGTACAGGTGCAGGCGGCCCGCTCCGCGGCGTACTACGCGGCCTGGGACCCGGCCGCCGCCGGGGGGCTCGCCCTCGCGCAGGCCCTGGAGGCGCTCCGGGTCACCACCGCCGAGGCCGTCCAGCTGCACGGCGGACTCGGCTTCACCTGGGAACACGAGGCGCATCTGTACTTCAAGCGGGCCGCGGCCGACGAACTGCTCTTCGGCCCCGTCCACCGGCTCCGCGACCATGCGGCGCAGCGGGCCGGGCTGTTCGCGCCGTCGCCGTCGGGAGCGCAGCTGCCGGGAGCGCCGGGACCGGCCGAACAGGTGGCGGTCTGATGGCGCCCGGCGTCCGGCTGATGCAGAAGGTCTCCGCCACCCGCGCGTTCGCGAGGGTCGCCCCGCATGTCGTCCCCGCCATGGACCGTACGGTGCACCGGCTCACGCGCGGCAAGGTGCTGCTCAGCGCCCGGATGCTGCCGGGGCTGATCCTGACGGTGCCGGGGGCGAGGAGCGGGCAGCTCAGAACCACTCCGCTGGCCTGCATGCCGGAGGAGGGGGCGGAGCAGAGCTGGATTCTGGTCGGCAGCAACTTCGGCCGTACGGGGCACCCGGCCTGGACCGCGAATCTGCTCGCCGGTCCGGACAAGGCGGTCGTCAACTGGCGGGGCCGGGACATTGCGGTGCACGCCACGCTGCTGGAGGGTGCCGAACGTGAAGCGGTGTGGCGGGCGGCGCTGAAGTTCTGGCCGCCGTACGCGACTTACCAGGCGCGGATCGACCGGGAGATCCGGCTCTTCAGGCTGCGCGGACGGGACGGCTCCTGAACGCGGTCCGGGTGCACCGACGGCGGACCACATGCGTGGCCCGCCGTCGGTGTGACAGGACCTGGAGTGCCCGGGACGGCCGCGCGATACCCGGTGGGGAAGGGGCCGTCGGCGCCGGTGCTACCTCGTCGGCTTCTTGCCGGTGATGCCCAGATGCACCAACAGGGCGAGATTCGGCTTGAGTTCGGCCTGCTTCACGCCCCAGGTCGTGAAGCCCTTCTGGTGCGAGGCGACGGCGGCAAGCATCGCGACCAGGGAGCCCGCCATCGCCGCGGCGCTGACCTCCTTGTCGACCTTGCCCTTGGCCTGGAGCTCCTTCACCGAATCGGTGAGGGAGTTGGTGACCGAGTTCAGGATCTTCATGCGGATCTTGTAGAACCGCTTGTCGCCCTCGGCCGCACCGAGGTCGACCACGCGCAGGATCGCGTCGTGGTGCCGCCAGAAGTCGAGGAATCCCTCGACGAGTTCTTCGGCCGTCTGCCAGCCGGCCTTGCCGACCCAGGAGCGGCCGGCGACCAACTCGGTCAACCCGGCACCCTCCTTGGCCATCTCCTCGGCGATTTCGAGGACGGCGCCCTCGACGTCGGGGAAGTATTGGTAGAAGGTCGCGGGTGAAGTCCCCGCCTTCCGGGCGACGTCGATGACTTTGACGTCCCGGTACGGCGAGGAGCTGAGCATCTCGCTGAGGCAGTCGAGCAGCTTCTGCCGCGTCGCCTGTCCGCGTCGACCGGCCACGCGGCCGTCGACGGTGCGCACTTGTCCTGTCATGCCGTCAGCTTACCGAGGGGTGATCGGAGCGCGATTCGGCCGACTGCAAATGGGGATCACCGCAGACGCGGTGGGGGGAGTGGCCGGATTTCGACGTATGCGCACCACGGAGCGATAAGTCTTATCAACAGCCTGTGGATAACTTCCGTGGATAACTTTCCGTGATGCCGTGAGCATGAAACTCTTGCGTCGAGGTTCTGTCGAAAATCAGTTCGATGCGAACGGTCGGAGCGCGATGCGGGCGACCCCCGGTTACGTTTGCTGTGACGAGCGTCACTGCCACGTACCGCGAGCGACGCGGGATCACGGAAGGACCCGGGCCCATGGCCGCATTCGCGCGATCCGCGCCGTGCTGGGTGGATGTGCAGCTGCCCGACCTGGAAGCGGGCAAGCGCTTCTACGGCGAGCTGTTCGGCTGGACCTTCCGGGCCGGTGAGGGGCCGTACGCGGACGCCTTCAGCGGTGGGAAGCTCGTCGCCGCGCTCGCCGCCAAGCAGGACGGCCGGATGCCCACCGCCTGGGGGATCTACTTCGCCACCGACGACATCGTGGCGTCCGTCGCCCGGATCAGGGAGGCGGGCGGCCAGGTGATCACCGAGCCCGTCCGGGCCGGCCGGGCCGGGGTGTTCGCCCAGGCGGCCGACCCCGGCGGAGCGGTCTTCGGGCTCTGGCAGGCCGGTGACCGCGAGGGCTTCCAGAAGCAGAACGAACCCGGCTCCTTCTGCTGGACCGAGGTCTACACCCGCCAGAAGGACCGGGTGGACGATTTCTACGAGCAGGTCTTCGGCTTCCAGGGCACGGATCTCTCCCCGGGCCCCGAACGCGACGACTCCGGTACGGGCGAACCGGGCGAGGGCGAACCGGGCGGAGACGGACCGGGCGGAGACGAACCGGGCGCGGCCGGGTCCGGTCCCGGCTTCCGCATGTGGTCCCCGGCGGGCACCGAGCCCGGACCGGACACCGCGGTCGGCGGCCGCAGCGTCATCACCGACGCGTTCCCGGCGGAGATGCCCAGCTACTTCCTCAGCTACTTCGCCGTCGAGGACTGCAACAGCGCCGCCGGCAACGCCGTACGCCTCGGCGGCCGTATCTCCGAGCCGCCGTTCGACATCCCGTACGGGCGGATGGCGGTCCTCCAGGACGATCAGGGCGCCGTTTTCGCCGTACTTCAGCCCCCTGTGTCCGAGAAGGCGGCAGAGTGAGCTGTGACACCCCGATCCGCCCCCGGGTTCGCAACCAGGGCCTCAGCCAGGAAGAATCGGGGGTGCGCACCGCCGGGTGGTGCCCAGTGGTGAGACGCCGTACAGGGCGGGTTTTCGCGGGCTTCTGTTCCTGAGGCCCGTACGGGGAGGTGGCAGGCAAGTGGTGGAGCAGCTGACGCAGCACGACCCGAGGCGGATCGGCCCGTTCGAGGTGCTGGGACGGCTCGGTGCCGGTGGCATGGGGCTGGTCTATCTCGCCCGCTCGGCTTCGGGCCGACGCGTGGCGATCAAGACGGTCCGTACGGAGCTCGCCGAGGACCAGCTGTTCCGGGTCCGCTTCACGCGCGAGGTGGAGGCCGCCCGCGCCGTCAGCGGTTTCTACACGGCCGCGGTGGTGGACGCCGACCCGCGCGCCGCCGTGCCGTGGCTGGCCACCGCCTATGTGCCGGCCCCCTCGCTGGAAGAGATAGTGAGTGAGTGCGGGCCCATGCCGGTCCAGGCGGTGCGCTGGCTGGCCGCCGGGATCGCCGAGGCGCTGCAGTCGATCCACGGCGCGGGGCTCGTCCACCGCGACATGAAGCCGTCGAACGTGCTCGTCGTCGAGGACGGGCCGCGGGTGATCGACTTCGGGATCGCGTCCGGGGTCTCCAACACCCGGCTGACCATGACGAACGTCGCCGTGGGCACGCCCGCGTACATGTCGCCCGAACAGGCCCGGGACTCGCGCAGCGTCACCGGTGCCAGCGATGTCTTCTCGCTCGGCTCCACGCTGGTCTTCGCCGCCACCGGCCACGCCCCGTTCCACGGTGCCAACCCCGTCGAGACGGTCTTCATGCTGCTGCGCGAGGGCCCCGACCTGGAGGGCCTGCCCGGCGAGCTGCGGCCGCTGATCGAGTCCTGCATGCAGATGGACGCCGGGCTGCGGCCCACCCCCGCCGACCTCCAGGCCCAGCTCGCCCCGCACCTCTTCGCCTCCGGCGGCGACGACAGCGGTACGGCCTCGGCGTGGCTGCCGACCTCCGCCACCGCGATGATCGAGCTGCGCCGCGGCGGACGGAAGACCGCCGCCCCCGCCCCGGTGCCGCCGCCGCCCCAGCAGCCGCCGGGCGCCGACCGGGACCCCGCCTGGCGCAGCGGCGCCGATCTGCGCTCCTCGGCCGCCGCCGGACCGCCCGACGCGGGCGGTCCGGTGCGGCTGCCCGGTGCGAAGGTGCCGATCGGCCCCGGCCCGCGGGCCCAGGACGTACGGGCCGCCGCCACGGCCACCACGGACGCCGGTCCCGCGACCGGCTGGGTGCGCCCGCCCGTCGGGGTGACCGGCTCCGCCCAGGCCGCCCCCGCCCCCGTGCCCGGACCGGCGCATCCGCCGGAGCCCCCGCCGCCCGGCCCGGACCGCTGGCGGCCCTGGCGGTTCCGGATGTCCAACGACGTGTGGGGGACGCCCGTCGTCGCCGGGGACCTCCTCTACGTCACGTCGTTCGAGGTGCACGCCCTGGACGTAGGCAACGGGCGGCGCCAGTTCAAGACCCGGGACGTGGCCTGGGTGATGGCCGTCGAGGGCGGCCGTATCCACGCCTCCGACGGGCCGTCGCTGTATGCCCTGGACGCGACGAGCGGTGCCGAGCGGTGGCGGCTCCAGACGGATGCCTGGGTCTACTCCCTCAAGGCCGACCGAGGCACCGTCGTCACCGGTACCCGCGGCGGCGGCGTCCAGGCCTGGGAGGCGTCCACGGGCGAGAAGCTGTGGGAGAGCGCCGGCGTACAGACCGACTTCGAGACGGCGGAGGCCGGACCCGCGATCCACGACGGCACGGTCTACCTCTGGCAGAACGCCCGGCTGCGCGCCGTCGACGCCCGCACCGGCATCGAGCGCTGGTCGTACCCCATCGGCGACGCGGCCTCCTGCGGCGGTGTGCCGGTCCGGGTGACCGCGGCGCCGGACGGCTTCGTCTACGTCAGCGCGGGGGCCCGGGTCCTGGCCGTGGACAACGCGTCCGGGCACGTGCGCTGGCACTTCGAGTCGCCCGCCGTCTTCCTCTCCCCGCCCGCGTTCGCGCCCGGCCCCGCCGTCACCGGCGGCGGCGTGTACCTCGCCGACTACCTCGGCACGGTGTACGCGATCGACGCCTCGACCGGCAAGGACCGCTGGCGCATCGCCACGGAGGCCCGCCAGTCGATCGAACCGGTCCTGGTGACGGCCGGAAACGTCCACGTCGGCAGCGGTAGCGCGCTCTACACGCTCGACGCGGTCACCGGCACCCCGAAGTGGCGGTTCGCGGCGGGCGGCGAGGTGGTGGGCGCCCCGGTGGTCGCCGACGGCCGGGTGCACTTCGGCTCCGCCGACCATGTCCTGTACACCCTGGACGCGGCGGGCGGCCAGCTCCGCTGGAAGCTGGCGACGGGCGGCGAGATCACCGGTTCGCCGGTGGCGCAGGGCGGTGTCGTGTACGCGTGCAGCAAGGACCGCTGCGTGTACGCGCTGGACGCGCTGAAGGGAACGGGCACGGGCAACCGGGCCAGGGCGTAGGCCGCATCGGGCCCGGCGGGCCTCAGCGGCGCGGGCGCCCGTCCGCGTCCGGGCCCTCGTCCGGCACGACGGGATACGGGGCCGTGTCCCGGTCCTCCGGAGCCGGAGCGGGGGCGCGCCGGTCCGCCGGATCCGGGCCCGTGTACAGCTCAGGTTCGGGCTCCGGCAGCGTGCTCGTCTGCACGGACGGTCCCGGCTCCTGAGTCGGCGGCCAGGTGTCCGGGTTCTCCGAGCCGGGCGCCGCGTACGGCTGCTTACGTGCCCCGCGGGCAGGCCGGCGCCCGGCACCGTGCCGCCCGGACATCACCACCGCCCCCAACAGCAGCAGCACCCCGCCCGCCGCCGCCTCGGCCACGCCCCACCTCAGCCCGGAACCGTCGCCCGCGACCGTCAGACTGCCCTCCGACTCCCCCTGGCGCACCATCCACAGCACGGTGAACCCCAGCACCACCACACCCGAGGCCGCCACCAGCAGCCGCGACCGCAGCACCACGCCCACCACTGTCAGCACGGCGGCGAAGAGGAACGCGACCAGGGTCGAACCCAGCGGTCCGGGCCGGCTGTCCGTGATGCCGGTGAACAGTTCGTCGATCCGGTAGTGACGCCCGAGGCGACCGTCGTACCAGTCACGGAAGGGGCTCAGCACGGCGGACGCCGCTCCGGCGAGAGCGAGCACCGAGCCCAGGACGTTGCGGATCATCATCGGCCTCCTGCGCGTGCGCGGACCGGCGTCACAGCTCTGCACCGCTCTCGGGCTCGACGCTACGCCCGGCCCCGGGCCCTCGCCACCTTGCGCTAGCGTGACGCACGGTCGTTCGACAACTGCAGAAACGGACAACAACACAAGGGGGGCTGCATCGATGATGCGGCAGCACATAAAGCTTTCCGCGGTACTGGTCGTGGTGGTACTCGCCCTCACCGGATTCTCGACCTCCAGCCACGGCGGTCGCAGCGGCAAGAGCAGGAGCGGCGGTTCGGACAGCAGCAGCGGCGGTGGCTGCTCCAACTCCGAGAAGAGCAACGGCAGCTACCACAGCAGCGACTACGACGACGATGACGACTCGTCGAGCAGCTCCTCCGGCGGTACGGACTACGCGACGCAGACCCCGAACGCCACGGCGTCCGATGAGCCCGAGGCGTACGTCTTCCGCTGCGCCCAGCCCCGCAAGGGCAAGCGCAAGGCCGTCACCACCTCCACCGTCAGGCTCACCGCCAACGCCACCGGCTCCCACACCTACAAGGTCGAGGTGGCCTTCCTCAACGCACGCGGCAACGCCATCGACATCGGCTACGCCACCGTGGACGTCGTGGGCGGCGAGACCGAGACCGTCTCCGTACGGATGGACGACCCGCGCAAGGTTTCCAAGGTGAAGAATTGCCGGGCCGAGGCCGAACTGACCTACTGACCCGCAGGCCGGCCCGTCATGCGACCCGTCAGCGCGTCCGGAATTCGCTGCCGCCCCGCCCCCGGAACAGTCCGGCCTGCCGCTCCGGTGGCAGATTCCCGAGCGCGATGAGGTGCGGGGCGTGGGCCATGGCCTGCGCCCTGGCCGCCTCCCGCGCGGACCACACCGCCCGTACCGTCCCCTGCACCGCCTCCGTCGGGTACGAGGCGATCACGCCCGCCGCCCGCAGCGCCGCGTCCACCGTGCCGCCGGGCGCCGTCACCTCGCTGACCAGACCGGTCTCGTACGCGCGGCGGGCGGAGATCCGTTCGGCCGTCCCCATCAGCGACATCCGGGCCACCTCGCCGAACGGCATCCGCTGCGCCATGGAGATCGCCTCGTACGCGCTGACCATGCCGTACGTCGTGTGCGGGTCGAAGAACGTCGCCTCCTCGGACGCGATCACGAACTCCGCCTCGCCCAGCAGATAGAACGCCCCGCCGCAGGCCATCCCCTCCACGGCCGCGATCACCGGCTTCCACAGGTCGTTCGCCTTCGGCCCGATCGTGAGCAGCGGATCGTCGATCGTGTACGGGGACGAGGGCTGCGGCACGTCCGCGCCGCGGTCGATCCCCGTGCAGAAGGCCCGGCCGCCCGCACCGGTGAGGACCACGGCACGCACCCCGTCGTCGAAGCGGAAAGCCCGCCAGGCGGCGGCCAGTTCGGCGGCCGTGGCCAGGTCGATCGCGTTGTGCTTCCCGGGCCGGTCGAGGGTGACGAGCGCGACCCCGGTCTCCTTGTCCGTCTCCGTGCGCAGCGCCATCGCCCCTCACCTCTCCAGCAGCCAGCGCACCAGGGTCGCCCCGGGACCGGCCGGGCAGAACACCGCCCGCACCGGCGCACCGATCCGCAGCCGCGCGGGATCCACCGAGTCCAGCGGGGCGTCCGGACCGCTCACCACATTCCCGACCAGCCGGATCTGCGGGGCGTCCGCCAGCTCGACCACGACGGCGTTGTACGGGGCCTGCGCGGCGTACGCGGGCAGCAGCGGCGGATGCGGCAGCACGTAGGACCAGATGCGGCCGCGTCCGCTCATCGGCCGCCACTCGCTCTCGAAGGACCGGCAGTGCGGGCAGCACGGCCGGGGCGGGAAGCGGAGCCGTCCGCACTCCGGGGCGGCGCACGCCTGGACGCGGAGTTCACCGCGGGCCGCGTACTCCCAGAAGGGGGCGCCGTCCTCGTCCACGACGGGCAGCAGCAGAGCATCCATCCCGGTCAACTCCCTCAGCTCCTCAGCAGTACGGCGGATGTGGGAACGCCCTCACCGGCGGTGACCAGGCACGTCCCGGCGTCCGGGACCTGGGCGGTGGAGATGCCGCGCAACTGCTTGACGCCCTCGTTGATCAGGTTGAAGCCGTGCACGTACCCCTCGCTGAGCCCGCCGCCCCCGGTGTTGATGGGCAGCCGCCCGCCGCTCTCCAGCGCCCCGCCCTCGGTGAACGCGGCGCCCTCGCCGCGCCCGCAGAAGCCGTAGCCCTCCAGGGAGAGCGGGATGAGCGGGGTGAACGCGTCGTAGATCTGCGCCACATCGACGTCGTCCGGGCCGAAGTCGGCCTGCTTCCACAGCTGCCGGGCGGCCGTCCAGGCCGGGCCGGTGAGCGGGTCGTCGTTCCAGTAGTTGACCATCCCGTGGTGCTGGGCGGGCAGCCCCTGGGCGACGGAGTGGATGTACACGGGCTTCTGCCGGCAGTCGCGGGCCCGCTCGGCGGAGACGATGACACAGGCCAGCGCCCCGTCCGTCTCCAGGCAGTTGTCGAAGAGGCAGAGCGGCTCGCTGATCCAGCGCGAGGTCATATACATGTCGCGGGTCAGCGGCCGTTCGTACATCACCGCGTCCGGGTTCTGGTTGGCGCGGTTGCGGCAGGCGAGGGCGACGTTGAAGAGGTGGTCGCGGGTCGCCCCGTACTCGTGCATGTACCGCCGTGCCAGCATCCCGATCTCGTCGGCCGGCCGCAGCAGTCCGTACGGGCGGGTCCACTGGGCGGGGGTGGGCAGCTGCACGGCGGTGTTCTTCCAGGGCCGGGGGCCCGACCCCCGCTTCCGTGACCGCCAGGCGACCCCGACGCCCGCCTGCCCCGTCGCCACGGCGGCGGCGAGATGGGCGATCGTCGCGCAGGAGCCGCCGCCCCCGTACCCCACCTTGCTGAAGAAGGTGACATCGCCCGCCCCGATGGCCTTGGCGATCTCGACCTCGTCGGTCTCCTCCATCGTGTACGAGGCGAACGCGTCCACCTCCGACGCGTCGATGCCCGCGTCGTCGAGCGCCGCGACGATGGCCCGGCAGGCCAAGGTCTTCTCGGATTCCGGCAGTTGTTTCGCGAAGGCCGTCTGTCCTATGCCGGCTATCGCTGCCGCGTCCTTGAGTGCCGTCACCGCCACCTCCCAGGCCGTCATGACTGCTGACAGCGGCTGAGGCTACAGCTAATCTGACGGATAGTCAGCTACTGCGTCAGGAGGGCGAACGATGCGCGGCGACGAGGAGTGGGGCAGCATCCCGGAGCTGGTACGGGCGGCGGCGCGGCGGTACGGGGACCGGGAGGCGGTCGTCGACGGCCGTACCCGGATCTCGTACGCCGAACTCGGCGACCGCGTGGAGCGGGCCGCCGCCGCGTGCATGGCCTCGGGCGTCGAAGCGGGGGACCGGGTCGCGGTCTGGGCCCCGAACACCCTGGACTGGATCGTCTCCGCGCTGGGGGCGGTGACGGCCGGTGCGGTCCTCGTCCCCCTCAACACCCGCTTCAAGGGCACCGAGGCGGCGTACATCCTGCAACGCAGCCGGGCGAAACTCCTCTTCGTCACGGGCACCTTCCTCGGCACGTCGTACGTGGCGTCGCTGCGCCGGGCGGAGGCCGAACTCCCCTGCCTGGAAAAGGTGGTGGTGCTGGCGGACGCCGCCCCCGACGACTACGTCGCCTGGAAGGACTTCCTGGCGTCGGGGGAGGGGGTGTCCGGTGCGGCGGTACGCTCCCGCGCCGACGCCATCGCCCCCGCGTCCCCCTCCGACATCATCTACACCTCGGGGACCACGGGCCGGCCCAAGGGCGCTGTCATCACCCACGCCCAGACCCTGCGCTGCTACGCGATCTGGAGTGAACTGGCGGATCTGCGCGAGGGCGACCGCTATCTGATCGTGAACCCGTTCTTCCACACCTTCGGCTACAAGGCGGGCATCATCGCCTGCCTGATGCGGGGCGCGACGATGGTCCCGCAACCGGTCTTCGACGTGGACACGGTTCTGGCCAACATCGCCGCCGAACGCATCTCGGTCCTGCCCGGCCCGCCCACCCTCCACCAGTCCCTCCTCGACCACCCGGCGCGCTCCGCCCACGACCTCTCCGCCCTCCGCCTGGTGGTGACGGGCGCGGCGGTGGTCCCGCTGAAACTGGTGGAGCGCCTGCGCGCGGAACTCCACATCGCCACGGTCCTCACCGCGTACGGCCTCTCCGAGGCGAGCGGCATCGTCACGATGTGCCGCCGGGGCGACCCGGCCGGGACGATCGCCTCGACGTCCGGCCGGGCGATCCCGGACACCGAGATCCGCGTCCTGGCCGCCCCCGGCATGCCCGGCGAGGTCCTGGTCCGCGGCTTCCACGTGATGCAGGGCTACTTCGAGGACCCGGAGACCACGGCCGCCGCGATCACCCCGGACGGCTGGCTGCACACCGGCGACGTGGGCGTCCTCGACGAGGCGGGCAACCTGCGGATCACCGACCGGATCAAGGACATGTTCATCGTCGGCGGCTTCAACGCGTACCCGGCCGAGATAGAACAGCTCCTGGGCCTGCACCCGGACGTGGCCGATGTCGCGGTGATCGGCGTCCCCGACCCCCGCCTCGGCGAGGTGGGCAAGGCGTACGCGGTGCGCAGGCCGGGCGCGACGGTGACGGCCGACGACCTGATCGCCTGGTCCAGGCGCGAGATGGCGAACTACAAGGTCCCCAGGGCGGTGGAGTTCGTGACCGAGCTTCCGCGCAACGCCAGTGGCAAGGTGGTGAAGGGGGAGCTGCGGGGGCGGCGGTAGCAGGGGGAGGGCTCAGGGCGACGGCCGGACCCGGCGAGGACGAGAACCCCGCGGAGCGCTGGTCAGTCCGTCGTGGGCCGGGTGCGCCGGGCGTAGGCGCGGGCTGCTCGGGCGCGGTCGCCGCAGCGGATGGAACACCAGTGGCGGCGGCCGTGCCGGAGAAGGTAGCGGTTGCAGGGGGCGGAGCCGCAGGCGGTGAGCCGTTCGGCGTCGGGGCCGGTCAGCAGGTCGGCGGCGTCGGCGGCGAGGACCGCGAGGGCGTGCTCGACGATCTGGGTGATGGGGTGGGCCGTCTCGCGGTACAGGCCACGGGTGGGATCCCAGTGGAGCAGGGAAGCGGCGGGGGCCCGGGTGAGCGCGTCGTTGACGGCGGTCAGTGCCCCGGCGGGGGCGGGCAGCCCGGCGGCGTGGGCCGCGAGCAGGGTGCGCACCTGTTCGCGCAGGGAGCGCAGCAGGGTGGTGCACATCTCCATCATTCCGGTGTCCGCCGGGGCGAGGCCCCGGTCGACGAGCCACTGTTCGGCGGCGCCCGGGGTGCCGAGGAGATCGATGCAGTGCCCGCCGGGCAGGGCGATGGTGCTGTTGGCGAGGTCGAGGGCGGGGTACTGCTCGGCACCCGGTGCGGGCGGCAGCGGTTCGGCGGTCACGGTCTCCTTCATGGTTCTCATGGTACGGCTTGCCTGTATACGTGAGAAGTGCTTAGAGTGACTCACGGATAAGCCACCCTCTATCCGTGAGGATCTCTTTCGTGTCTGCCACCGGCCCCACCAGCGAGCAGTTCCCCGTCCGCCTCTTCGGCGGCCCGACCGCCCTCTTCGAGTACGGCGGCCTGCGGTTCCTGACCGACCCGACCTTCGATGCCCCCGGCGACTACCCGGCACCCGACGGCCCGCTCCTGGCCAAGACCGCGCCCTCCTCCGGCAGCCCCGCCGACCTCGGCGGCGTCGACGTGGTCCTGCTCTCCCACGACGAGCACCCCGACAACCTCGACAACTCCGGCCGGGCCCTGCTGGCCGACATCCCGCTCACCCTCACCACTCCCGGTGGCGGGCAGCGCCTGGGGGTCCGCGCCAAGGGGCTGGCCGACTGGGAGTCCATCGAGCTGGACCGCCCCGGCGGCGGCACCGTCACCGTGACGGGCGTACCCGCCCTCCATGGGCCCGGGACGCGCGAGGAGGTCGAGACGATCCTCGGCCAGGTCGTCGGCTTCGTGCTGACCGGAGAGGGTCTGCCCACCGTCTACGTCAGCGGCGACAACGCCTCCCTCGCCCTGGTCGAGCAGATCGCCGAGCGTTTCGCCCCCGTGGAGACCGCGATTCTCTTCGCCGGTGCTCCCCGCTTCCCCATGATCTTCGACGGCGAACCGATCGTCCTGGACAGCGCACAGGCGGCCGAGGCCGCCAGGATCCTCGGTGCCCGCCGAGTGGTCCCCGTCCACTACGACAGCTGGGCCCACTTCACCGAGGGGCGTGACGAACTGGTAGCCGCTTTCACCGCCGCCGGTCTGGCCGACCGCCTCCGGATGGACTGAGCGGACGGAGCTGTCTTTCGGCAACAGGCGACCCGGGCGTCGTGAGACCGAGCGGTGGTCCGACGCCGCGGGGGTGCTGGTCCGGGGGCCGTAGCGGTGAACGCGCAGAGGGGCACGAGCCGTGGCTCGTGCCCCTCTGCCGGTGGTGGCTGTACGTCCCCCCGGACGTACAGCGGCCGCGACGGCTCCCCCTCCGCGCCGCCGCGGCCGCCTCCCCGTCGAATGACGTTCAGGCCTTCTCGGAACCCGCGTGGTTCTCCTGCGTCTTGAGGAGGTCCTTCGGCGTGCTGCCGGCGTGGTTCTCCAGGGTCGTGATGTCCTCGGCCACGCTGCCTGCGTGGTTCTCCAGCGGCTTGACGGCGCTGTCACCGCTGCTCGGGCTGCCGGCGTGGTTCTCCTGAGTGGTGGCGCCACCGGTCTTCGGCTTCAGTGCGTCGCTCATGCCTGTCAACTCCCAGAGATCTTGCTTGCTCGGTCGGCGATGCCCGTCCGGCGACTCCCCCGTGGGCCGTCGGACGGGCATGTCAGGGCCGTTCACCCTAGCGGTGTGGTCCCCCGTACAACCCGCCTGCCCCCCGACGCGACGGATCGATGGGCTTAAGAATGACGAGTGGCGATAAACGTTCGATGAACGCCGACGGCTCTCCGCCGGTTCCGGTGCCTCAGGCGGCACTGACCGGGTTGAGGAGTGCCCGGACCTTGTCCGCCTCCGCGGCTCCGAACTGCTCGTGGATGGCCAGTGCTTCGGTCCAGCATGCATGTGCCCGGTCGATCTGACCGAGGCGTTCGAGGGCGTGTCCCAGAGTGATCAGAACATTGCCCCGCATCCATTCGCCTCCGATGACGCGCAGAGCCAGTGCCTGCTCCGCGTGCTGAGCCGCCTGCGCGGGGCGCTCGTCGGCCAGGTGCGCCTCCGCCATGCGGAAGTGGGTCGAGCCTTCCCAGAGCCGTTGACGGTTGCCCTGGAACACGCGCAGCGCCTCGTCGAGCTCCTTCAGGGCCTCGGTCGGCCTTCCGGCCTGAGTCAGCGCGATGCCCAGCGCGAAGCGACCGTTGGCCGTGCGGAGACTGAGTCCCACCCCGTCGAAGATGGCCGTGCCCTGCTGGGCGAGCTCGACCGCGCTGGCCGTGCGGTTCATGTTCACGTGGATGCGCGAGAGATTGCACAGTGCGGATGCCTCGCCGACCAGGTTCCCGTCCGCGCGGTAGTTGTCTATTGCCGCCTGCAGGAACTTCTCGCCCTCTTCGTGCCTGCCCTGGTAGAACGCGATGATGCCGCGATCGTTGGGTGCCCAGCACGCGGGGATCGGGTCCTTGGTGCTCTCGGCCAGATCCATTGCGTGCCGTGCCTCCTCGTCGGCCAGCGTGAAGCGGCCGGAGACGAGGTAGACGGTGGACAGCGAGGCACGGGCCCGCCCCTCGGAGTGAGGGTCGGCGGCAGCCCTCGCCGCGTCGCGCAGGGCCGCACCGGTGGTTTCGTACTGGCGGGAGTTCGCGCCCGACTCGGCGAGGTCCTTTGCCGCGCAGAGCAGGTCGACGGCACGCTGCAGCATTCCGCTCGACGCACTCTGATGGGCGCAGGCAAGCAGCGAATCGGCCTCGCTGTACAGCCAGTCCACGGCCTCCGGCCCGTCGGTGAATTCGAGCCCCGGGTGCTCGGTGGCCACCAGGTGGTCGACGGCACGGTCCCCCGGCCGCTCCAGCGCGTACACCCCCGCCGCCGTGGCCAGATAGAAGTCCAGCAGCCGCGACAGCGCCGACTCCCGCTCCTCCGGGGACTCCTCGCCCCGTTCGGCGCAGGAACGCGCGTAGAGGCGCACGAGGTCGTGATAGCGGTAGCGGCCGGGGGCGGCCGATTCCAGGAGGCTGGTGTCGACCAGGGCCTCCAGGAGGTCCTCCGTCGCGTGGGCCTCCAGGTTGAGCAGGGCCGCCGCCGCGGCGAGGGAGATGTCGGGGCCGTCGGCCAGGCCGAGGAGGCGGAAGGCGCGGGCCTGGGCGGGTTCCAGCTGGCCGTAGCCGAGTTCGAAGGTGGCCTTCACCGCGAGGTCGCCGGCCTGGAGTTCGTCCAGGCGGCGGCGTTCGTCGGCGAGCTTGGCGGCCAGGACGGAGACCGTCCAGGTGCGGCGGGCGGCCAGGCGGGAGGCGGCGATGCGGATGGCCAGGGGGAGGAAGCCGCAGGCGGCGACCACGTCCAGGGCGGCCTCGCGCTCGGAGTTGATGCGTTCCTCGCCCGCGATGCGGGTGAAGAGCTGGAGCGCCTCCTCGGGGGACATCACGTCCAGGTCGACCAGATGGGAACCGGCCAGGTCGACCATCCGGACGCGGCTGGTGATCAGCGCCGCGCAGCCCGCGGTGCCGGGCAGGAGCGGGCGGACCTGCGCCGCGTCGTGGGCGTTGTCGAGGAGGACCAGGATGCGGCGGCCGTCGAGAGTGGAGCGGTACAGGGCGGCGCGTTCGTCCAGGGAGTCGGGGATCGCCGAGTCCGCGGTGCCCAGGGCGCGCAGGAACGCGCCGAGGACCGTCTCCGGTTCGGCGGCCCGTGCGCCCGCGCCCTGGAGGTCCACGTACAGCTGGCCGTCCGGGAAGTGCTGGCGTGCCTGGTGGGCGACGTGCACGGCGAGGGTGGTCTTGCCGACGCCGCCGATGCCGGCCAGCGCCGAGACGGCCATCACCGAACCCTCGGCGGTCGCCAGCCGGCCGCCCAGTTCGCGTACGAAGGAGGCGCGGCCGGTGAAGTCCGGGACGGTGGCCGGGAGCTGGGCGGGACGCACCGGCGCGGGGGCCGGGGCCGGTTCGTCCGCGGGGTGGGCGAGTTCCTCGTCGGCCCGCAGGATGCGCTGCTGGAGCTGGGCGAGCTCGGGGCGCGGGTCGACGCCCAGTTCGTCGGCGAGCAGCCGGCGGGTGTCGGCGTAGACGGCCAGCGCCTCGGCCTGGCGGCCGCTGCGGTACAGGGCGATCATCAGGAGTTCGCGCAGCCGTTCCCGCAGGGGGTGCGCGGCCGTGAGCGCGGTCAGTTCGGAGACCGCCTCCGCGTGGCAGCCGACCTCCAGATCCAGGTCCAGGCGGGACTCGGTGAGCTGGAGCCGCCATTCCTCCAGGCGGGTGCGCTGGTTCTCGGCGTACGGTCCGGGCACGGAGGCCAGGGCCTCGCCGTCCCACAGCCCGAGTGCCTTGTCGAGCAGGGTCCGGGCCTGGTAGCGGTCGCCGGACGCGCGGGCCTTCTCCGCGTCGGCCGCCAGTTCCTGGGCCACCGTCACGTCCAGGGTGTCGTGGCCGGCCCGGATGGCGTATCCACCGGCGTCGCTGACCAGCGTCTGCGGGTCGAGGACCTTGCGGAGCCGGGAGGCGTACGTACGTATGGTGGCGAGCGCCTGCGAGGGCGGTTCGTCGCCCCAGATGGCGTCGATGAGTTCGGCGGCGGTGGCCGTCCGGCCGCCGCGCAGGAGCAGCGCCGCCAGCAGGGCCCGCTGCTGCGGTGAGCCGGAGGACAGCGCTTCGCCGTCCCGCCATGCCCGTACCGGACCGAGCACGGAAAAGCGCAGATCGACGCCGCCCGCCGACCGCTGTCGCGGAGCGCGCTGCTCCGGAACACGCACGTGCGGTCCGTTGTCACGGTCCATTGCTGCCCCCTGCCCTGCTCGCCCCGCCGGTGCTGCCCATCGTGCCGATGCCGCCTGTTGATGCCGTCCGCCTGGATTGCCCGCCCGTGTGCCGGTACGGGGCGGGTGGATCCGGATTGCTCGGTACCGCTGGTATCGCGCTCAACAGTCTGCCTTGTCTTGGGTGGGCACGTCAGCAGTGGGTGACTCTCTGCACAAGCCCTCGACAACGATTACGGAACGGGGTCCGGTCCAGATGGCTGACGGTTCGTCAGATCGACGCTACCGTGGAGAACATGGAGACCTTCCCGAAGATCATCTCGGTGGACGACCACACGGTGGAGCCCGCTCATGTCTGGCGGGACCGGCTCCCGTCCAAGTACCTCGACCGCGGCCCGCGGATCGTCCGCGCACCGCTCAAGGAAATGACCTTCATGGGCGGAAAGTTCGCGCCCGTGATGGGTGCGAAGGGCGACGACGGGCCGATCGGCGACTGGTGGGTGTACGAGGATCTGCACCGCCCGCTCACCCGGCTCGACACCGCGGTCGGCTACGACCGGGACGAGATCAAGCTGGAGATCATCACGTACGAGCAGATGCGTCCGGGTTCGTTCTCGGTCCCCGACCGGCTCGCCGACATGGACGTCAACCACGTCCAGTCCGCCCTCTGCTTCCCCACCTTCCCGCGCTTTTGCGGACAGACCTTCACCGAAGCGAAGGACCGCGAGCTGGGGCTGCTCGGGGTGCGCGCGTACAACGACTGGATGGTCGAGGAGTGGTGCGGGCCCGAGGCGCGGGGCCGGCTCATACCGCTCACCCTGATCCCGCTCTGGGACGCACAGCTGGCCGCGGACGAGGTCCGGCGGAACGCGGCGCGCGGCGTGCGCGCGGTGGCGTTCTCCGAGATACCCCCGCACCTCGGGCTGCCGTCGATTCACACGGACGAGTGGGATCCGTTCCTGCGGGCCTGCGACGAGACCGGGACGGTGATCGCGATGCACATCGGCTCGTCCTCGAAGATGCCGTCCACCTCGGCCGACGCCCCGCCCGCAGTCGGGTCCACCATCACCTTCGCCAACTGCTGCTTCTCGATGGTCGACTGGCTGATGAGCGGCAAGTTCGAACGGTTCCCGAACCTCCGGATCATGTACGCGGAGGGCCAGATCGGCTGGATCCCGTACATCCTCGAACGCGCAGACGTGGTCTGGGAGGAGAACCGGGCCTGGGGCGGCGTCGCCGACAAGGTCCACCGCCCGCCGTCGGAGCTGTTCGCCGAGCACATCTACGGCTGCTTCTTCGACGACGCCTTCGGGCTGAAGAACCTGGACTCGATCGGCGTCGGGAACGTCCTGTACGAGACGGACTACCCGCACTCCGACTCCACCTGGCCCAAGTCGCGCGAGGTCGGCGAGGCGCAGATGGGACATCTGGACGCCGATGTGGTGGACCGGATCGTGCGCCGCAACGCGATCGATCTGCTGGGGCTGACCGACGACGGGCTGTGGGCGGGGCCCGGAGGAGGACGGTAGGGGACAGTCCTCAGGGAGAAAGGAACGTGACACTCCAGGCATCGAGTGTCACGTTCTTCTCCCACCCATGTGTCTTTGGAGCGGATCAGGCCTTGGTGACCGGCTCCTGGAGCTCCGTCACCCACTTGTCCCGGTCCTCGGGGCACTCCAGGCTGATCTCACGGGTGTATCCCGCCGACCGGTAGCCGTTGGCGTCGATCCAGCGGGCCAGGGTCTGGGCGGTCGGCAGCACGCCGTCCATCGAACCCCGGTGGACGATGGTCGCGGCCTCGAACGGGGGCAGCTCGACCACCGTGATCCCGGTGTCGCCCAGCGGGCCCACCGGGGCGGACACCGTGACCCCCGCGTGGACGACGACCGCGCCGCCGCCTTCCGGGGCGTCCTCGTAGTACGCGATCCCGGGACCGCTCGGACTGACGCCCGCCTCGCCCAGCAACGGGAACAGCCGGTCGTACAACGGTCCGATCACCGGAGTGATGTCCTCCGGCTCGTAGCCGGCCGCGGTGCCGGCCAGCTCGGCGACCCGTACCGCGGCAACCTTCTTGACGACGACATCGTCCACGGACATGCGTCCCTCGCTCTCGATCGACCGGAGCCTCGCCTCGACCTGCGCCAGCCGTGCGGCCGCCGCCCGCATGGCCTCCTCCAGCTCCGCCCGGCGCAGCCGCAGCATCCCGCGCAGCTCCTCCGGCCCCACCTGCTCGTCGAGGATGGCCTGCACCTGCTGGAGCGTGAAGCCGAGATCCTTGAGGGCGATGACGCGGTTGAGACGGGCGAGCTGGGCGGCACCGTAGAAGCGGTAGCCGGTGGCGGGGTCGGTGCGGTCGGGGTGCAGCAGCCCGATGGCGTCGTAGTGGCGCAGCATCCGGGCCGACACCCGTCCGTACCGGGCGAAGTCTCCGATGGTGAACATGATGTCTCCCAGCGCACCGCTTCACACGGTGTCAAGGTCAAGCGTCGCGGCCCTGCGGCCGGGCATCGGAAGAAAAGGCGGGCGTCGGAAGATGAGAAGGAACGGAAAAGGCAGGAGCCCCGTTCCCCGCCGAGGCGGAGGAGCGGGGCTCCTTGGGTACTACTAGCCGGCCGCGATCGGCCGACCCGGGCAACTAGGCCGGGGTGACGTTCTCAGCCTGCGGACCCTTGGGTCCCTGAGTGACGTCGAAGTTCACGACCTGGTTCTCCTCGAGAGAGCGGAACCCGGACGCGTTGATCGCGGAGTAGTGGACGAAGACATCCGGGCCGCCGCCGTCCTGGGCGATGAAGCCGAAGCCCTTTTCAGCGTTGAACCACTTGACGGTTCCGGTAGCCATAAGCCCTCCTTGGGCCAAAGGGTTGCCCTGCTCCAGAACCTGCAAAGAAGTCTGAAAACTACAAAAGCCTGCGGGTTACATGCTCCGCAGGCTCTGTACTGCAAGGGAAACCAAACTGCAACTTGCGTCGAGCCTAGCACGCAGCGTGTATCGAACGGTAGAGGGAAAGATCACTTCACTCGGATGTTTGATTGGCGTGCCGATGAGCCGGCGAAGTGGGCGTACCGGCGGGTGTCGTTGCGGCGACTTCGCGGGGTACGGAGGACGCCTTCGGGGTGCCCCGGAAGCGGTTCCGGGGCAGCCCGGGACGACACCCGCGTATTCGCACGGTGGGATGCGCACTCCCGGGGAGTGAGACCGGGTACGCCCCGCGCCCCCGGTGCCGTCCGGATCGCGCCACGGGTCTAGCCTCGCGATGTGGACAATTCAAGCGTCTCAACCGTCGCAGGCGACGACCGTCGCATCCGGCCGCGCGTCGGCCACATCCAGTTCCTGAACTGCCTCCCCCTGTACTGGGGACTGGCACGCACCGGGACCCTGCTCGACCTGGAGCTCTCGAAGGACACCCCGGAGAAGCTCAGCGAGCAGCTGATCGGAGGCGATCTGGACATCGGCCCCGTCACGCTGGTGGAGTACCTGCGCAACGCCGACGACCTGGTCGCCTTCCCCGACATCGCGGTGGGCTGCGACGGGCCCGTCATGTCGTGCGTGATCGTGTCGCAGGTGCCGCTGGACCAGCTGGACCGGGCCCGGGTGGCCCTCGGCTCGACCTCGCGCACCTCCGTCCGCCTGGCCCAGCTGCTGCTCGCCGAGCGCTACGGGGTCAGCCCGGACTACTACACCTGCCCGCCGGACCTCGGCCTGATGATGCAGGAGGCGGACGCCGCCGTGCTGATCGGCGACGCCGCGCTGCGCGCCAACCTGCACGACGCGCCCCGGCTCGGCCTCCAGGTCCACGACCTGGGCCGGATGTGGAAGGAGTGGACCGGGCTGCCGTTCGTCTTCGCGGTCTGGGCGGCCCGCAAGGACTATCTGGCGAGCCGGCCCGACCAGGTGAACAAGGTGCACGAGGCGTTCCTGGCCTCGCGGGACCTCTCCCTGGAGGAAGTCACCAAGGTCGCGGAACAGGCGGCGCGCTGGGAGGCCTTCGACTCGGAGGTGCTGGAGCGGTACTTCACGACCCTGGACTTCCGCTTCGGCCCGGACCAGCTGGCGGGCGTGCAGGAGTTCGCGCGCCGGGTCGGTCCGACGACCGGCTTCCCGGCGGACGTGAAGGTCGAGCTGCTCGGCGGCTGACCGGACGGCGGGGCGGGGGTGCCCGGGATATGCGGGGTATAGGTGAATCCTGTACTTCTCCGGGTCGCTTATCCCTCCCCGCCCTTCTCTCCTTGCTTCTCCCGGCGCTTCTGCCGGTCCGGCCTCGATTCGGGTTAATTCGCGTCGAATAGCCGATTCCCGGATGGTGCTCGCGGTGCATCCCGGGCGGGAACCCGGAATCGCTCGGGTGAACGACGCATTCACGCCTTTTGTTGTGTCGAAAGCCGTTGTTCGTTCCCTTAGGGGCGAAATAGGCGGATGGTTTCCTCTGTGACCCGATGACCTTCGCCCCCTAGGCTTCGGTCGGAGGTCAGGCCGGTCCACAGGGGGAGTCCATATGCAGCCGCTGGAAGCCGGCGAACCGCTGACCATCGGTGCCTATCGATTGCTCGGCAGGCTCGGTGCGGGCGGCATGGGCCGGGTCTATCTGGGGCGCAGTGCCGGCGGGCGCACCGTCGCGGTCAAGGTCGTGCACCCGCATTTCGCTCTCGATGAGCAGTTCCGCGCGCGCTTCCGGCGCGAGGTGGACGCGGCACGGCGGATCGGTGCGCAGTGGACGGCCCCCGTTCTGGACGCCGACCCGGACGCGCCCATTCCGTGGGTCGCCACCGGCTACGTGGCCGGCCCGCCGCTCTCCGCCGCGGTCGCCGAGCACGGGCCGCTGCCCGAGAACGCGGTACGGACGCTGGGCGCCGGTCTCGGCGAGGCGCTGGCCGCGGTGCACGAACAGGGCGTCATCCACCGTGATGTGAAGCCGTCCAACGTACTGCTGGCCCTGGACGGCCCCCGGCTGATCGACTTCGGGATCGCGCACGCGATCGGCGCCACCGCCTCGCTCACCTCCACCGGGGTCTCGGTCGGCTCGCCCGGCTACATGGCGCCGGAGCAGATCCGGGGCACCGACATCTCGGGCGCGTCCGATGTCTTCTCGCTCGGCGCGGTGCTCGCGTACGCGGCGACCGGCACCGCTCCTTTTCTCGGCGACTCCTCGGCCGTGCTCCTCTACAAGGTGGTGCACGAGGAGCCGGAGCTGGGGGAGTTGGAGGGTGACCTGCGGGAGGTCGTCGCCGGATGTTTGGAGAAGGAGCCCGAGGACCGGCCCACGCCCATGGAACTGGCCCGGCGGCTGGCGCCGGGCGGGGCCGCCGCGCTGGTGGCGGCCGGCTGGCTGCCCGGACCACTGGTGCGCGAGGTCAGCCGGGCGGCGGTCGCGCTGCTGGACCTGGAGCCGCAGGACGCGCCGGTGCAGTCGGGGCCGGTGCCGTTCAGCAGCGCGGCCTGGGATGCCGGCGGCGCCAACGGTGCCTACGGCCCGGACGGCGCCGATGGGGCGAACGGGGCCGGGGTCGTGGGTGGCGGGTTCGGGTCGCCGGCCGAGCCCTTCCCCACCCACGACCCGACCCGGCTGTCCCATCCGGGCGTACTGCCCTCGTGGCCCGTGACCGCGGGCGCGGCCGAGCCGGCCAGGACATGGGGGGCGTCCGGGCCGTCGCCGCGGACCGGTGTGTCCGGGCTGCCCGGACAACGCGCGTCCGACCCCCATTTCTCCGTCACCGTCAGCGCGGACTCCGACCCGGCCCGGCCGGACGCGGACCGGGGCCGGAGGCTGAGCTGCACCGTCGCCCTCGCGGTGGCGGGCGCGCTCGCCGCCGTGACCGTGGGCAGCGCGTTCGTCTTCGACCTGATGCCGGGCGGTGGCGGCCGGAGCAACGCCGAGCACGGGAACGTCGGCAGCACCCCGCCCGCCGCCACCCCGTCCGACCGGCCGTCGCAGCCCGCGGACTCGGGCACCAGCAGCCCGGAGCGGATCACCGAACTTCCGAAGGAGTTCATCGGCACCTGGAAGGGCCCGGTCACCGAGAAGACCACCGGGCAGCCGCACGGCACGCTCACCGCCGTCTTCACCGCGGGGAGGACGGGCACGGACGTGGTCCGGATGAACACCGAGATCACCAGCCTCGGGGTCACCGTCAGCTGCAACAGCGTCGCCAGCCTCACCTCCGGCACCGCCGAGCAACTGACACTCCACGAACGCACCGACCCGGACCGGCCCAGCACCCCGGCCCTGTGCACCTCCACCACCACCGACGTCCACTTCACCCGGGCCGCCGACGGCACCCTGCGTTTCCGGTCCGAGGAGCGGGGCGCGGGGCTGCCGTACGGCACGCTGAGCCGGTCCGGCGGCTGACCCCGAGAGGGGCTGGCGTACGCTGAACCGGTCCGTAGATCCGTTGAAAAACCGCCGAAAGGTGACAGCCCGGTGACCGAGAAGGCCGACCTTCAGCCCATCCTCGACCGAGCCGCCGAGGGCGGTCGGATCTCTCCGGAGGAGGCGCTCGACCTCTACCGTTCGGCGCCGCTGCACGCGCTGGGTGCCGCCGCCGACGCCGTACGCCGCCGCCGTTACGCCGGTACGGAGCACATCGCGACGTACATCATCGAGCGCAACATCAACTACACGAACGTGTGTGTCACGGCCTGCAAGTTCTGCGCCTTCTACGCCGCGCCGAAGGACACCGCCAAGGGCTGGTCCCGCGACCTCGACGACATCCTGCGCCGCTGCGCGGAGACCGTCGAACTCGGCGGTACGCAGATCATGTTCCAGGGCGGGCACCACCCGGACTACGGCGTCGAGTACTACGAGGAGCACTTCTCCGCGATCAAGAAGGCGTTCCCGCAGCTGGTCATCCACTCGCTGGGCGCCTCCGAGGTCGAGCACATGGCCCGGATCTCCAAGGTCTCCGTCGAGGAGGCCGTCCAGCGCATCCACACCGCCGGCCTCGACTCCTTCGCGGGAGCCGGCGCCGAGCTGCTGCCGGCCCGGCCGCGTACCGCTATCGCCCCGCTCAAGGAGTCCGGCGAGCGCTGGCTGGAGATCATGGAGATCGCCCACCGCCTCGGTGTCGAGTCCACCTCCACCATGCTGATGGGCACCGGCGAGACCAACGCCGAGCGCATCGAGCACCTGCGGATGATCCGCGACGTGCAGGACCGGACGGGCGGCTTCCGCGCGTTCATCCCGTACACGTACCAGCCCGAGAACAACAAGCTGAAGGGGCAGACGCAGGCCACGCTCTTCGAGTACCTGCGGATGATCGCCATCGCCCGGATCTTCCTCGACAACGTCGCCCACATCCAGGGCTCCTGGCTGACCACCGGCAAGGAGGTCGGCCAGCTGTCGCTGCACTACGGCGCCGACGACCTCGGCTCGATCATGCTGGAGGAGAACGTCGTCTCCTCGGCCGGTGCCAAGCACCGCTCCAACCGGCTGGAGATCATCGACCTGATCCGCAAGGCGGACCGGGTGCCGGCCCAGCGCGCCACCACGTACGAGCACCTCGTCGTCCACGACGACCCGGCGAACGACCCGGTCGACGAGCGCGTGGTCTCGCACATCTCGTCCACCGCGATCGAGGGCGGCACGGCACACCCGGAGCTGAAGCTCCTCAACGCCAACTGAGGCAGTCTTGCTGACGGTTCATGCCGCCGACGCGGTGCACGGTGCCCCGGACGGGGCGGACGCCGTGGCCGTGGACGGCGGTGTGGTCGTCGCCATCGGCGCGTACGGGGAGCTGACCGCCGCCCGTCCGGGGGCCCGGACCCGGCGGTGGTCCGGGCTGATCACCCCGGGGCTGCTGAACGCTGCGGCCCCCGCCCTGCTGGAGGCCGCCTACCACCCGGACCCGCGCGAGGCCGACGAGCTCGGCACCGACCCGCTGACCGGCGACGCGCTCACCGCACTCTCCATGGACGACGCCCGCTGGGGCGCGAGTGCCCGGCGCGGCCTGCAACGGATGCTGCGGCACGGCACGACCGCCGTCCGGGGCCCCTTCGCCCGCCCCGCCGTGCGCACCGCGGTCGCCCGCTCGGGACTGCGCGTCCACGCCCCCGGCCCGGTGCCGGAACACGTGTCGCTCGACCCGCTGGCGTCCGTACCGGAGCCGGCCGAGGCGTTCGCGACCGCACTGGCCGTCGGCGGGCCCGCGGATCTGGCGGTGTTCGGCGTACCGGACCCGGCGGCGCTGCGCACCGAGGGCGCCGGGAGCTGCGTGGCGACGGTGCTCGGCGGGCGGCTGGTCTTCCGCCGCAGCTGACGCGTCCGTACGGCGGGGCCGGTTCACGGCACCGCAGGGCCGCCCAGGTAACGGCCCTTGGCGTCGTACGGCCAGGCGTTGGAGACGCACCCCTTCAGCCCGTAGATCTGCTGCATCATCGCGGGCGCGGGGCGGCCCCTGCCCGGACAGGTCTCGTGACCGTGGCCCAGCCAGTGGCCGACCTCGTGGTTGATGATCAGGGCCCGGTACTCGGCGAGCGGGCCGTGGAATTCGGGTGATCCCTGCTGCCAGCGCTTGAGGTTGACCATCACGTCGGTGCCGACCCGGCAGTTGACCTCGCCGTGGGTGTCGAGGCCGCCCTTCCCACAGATGGCGTCGGTGGTCGCGGGGGTGGCGATACGGATGACGAGCCCCGCCGGTCCTTCGGAGACCCGGCGGAAGGTGTGCTCGCCGTGGTGCGACCAGCCCCGTGGCGCGGCCAGGATCCGGGCGATCTCGGCGGCGGCCCGGTCCGGGTCGACGCCCGAACCGTCCTCCACCTCGACGCGGTACGCCCTGGCTCCGCCCTTGCCCTTGCCGGGGTCGGGGGCGCCCGCGCGGGCGACGGTGAACGTGCCGGTGGCCGGCGAACTCCCGGACGCGGACGGCGTGGACGCCTTGCCGTCGGCACCGCTGCTCCACCGGGGCCCCAGCACGGCGGCGGCACAGATCAGCGCCGCCGTGACGACGACGGCGAACAGGCGTCCTCGGCGGCGCTCCGGCTCCGGCCGGAGGCGTGCACCTCGTGCGGACATCTGGGCTCCCCCCTGGATCCCGGCGGCTCCGTGCCCCCTCTGTACTGACTGTCGAGGGAAGCGATTGGTTCAGTCCACCCGGATAACGACTTGTGACCTGCGCGGAGCACCGCGGACCGGGCTGCTTGAATGGACGGGTGACCCGAGCCTCCCTGGACAAGCAGCCGCACGAAGTCGCCACGATGTTCGACGACGTGGCGGCGAACTACGACCTCACCAACGACGTGCTGTCACTCGGCCAGGCCCGGCTGTGGCGCAAGGAGGTCGCGAAGGCGGTGCACGCACGGCCCGCGGAGAAGATCCTCGACCTGGCCGCGGGCACGGCGACGTCCTCGCTGCCGTTCGCCGCGACCGGCGCGTACGTCGTGCCGTGCGACTTCTCCCTCGGCATGCTCCAGGAGGGCAAGAAGCGCAACTCCTGGCTGCCCTTCACCGCGGGCGACGCCACCAGGCTGCCGTTCCGCGACGAGACCTTCGACGCGGTGACCATCTCCTTCGGGCTGCGCAACGTCCAGGAGACGGACTCGGCGCTGCGCGAGCTGTACCGGGTGACCAAGCCGGGCGGCCGGGTGGTGATCTGCGAGTTCTCGCAGCCGACCTGGGCGCCGTTCCGCACGGTCTACACCGAGTACCTGATGCGGGCGCTGCCGCCGGTCGCGCGCGCGGTGTCGTCCAACCCCGACGCGTACGTCTATCTCGCCGAATCCATCCGCGCCTGGCCCGACCAGGCGGGACTCGCGGCCGCGCTCCAGCGGGCCGGCTGGTCGAAGGTCGCCTGGCGCAACCTCACCGGCGGTGTGGTGGCGCTGCACCGGGGTGTGCGTCCCTGAGGCAACGGTTGCGGTGACTTCCGTCGAGGGACCGGGCGGCCCCGTGCCCGCCCGGTCCCTCGACGTCATCGGCCGACGCCCGCGCCCACGGCGGCAGGGGCGCGGCAGCGTCACAGGGCCAGCCGGAAGCAGACCACTTCCTGGCCCGGCCGCGGCGTCGTGAAACTCTCCGCGCGCTCCATCCCCAGTCGCCGGGCCACGGCGATCGACCGCTCGTTCCCCGCGTCGACCGTCGCCACCACCCGTTCCACCCCGGCCGTGCGCAGCCGCTCCAGCGTCAGGCGCGCGGCGGCGGTGGCGTAACCCCGGCCCCAGGCCGACCGGGCCAGCCGCCAGCCGATCTCGATCTCGCCCACCGGCCCGTACTCGGTCCGCGGCCAGGGCTGGGCGCCCGTGAAGCCGGCCACCTCGCCGTCCTCGCCCAGCACCGTCCACAGGCAGTAGCCGAGTTCGGCGTCGAGTCTGCGCTGCCGGGCGGTCCACTCCTCGTACATCGAGAGCTCCTCCGACGCACCGCCGAAGAACTCCATCACCTCGGGATCGTCGAAGGCACGGTGCCAGGACAGCGCGTCCTCGTCGGTGGGGACGCGCAGCTGTACGGAGGGAGCGCCGGGAAGCACGGTCGACATCTGGGAACCCTTCGGAAAGTCGATCAGCGAACCCCCATAGACTGCATGGGACAGGTGCCGCGCGGCACGCGATTTCGAGCCTTCGGGAGATCCGACCGTGACCGAGCAGCCCCTCTCCGAGCACAGCGCGGATGTGATCGTCGTCGGGGCAGGCCCGGCCGGCTCCACCACCGCGTACTACCTCGCCAAGGCCGGACTGGACGTCCTGCTCCTGGAGAAGACGGCCTTCCCCCGCGAGAAGGTCTGCGGCGACGGCCTCACCCCGCGCGCCACCAAGCAGCTCGTCTCCATGGGCATCGACATCTCCGAAGAGGCCGGCTGGCTGCGCAACAAGGGCCTGCGCATCATCGGCGGCGGCGTCCGCCTCCAGCTGGACTGGCCCGATCTCGCCTCGTACCCGGACTACGGGCTGGTCCGCAAGCGCGACGACTTCGACGAGCAACTGGCCCGCCAGGCGCAGAAGGCGGGCGCGCGGCTGCACGAGCGCTGCAACGTCGGCGCCCCGATCGTCGACGACCGCACCGGCCGCATCACCGGCGTCAACGCGAAGCTCGGCGAGGAGAAGACCCCGGTCACCTTCCACGCCCCGCTCGTCGTCGCCGCCGACGGCAACTCCACCCGGCTGTCGCTCGCCATGGGCCTGCACCGCCGCGAGGACCGCCCGATGGGCGTGGCCGTGCGTACGTACTTCACCTCGCCCCGCCACGACGACGACTACCTGGAGTCCTGGCTGGAGCTGTGGGACCGGCGCGGCCCCCAGGACCGGCTGCTGCCCGGCTACGGCTGGATCTTCGGCATGGGCGACGGCACGTCCAACGTCGGCCTCGGCATCCTCAACTCCTCCTCCGCGTTCAAGGAGCTGGACTGGCGCGAGGTCCTCAAGGCGTGGTGCGCCTCGATGCCGGAGGACTGGGGCTACACCCCCGAGAACATGACGACGCCGATCCGCGGCGCCGCCCTCCCGATGGCCTTCAACCGCCAGCCGCACTACACCAAGGGCCTGCTGCTCGTCGGTGACGCGGGTGGCATGGTCAACCCGTTCAACGGCGAAGGCATCGCGTACGCCATGGAGTCGGGCCAGATCGCCGCGGACGTCATCGTCCAGGCCCATGCCCGCGCGACCCCGGCCCAGCGCGAACTGGCGCTGAACAACTACCCGAAGGTGCTCAAGGAGACCTACGGCGGCTACTACACGATGGGCCGCGCCTTCGTGAAGCTGATCGGCAACCCGAAGGTCATGAAGATCGCCACCCAGCGCGGTCTGACGCACCCCCTGCTGATGAAGTTCACCCTGAAGATGCTCGCCAACCTCACCGACCCCACGGGCGGCGACGCGATGGACCGCATCATCAACGGGCTGTCCAAGGTGGCCCCGAAGGCCTGAGCCGCCCCCCTTTCCCGGACCGGCCACGGCCGCGCTCAGTCGGTGAGCGCGGGCGTGGTGGGTGTTTTTTTTGTTTGGGCGCTCACAGAGGGGGGGAGAGAGGGTGGGGGGGTTTTTGTGGTGGTTTCTCCCCCTCCTTTTGT
>NZ_JBHWIY010000003.1:298289-428369 GCF_042731715.1 Streptomyces sp. NPDC059832 | reverse complement strand
AGGAGGAACGAAACAACAAGTGGTTTGCCAAGGTGGCCCAGGAGGCCGGAACCCCCCCCCCTCCCCCGGCCGGCCCAGGCCGCGCTCAGTCGGTGAGCGCGGCCGTGGCCGGTCCTCTTGATGTACGCATGCCCACGGAGGGGCAGCGACCGGCTGGGCGGTTTCTAGCGGTCGCTGCCCCTCCGTGGTGATTCGACGCCGACGCAGCGCCCATCGATGACGGTGCGCGTAGGTACGGATACTCAGGTCCGGGTTGAGTGATCGCGCGGACCTGACGCAGCGCACCCGTGCGTAACGTCTGTGTCAGCAATCTCAGCGAGCACAGCAGACATGACTGGGGCGCTTACCCGGGCGACGCCCGGGGCACGGGGGAGGGCACGCGCATGGCGTGGGACGAGTGGGAACAGCTCAAGGCGCAGGTGGCGGAGCAGCACGCCACTCATACGCGGATCAACGGTCTTCAGGGAGAAGACGGCTACGCCAAGCCGGCCGGAGGCGGGGGCGGTACCGGCACGCTCAAGCACAACGGCGGCCCGTGGACGAAGGCGGCCGGCACGGCGGATGGTCTCCAGACCAGCACGATCACCGCAAAGGTTGACCTGCGCAGAGCTCACGACGGCACCGTCGGCGGTCTGGCCGGGCTGTCCAGCCTCGAAGCACTCAGGTCCGTGCTCACCTCGTGGGACGAACGCCTCGGTCGTGTCCGTGAGGAGTGCGGTTCTCTGGAGCCGAAACTGCGGCAGGTGGCTGTGGAGCTCGCCGAAGTGGATGCCGAGGTGGGGGCCAGAGCGAAGGCGGTCGTGGTGCCGGGCACGAGGAGGGGCGAGTAGACCATGGCCACAGCACCCGGGCTGACATGGCAGCGGTTCCGCGACCTCGAACTGTCGGAACTGACCGACGCCGCCGACGGCTGGCGCGCCGCTTCCGCGTTCGCCGATGCCGCTCGCGACCGGACGTGACCCGTCGGCAGGGCGTCCCTTCCGCCGACGCCCGTCAGCGGCGGCCCGCTCGTCCGTAGCAACGGGCCAGTGCGTGGAAGGCCTGCTTCGGTTCCCAGTGCCAGTCGGACTCCGGGTCGTCGAACCGGTCCTTGACCGGCTTCACCACGGCATAGCTCGCCATGTCCAGGTCGTAGCGGGGGACGGGGGAGTGCGGGGCGTCGGGGGTCAGGAACTCGAAGGCCATTGCGGCGTACAGGCCCATCTCCTCGAAGACGCCCAGGAGTTCGGTGAGGTAGGCGGCCTGGGTGCGTTCGCTGCGTACCAAGTCACCTTTGATCTCGGGCGGTTGCTTGGTGTAGTCGACGGTGTCCCAGCCCATGCCGCCCTGCTCGGGTGCCCCCGCGTACGTGCACGTGCCGAACTCCGTGATCGCCAGCGGCTTGCCCCAGCGCAGATACGAGCGCAGCTCGCGCACGTAGTCCGCGCGGTCGGGGAAGTACGAGTAGTAGTCGATGCCCACGATGTCGAAGAGGCTCCAGTCGGCCTCGTCGTCCTGCGCGGCCGCGTACGAGAGCTTGCCGCCGAAGACCGACCGCCCGACAGCGGCGGCCCGCGCCGTGAACTCGGACAGGCGGCGCATCATCTGCTCCGGGTCGTAGGTGCCGGCCATCAGGTTGTGGATCCGTTCCTGTGCGTTGTCGCCGGGCACGATGCCTGGCACGAACAGCCAGAACTCGCAGCCCACGCTCAGGTCGGCCCGCGCGCCCTGGCGGCGCAGCCGCTCCAGGTGACGACCGGTCTCCGCGAGGTGGTCGAGGATCTCCGACGCGGGGCGGTCGCCCAGGGTCGGCTGGAGCCAGATGTGCAGGCCCAGCTCGGCGGCCTCGGACGCGGTGGCGTTGAGACGGTCGACGCCGTCGCCCGTCACCTCGATCGAGGTGGCGTGCAGGTCGTTCCTGATGGCCCGGAGGTCCTCGCGCATGCGAGTGGCGCTCCACGCGGTGCCGGGGGTCTCGCCCGCGCCGATCGTGTAGCAGATCCCTCGATGGGTCAGGCCCTTGCCGCTCCTGTGCCCGCCTCGGCGGTCGGTCGCGGCGGCCGAGGCCGACGGGCCGGTCAGGAACGATCCGGCCGCCGCCGCGGCCCCGATCGCCCCCGCCCCGGCCAGGAACCTCGCCCGGCTGATTCCTCCACTGCGCTCGTCGCGATGCACTCTGACTCCCCGGTCGGTCGGCGGTTCGCGTGTCGCCGCCAGTCTGCCGAGCGGGTGCGGGACCGGGCGTCCCCCGAAAGTCTGCGGGTGCGCGACCAAGGGATGAACCAGGCGCAGGGAGCGGCTACTTAGGTCGCGGCGCCCGGCGCGAGCGGAGCACCACGGTCACCGGGCCGGCACCCGGCGTTCCTCGTCGGCCCCGGTGCGCTTTCCGCCGGTGGCGACCACGCGGCCCCTGGGTCTGCGCGGCAGCAGGCGGCGGGTGAGGCCGGACTCGTAACGGGGCTGGAGCAGCAGGATCAGGCCCACCGCGCAGACGAACGCGACCCCGAAGAGCATCCAGGACTTGGCGCCCCGCGCCGAGTAGGCCACGATCCCGAACGAGAACAGCGCCGACCAGAAGTACATGAGCAGCACGGCCCGGCGGTGCGAGTGGCCGAGCTGGAGCAGGCGGTGGTGGAGGTGGCCCTTGTCGGCGGCGAAGGGGGACATTCCGTTCCACGTACGCCTTATGACGGCGAGCACGAGGTCCGCGACGGGCAGCGCGATGACGGACAGCGGCAGCATCAGCGGAATGTAGACCGGCACCATCGCGGCCGACCCGGACCTGCCGTCCACCGACTGGCTGAGAAGGCTCGGGTCGACCTCGCCCGTCACCGAGACCGCGCACCCGGCGATGAGCAGGCCGAGCAGCATCGAGCCCGAGTCACCCATGAAGATCCGGGCCGGATGAGAGTTGTGGACCAGGAAGCCGAGGCACATGCCCGCCAGGATCGCGGAGATCAGCGTGGTGGACGCGGCGGCCTCGATCCCGTAGCCGTACCAGAGCCGGTAGGCGTACAGGAAGAACGCCGTCGCCGCGATGCCCACCGTGCCGGCGGCCAGCCCGTCGAGCCCGTCGACGAAGTTGACCGCGTTGATGGAGACGACGATCAGCCCCACGGTCAGCAGTGTGCCCTGCCAGTCGGAGAGGTAGATTCCGTCGGTGCCCGGCACCGGGAGCCAGAGAATCGTCAGTCCCTGGAACGCCATCACCCCGGCCGCGAGCACCTGGCCGCCGAGTTTGACCAGCGAGTCGACGCCCCATTTGTCGTCCAGGACACCCAGGATCCAGATGAGCGCGGCGCCGGACAGCAGTGCCCGCGGCGTCGAGCTCTGGGAGAAGATGCCTTCCAGGTGCGGCAGGTGGGAGGCGACCAGCAGTCCGGCCACCAGCCCGCCGAACATGGCCACGCCGCCGAGGCGCGGAGTGGGTTCGCGATGGACGTCCCGCGCCCGGATCTCGGGCATCGCGCCGACCGAGATCGCGAACTTCCTTACGGGGCCGGTCAGGAGATGGGTCACGGCCGCCGTGATGAACAGCATGAGCAAGTAATCCCGCACGGGCGGCCTCACATTCCGGCCCAGCGGGCCGATACCTGAGCCCGATCGATGCCCTCGCTGCGCCCCGGCGAGCCTAACTCATACGGATTTCTGTGCGGCGGGGTGTGGGGCGGGACGGTGGTGGGTGAGGGTGTCGAGTGATACGTACGCCAGCGGGCGGACGTGCCATTCGATGTGCCGGCCACCTCTCAGCATGAGCGTGAACCCGCAGGGTTCGCCGCGGTGGAGGGACCCCAGGGCCTGCACCCAGCCGCCCTGGTCGGACCAGTGGTGGGCGCGGATCAGTTCGCGCGGCGTGAGGCCGAAGAGATGGTTCGCCCGGAGCTGGACGCGGATGGCGCGGACGGCCTCCTGGGGCGTGGCCAGGATGCGCAGGTCGATCGGCTCGGGGACGAAGCCGGTGGCCGGGCCGTAGCGGAGGGCCTCGAACCGGTAGCCGTGCTCGACGACCGGCGGTAAGGGGGTGAGGGACGTACGCATCGTCGACCGTCCGATCGCAGCGGGCACGCCAAATGGCGCGCGGGCAGGGGGAGTTGTGGCGCGGCGCGGCAGGCGGGGGCGGGTGGCCCCCGTAACGCGGCGACGCAGAGCGACGGTAGCGCTACGGACGGCTGCGGTGCAACAGTGTGACGTCCCTATGTTGCGCCGGATATGCAGAACGCCCCCCGGTGTTCGAACCGGAGGGCGCTTGCGGGCCGTGCTCAGATCAGGTGGTCGAACTCCCCGGCCTTCACGCCGAGCACGAATGCGCGCAGCTTGGCGACGCTCGTGGTGACGACGATGTCGGGGTCATCGCTCTCGCGCATCTTGATCGAGCCGTCGACGGGTGCCAGCTCGATGCAGCTCTGATTGTCGCCTGCCCCCGAGAAGGAAGACTTCTGCCAGTTGATTGCGTCGGTCATGCGGGTGGACTCACATTTCCTGTGCGATGCGTTGAATGAATTGTGCGGACTCCTCCGTGTCGAGAGAGACGGACTCGATGGAGTCGAGGAGGGCTCGGTATCGCGCCAACTGGGCCTCGGCGTCCAGGAAGCCTGCGTCGAAGGCGCTGTCCAGCTGGACGGTGTCGAGTGCCGGGATGCTGGCACCGGCGTACAGTGTCGAGTCTACTGAACCGGTGATCTGCCTGGCGAACGGGATGATGCGGATCGTCACGGACGGCCAGGTGGAAACCTCGTGCAGGAAGGCGAGTTGCGCCCGCATGGTCTCGGGGTCGCAGTACCGCATCCGCAACGCGGCCTCATGGATGAACGCCTCGAACGGGGTCGGCCTGGGGCGGTCGAAAATGTCGCGCCGTCTGGTGCGGTGCTCGACGCGGGCGCTCAGCTCGTCAGCGGGAAGGTCGGTGATCCCGCTCCGGATGATGGCTCGCGCATACGACTCCGTCTGAAACACACCAGGGATGTTGAGCGTCTGGATGGCGCGGATGTAGGACGCCTTGTGCTCCAGCTCCGCCAGGTCCAGGAATCCGGGCGAGAGTATTCCGCGGTAGTCGTCCCACCATCCCTTGGTGCGTTCGTCGGCCATCTCGGCCAGGGCGTCGACCAGGTGCTTGTCGGACGCCGAGTAGTGGGCCGCCAGCCGGCGTACCCGTTCGCTGCTCACTCCGTACCGGCCGGACTCGATGTGGCTGATCTGGGCTCGCTCGCCGCCCAGGTATGCGGCCGCCTCGCTCCCGGACATTCCCGCACGCTCGCGCAGCTTGCGAAGTTCCGCACCCAACCGCCGCTGCCTGGCGGTCGGGTAGCTCCTTGGTGGCATGGGCCCTCCCCTTCGTGCGGGTACGAGTGTGCCGCTCAGCCGTGCCACTGGTCCACTCGTATGGGTGCTACGGACGTCCCACTGTTGCGCCGTCCCATTGTTGTGCCCTAGCGTCCCGTGATGTCGAGCCGAGGCTCAACCGGACCGAAGTGCAGCCACCCGCAGGCGAGTTGAGCGCTCACGGGAATCGGCCAATGCCACGGACCATGCCCACTGCACGACGCCCCGGAGACCGCCTCACGCAGGGAGACCGCGCCATGACCTCCGTAACCGCTCCTCCACCACCCGCCCCCTACCTTCCGCAACGCGGTGAGCGGTACCGGCTCGTCGCGCCGAACGCCCCCACCGCCCCCAAGATCGTGCGGGACTTCGTGGCGACGGTGCTGCGGGTGGCCGGACATCCGCGCCTCGTCGACGACGCCCGGCTCTGTGCGAGCGAGGTCGTCTCCAACGCGTACTGCCATACGGACTCGCCGCAGGTCCGGGTGGAGGTCACCGTCAACCGGCGGCAGGTGACGGTGTACGTCACGGACGACGAACCCGGCCGCCTGCCCGCGCGTACCCCGGGGGCGGAGACCGGCGCGGACGAGCACGGCCGGGGGCTCCTCCTCGTGGAGGGGCTCGCCGCCCGGTGGGGGACCACCGCGTACGGGGCGCGGTCGCCGCACTCGAAGACGGTGTGGTTCACCCTCTCCGCCTCCGGAGGCTGAGGCGCCCCTGCCCGCACGAAGGGTGCGAGGCTCCTGTCAGGTGCCCTGCCGGGAGAGCACCCCGGTACCTTCCTGTCGCACGGCCAACTGGACGGGCACGGTGCGAGAGCCCTGCGCGACAACGGCCTTCGGGGTGTTCTTCTCCCGTACGACGAGCAGCCCCGTCAGTACCAGCAGTACCCAGAGCACCGGAGCGAGCGGGTTTCCGGGGGAAATGAACCCCTGCGCGGCGAGTCCGAGGAGGCCGCCGGCGGAAAGCACGGCCGCGAGAACGACCTTGCCGAGGCTCAGGTCCGATGCCGCACCGGAACGGCGACGGAATTCGAACCGGCCGAAAATTCTGGTGAAGGTCACCAGGAATATCCCCGAAACGCCGACCCACAGCGGTGCCACCGCGAACCACATCGGGCTGCCGGGCGTCGGTGTCGCGAATCCGAGTCCGACCGTTGCAATTCCCGCTGTCATCACGAGTGCGGGCATGTGCCAGAGATACAGGGTCATGAAGCGGGTTCCGCACCATTGCAGGACGGTGGTGGCCAGTGGGCGTTCGGCGAATCGCGTGATGACCGGCTTGAGAGTCAGCCAGAGCCCGAGCTGGCCGATCGTCAGCGACAGCATCAGGGCGGTCGGCGGGCTCATGTTGGAGACCGGGGCCCCGGGCATTCCGATCATGGACGCGGGGTAGGGCCCGAAGAACACAGCGGCCGCGGTGAGTCCGAAGCCGACAGCGGCCACACCCGCCGATGTCCACCCGCTCCGCATGCGGAGGCCGCCGTCGGCGTAGTGGAAGCCGAACTGATGGGCCGCCAGCCAGACGAACAGGGCGTTCACGAAACCGATCGCGGGGCTGACCTCGAAGCGCAGTACATCGACGGCCAGGGCGCAGACGGCGAGTACGCCGATCACACGCCATCCGTACCGGCGGTACGACCTGAACATCACCGGCGTGAGCGCGACCACGAGCACGTAGACGGCGAGGAACCACAGCAGCTGGCCGGCTATTTTGCCCGCCATCAGCACCGGTTGCTCAGGCACCCCCGCGCCGATCAACGCGTGGGGCAGCAGCAGCCACACGGCTGCCAGGGGTATGACCGGCACCAGGAGACGCGCAATTCTGCTCCGGAGCCAGGTGCGCACCGATTTCGCCGACCGGAACGAGAAGAAATTGGCGGCCCCGCCGGCGAAGAACACCATGGGCATGACCTGCGTCAGCCAGGTGACAATCCACCAGCCAGGACTTGCGAGGGCATTCCCGGTACTCAAATGCCCATTTTCATAGGCCAGTACGGGCATGAGCCAGTGCTGGGAAATCACGGCCAGCACGCACAGCGCTCTGATGACGTCTATGAATGAATCGCGACCGCGACCGGGCGAATGAGCGGGGGTTTGCTGCATGCAATCATCGTGCGGTCAGCAGGCGATAGAGGCAGTAAAGCAGTCCCCCGAATTCAATGGGGTGCCAGCACTGCGTGCCATGGTGGGGTTCTCCCCACCGGGCCCCGGTGGGGTTCACCCTCGCCGCGCCCGGACGCCGTGGCGCCCCGAGCCTGTCCCCGTCACGACCGTCACGACCACCGCGAGAGCCGCGACCGCGCCGCCCAGCAGCATGACCGCCGACACGGACAGACGGTCGAGGACGGCTCCGCCCGCCAGGGCGCCGATGGCGAAGGTCGCCTGGAAGGACGCGGTGAAGAGGACGGACGCCGCTTCGGGCGCGTCGGGCGCGGCCTTGGCGAACCAGGTCTGCGAGCAGACCGGCACCGCACCGTAGGCGACACCCCAGACGACCAGCAGCGCGACGGCTCCGGCCTCCCACCTGCCCAGGACCGGGAGCAGCGCGGTCGCGGCGGTGATCAGTCCCGCGGCGAGGGCGACCGCGGCGCGCGGGCGGCGCGTCACGAGTGCGCCGCCGACGAAGTTGCCGACGATCCCGGCGGCGCCGTAGACCAGCAGGAACACCGTGATCAGCGCCGGACCGGCGTGCGTGACCTGTTCCAGGAAGGGGGTGACATAGGTGTACGTCGCGAAATGGGACAGAACGATGAGGAAAGTGAGAAGCAGGGCGAACCGGGTGCCGGGCCGGTTGAGCACGGTGCGCAGCAGGCTCGCGCGGGTGACCTGGGCCGGTGGCAGGGCCGGAACCACCAGGAGCATCAGAGCCAGCACGCCCACGCTCAGCACCCCCATGACCACGAACGCCGTCCGCCAGCCGGCCAGGCCGCCGATGAACGTACCGACGGGGACGCCGAGCACGGAGCCCAGCGGGACGGCCGAGAAGATCACCGCTGTCGCTCGGCCGGCCGACGCCGGGGGGACCAGCCGGCCGGCCAGTCCGGCCGCGATGGACCAGAAGCCGCCGATGGTGACCCCGACCATCACCCGGGCGACCAGGACGAGGCGGTAGTCGGTCGCGGCGGCGGTGAGGAAGTCGGCCAGGGCCAGCAGGAGCATGAAGGCGCAGAGCATCAGGCGCCGGTCGACACGCGCCGTCGCCACGGTGACCAAGGGGGCGGAGACCGCCGCGAGAAGTCCGGGCATCGTCATCATCAGGCCCGCCGTGCCGTCCGAGACGGCGAAGTCGGACCCGATCGAGGTGAGCAGGCCGATGGGCAGGATCTCGGTGGTGACGATCGAGAAGATGCCCAGCATGACGGAGAGGACGGCGAGCCGGCCCCGCAAGGGGGTGCGGGGAGGGAGGGCGGTGCGTTCGGAGGGGGTGGTGGCCGCGGTGGTGGTCATGGCGGGTGCCGTCCTGTGCTCGGTGACGCGAGGGCTGTTCGCCCCAGTTCACAAGCGGCGGCGGACGGTGTCCGGCAGGTTCGCGACGTCAACGTTGCCGGGCAGGGTTGATGTCGCGTTTCTGCTGGTGGACCGCAAACGGCGAAGGGCCGTCGCTCCCGAGCGGGGGAGTGACGGCCCTTCGCCGCGCGCCGCGAAGACGCTTGTGAATCCGTGAACCCAGGGGTTCCGTCGAATCAGAGAACGCGGACCGCGCCCGACGGCGGGTCGTAGGACAGCGGGCGCTGGACCACACCGGTGCTGGAGTTCTGCGCACCGACGAACTGGCCGTTGCCCACGTAGATCCCGACGTGGTACGCGCTGCCCGCGCTGCCCCAGTACAGGATGTCGCCCGGCTGGAGGTTGCTCAGCGAGACCTGGGTGCCGACGGTGGACTGGGACTGCGAGACGCGCGGCAGGTCGACGTTGATCGAACGGAACGCGGCCTGGACGAGGCCGGAGCAGTCCCACGAGTTGGGGCCGGTGCCGCCGGGCACGTACGCGTCGCCGACCTGGGCCTGCGCGAAGGCGACGATCGCCGCGGCGGAGCCGGTCGCGCTCGACGAGGAGGAAGAGGAGGACGTGGACGTGGACGCGGCCGTGCCGGTGGTGGAGCCGGAGGTCGCGCTGAGCGTCGTACGGGCGGTGGAGCGGGAAGCGCGCTCGGCGGCCTCCGCCTTGGCCTTGGCGGCCGCCTCCGCCTTCTTCTTGGCCTCCGCCTTGCGGACCGCCTCGGCCTTGGCCTTCTTGGCGGCCTTGGCCGCGGTGGCGGCTGCGGCGTCCTCCTGGGCCTGCGTCTGCAGGTCCTGGGCGACCTGCTGCGTGGCCTGGGCGGACGCGGCGACGGCGGTGGAGAGCCCGGAGGTGATGGTGGGCATCTCGATGGTCTGGGTCACCGGCTCGGCCTGGGCCGGACCGGCAGCGCCTGCGACCGCGATGGTGCTGAGGACGCCACCGGCAACTCCGGCCCGCAGCGCCGTCTTCGAGGCGTTTCGGCGGGGCTTCCGGTGGCTGGGTATGTGAGCGGTGTGGGACATGGGTACTAGCGCTATCAGGGCCTCGGGGCTCCCATCAAGAAACGTGTGTTGCGACACAGTTACGTCCGGAATCTGTGAATCCGCTTCCTGGACGCCCTTATTGACGCCGTAACGGGCAAAGCGGGCATGCCTGATCGGCGCTGTGATCACGGACTTTCGGTAATACGTCCGAATTGCCCGCCACCTACCATCCGTTCACGCTGATGGCCAAGCCCGCTTTTATTGAAGCCTTGATGGAGTGACGCAGGTCACAGTGTGATTGGCGCGCGAGGGGCGGTTATGCGCCATGCGCCCAAGGTGCCGCCGCGCGAGGGGAGATATCCCGTTCGCGCCGTTGATCGCAAATGCTCATGTGTGTCCACTTTGCTCCCCGAGACCTCCTCTCCCGGGTGGGTTCGACCGGTCCGGGCGGGGTCGGGTGAACCGCAAGCGGGCCGGGGGGCGGGTGATCGAGTTCGGAGGGTGGCGGGTTCTCTATCACCCCGGGGTGTCCATCGCCAATTTGCTTGGTATGGCCATCTCTTGATAGAGCGACAGCCGTTTGACCAGCGGTAACAGCATCAGATGTCACGTCTCGTGATCACTCGGCCGCTTCGCGTGTGAAGATCACCGCTCATCCGACTTCATGATCCTTCGTCAGGTGGTGGAGATCACAAAGGCGTTGTCGTACCCCGTGTCGCAGATCACAGGATGGCGGGCATAGGATGCGGGGCAGTCGGGCTTGTGAACTGCCTCACATGTGCACGATCTTGGTGAGGCGGTGAGCCGGTCGCCCGATGCGGTCCAACGGTCAAGGACGACTGGAAGGAGCGAGGAGCGTGAATGCCTACGCGCCCATCCTCGTGCTCGGCGCCCTCGGGGCAGGGTTTGCGATCTTCTCCGTGGTCATGGCCACGCTTATCGGCCCCAAGCGGTACAACCGGGCAAAGCTCGAAGCGTACGAGTGCGGTATCGAACCCACCCCCACTCCAGCCGGAGGCGGCCGCTTCCCCATCAAGTACTACCTGACGGCGATGCTCTTCATCGTCTTCGACATCGAGATCGTCTTCCTCTATCCCTGGGCGGTCACCTTCGACGCCCTGGGGATCTTCGGGCTCGTGGAGATGCTGCTCTTCGTGCTCACCGTCTTCGTCGCCTACGCGTATGTGTGGCGTCGCGGCGGCCTGGAATGGGACTGAGGGGCTGAGGGGCACACCATGGGACTCGAAGAGAAGCTGCCCAGCGGCTTCGTGCTGACCACTGTCGAGCAGGCCGCCGGCTGGGTACGGAAGTCCTCCGTCTTCCCCGCCACCTTCGGCCTCGCCTGTTGCGCCATCGAGATGATGACGACCGGGGCCGGGCGCTACGACCTGGCCCGTTTCGGGATGGAGGTCTTCCGCGGATCGCCGCGGCAGGCGGATCTGATGATCGTGGCAGGACGGGTCAGCCAGAAGATGGCTCCCGTCCTGCGGCAGGTCTACGACCAGATGCCCAACCCCAAGTGGGTGATCTCCATGGGGGTTTGTGCATCATCAGGCGGAATGTTCAACAATTACGCCATTGTTCAGGGTGTTGATCATATTGTTCCGGTTGACATCTATTTGCCGGGTTGTCCGCCGCGGCCCGAGATGCTGATGGACGCGATCCTCAAGCTCCACCAGAAGATCCAGAGCTCCAAGCTCGGGGTCAACGCGGAGGAGGCCGCCCGCGAGGCGGAGGACGCGGCACTCAAGGCACTGCCCCTGATCGAGATGAAGGGGCTGCTGCGATGAGCGGGAACGACAACCACGACGAACAGAGCAACAACAACGGCGTGCCCGCGCCGCGCGACGAGACCGGCGAGGTCATCGGCGTACGCAAGGGCATGTTCGGCGCCGACAACGGCGGTGACACCTCCGGCTACGGCGGCCTCGTCCGCACCGTGACCCTGCCGGGCGCCACGTCCCGTCCGTACGGCGGCTGGTTCGACGAAGTCGCCGACGAGCTCGAAGGGGCCCTGGAGGAACAGGACCTGCTTCCCGCCAACGCCATCGAGAAGACCGTCGTCGACCGCGGCGAACTCACCTTCCACATCGCCCGCGAGCACCTCGTCCGGGTCGCACGGACCCTGCGCGACGACCCGGCGCTGCGCTTCGAGCTCTGTACGGGGGTGAGCGGCGTCCACTTCCTCGGCGACAAGGGCCGTGAGCTGCACGCCGTCTACCACCTGCGCTCGCTCACGCACGGCCGGCTGATCCGCCTGGAGGTGTCGGCCCCGGACAGCGATCCGCACATCCCGTCCCTCGTCGCGGTCTATCCGACGAACGACTGGCACGAGCGCGAGACCTACGACTTCTTCGGGCTCATCTTCGACGGGCACCCCGCCCTCACCCGGATCATGATGCCGGACGACTGGCAGGGCTTCCCGCAGCGCAAGGACTATCCGCTCGGCGGCATCGCCGTCGAGTACAAGGGCGCCCAGATCCCGGCTCCGGACCAGCGGAGGTCGTACTCCTGATGTCTACTCCCCACGCAACGCCCCGGGCGACGACCGAGGGGACTGTATATACAGTCACCGGCGGCGACTGGGACGAGGTCGTCGAGTCCGCGGTCAAGTCCGACGACGAGCGCATCATCGTCAACATGGGTCCCCAGCACCCCTCCACGCACGGCGTGCTGCGGCTGATCCTGGAGATCGACGGCGAGACCGTCACCGAGGCCCGCTGCGGCATCGGCTACCTCCACACCGGCATCGAGAAGAACCTCGAATTCCGGAACTGGACGCAGGGCACCACCTTCGTCACGCGCATGGATTATCTGACGCCCTTCTTCAACGAGGCGGCGTACTGCCTGGGCGTCGAGAAGCTCCTCGGCATCGAGGACCAGATCCCCGACCGGGCCAGCATCCTGCGCGTGCTCCTGATGGAGCTCAACCGGATCTCCTCGCACCTGGTGTGCATCGCCACCGGCGGCATGGAGCTCGGCGCCACCACGATCATGATCTACGGCTTCCGCGATCGTGAACTCGTTCTCGATCTCTTCGAGCTGATCACCGGCCTGCGCATGAACCACGCGTTCATCCGCCCCGGCGGACTCGCCCAGGACCTGCCGCCCGGCGCGATCGACCAGCTGCGCGAGTTCGTGAAGACCATGAAGAAGAACCTGCCGGAGTACGACAAGCTCGCCACCGGCAACCCCATCTTCAAGGCCCGTATGCAGGACGTCGGCTATCTCGACCTGACCGGCTGCATGGCCCTCGGCGTCACCGGACCGATGCTGCGCTCCGCCGGGCTCCCGCACGACCTGCGCAAGACCGACCCCTACTGCGGGTACGAGAACTACGAGTTCGACATCCCCACCGCCGACAGCTGCGACGCCTACGGCCGCTTCCTCGTCCGCCTGGAGGAGATGCGCCAGTCGCTGCGGATCGTCGAGCAGTGCATCGACCGGCTCGCCCCCGGCCCCGTGATGGTCGCCGACAAGAAGATCGCCTGGCCGGCCCAGCTCGCGCTCGGTCCGGACGGGCTCGGCAACTCGCTCGACCACATCAAGAAGATCATGGGCACCTCCATGGAGGCCCTGATCCACCACTTCAAGCTGGTGACCGAGGGCTTCCGGGTCCCGGCCGGACAGACGTACACCGCGGTCGAGTCGCCCAAGGGCGAACTCGGCGTGCATGTCGTCTCGGACGGCGGCACCCGCCCCTACCGGGTCCACTTCCGCGACCCGTCCTTCACCAACCTCCAGGCCATGGCGGCGATGTGCGAGGGCGGCCAGGTCGCCGACGTCATCGTCGCCGTCGCGTCCATCGACCCCGTGATGGGAGGCGTCGACCGGTGACCGAAGCACGTCAGGAAGTCAGTCTGGGGATGCCGCAGCTCCCCGCCCCCGCCTACCCGGCCGAGGTGCGCGCCAGGCTCGAAGCGGACGCGAAGGAGGTGATCGCCCGCTACCCCGACAGCCGCTCCGCCCTGCTGCCCCTGCTGCACCTGGTGCAGTCCGAGGAGGGCTACGTCTCCCGTACGGGCATGGCGTTCTGCGCCGAGCTGCTCGGCCTCACCACCGCCGAGGTCACCGCGGTCGCCACCTTCTACACGATGTACCGGCGCAGGGCCGGCGGTGACTACCAGGTCGGTGTCTGCACCAACACCCTGTGCGCGGTGATGGGCGGCGACGCCATCTTCGACCGGCTCAAGGAGCACCTCGGCGTCGGCAACGACGGGCCCGATATGACAACTGTGGACGGGAAGATCACCCTCGAACACATCGAGTGCAACGCGGCCTGCGACTTCGCACCCGTGGTGATGGTCAACTGGGAGTTCTTCGACAACCAGACGCCCGAGAGCGCGACCCGCCTGGTCGACGACCTGATCGCCGGGCGCACCGTCGAACCCACCCGCGGCGCCCCGCTCTGCTCGTACAAGGAGACCGCCCGGATCCTGGCCGGCTTCCCCGACGAGCGCCCCGGTGCCGTCGAGGCATCCGGCGGCGCGGGCCCCGCCTCGCTGATCGGCCTCCGGCTCGCCAAGGGCGAGGAGCCGCACCCGCGCGTCGTCGCGCCGCGCGGCAGCGCCCCGCGCGGCGAGTCCGGCCACGCCGCCGCCCCGCAGGATCCGGACCACCCGGCCGGCCCGGCTGCCGAGGAGGGGGAGTGATGACGTTGGCGACCGAGATCAACGACAACGGAAGCGGCAACGGAAACGGGGGCAGCCCCGAGAAACTGCTCACCCCCGTCCTCTCCGCCTTCTGGGACCAGCCGGAATCCTGGACCCTGGAGACCTACCGGCGCCACGAGGGATACGAGGGACTGCGCAAGGCCCTCGCCATGTCACCGGACGACCTCATCGCCTACGTCAAGGACTCCGGCCTGCGCGGCCGCGGCGGCGCGGGCTTCCCCACCGGGATGAAGTGGCAGTTCATCCCGCAGGGCGACGGCAAACCGCACTATCTAGTTGTCAACGCCGACGAATCGGAACCGGGCACCTGCAAGGACATCCCGCTCCTGTTCGCCAACCCGCACAGCCTCATCGAGGGCATCGTGATCGCCTGTTACGCGATCCGTTCGTCGCACGCGTTCATCTACTTGCGCGGTGAGGTCGTCCCCGTGCTGCGACGTCTGCACGAGGCCGTACGAGAGGCGTACGAGGCGGGTTATCTGGGGACGAACATCCTGGGCTCAGGGCTCGATCTGGAACTCACGGTGCACGCCGGTGCCGGCGCGTACATCTGTGGTGAGGAAACCGCACTGCTCGACTCTCTCGAAGGACGGCGTGGCCAGCCCCGGCTGCGACCCCCCTTCCCTGCGGTCGCCGGTCTGTACGCCTGCCCCACTGTGGTGAACAACGTCGAGTCCATCGCCTCGGTTCCCGCGATCCTGAACCGGGGCAAGGACTGGTTCAAGTCGATGGGCAGCGAGAAGTCCCCCGGCTTCACGCTGTACTCGCTCAGCGGGCATGTCGCGGGCCCCGGACAGTACGAGGCGCCGCTCGGCATCACGCTGCGCCAGCTGCTCGACATGAGCGGCGGCATGCGCCCCGGCCACCGGCTGAAGTTCTGGACCCCGGGCGGCTCGTCGACCCCGATGTTCACCGACGAGCACCTCGACGTACCGCTCGACTACGAGGGCGTCGGCGCCGCCGGTTCCATGCTCGGCACCAAGGCGCTCCAGTGCTTCGACGAGACGACCTGTGTCGTGCGGGCGGTCACCCGCTGGACCGAGTTCTACGCCCACGAGTCCTGCGGGAAGTGCACGCCCTGCCGCGAAGGCACCTACTGGCTGGTCCAGTTGCTCCGCGACATCGAGGCCGGCAAGGGACAGATGGCCGACCTCGACAAGCTGAACGACATCGCCGACAACATCAACGGCAAGTCCTTCTGCGCCCTCGGCGACGGAGCCGCCTCGCCGATCTTCTCCTCGCTGAAGTACTTCCGCGAGGAGTACGAGCAGCACATCACGGGCAAGGGCTGCCCCTTCGATCCCGCCAGGTCGACCGTCTGGGCCGACGACAAGAACGCTCACCAGGGGGTGAACGCATGACAGTCACCACGAGTGCGCCCTCCGGGGGCGGCGAGGCGGCCATCCCGCCCGAGGACCTGGTCACGCTGACCATCGACGGCATCGAGATCAGCGTGCCCAAGGGCACCCTGGTCATCCGGGCCGCCGAACTCCTCGGGATCGAGATCCCGCGCTTCTGCGACCACCCGCTCCTCGACCCGGCCGGCGCCTGCCGCCAGTGCATCGTCGAGGTCGAGGGCCAGCGCAAGCCGATGGCGTCCTGCACCATCACCTGCACCGACGGCATGGTGGTGAGGTCGCAGCTCACCTCGCCGGTCGCCGAGAAGGCCCAGAAGGGTGTGATGGAGCTGCTGCTCATCAACCACCCGCTGGACTGCCCGGTCTGCGACAAGGGCGGCGAGTGCCCGCTGCAGAACCAGGCGATGTCGCACGGCGGCTCCGACTCCCGCTTCGACGGCAAGAAGCGGACCTTCGAGAAGCCCGTCCCGATCTCCACCCAGGTGCTGCTGGACCGTGAGCGGTGCGTGCTCTGCGCGCGCTGCACCCGGTTCTCCAACCAGGTGGCGGGCGACCCGATGATCGAGCTCCTGGAGCGCGGTGCGCTCCAGCAGGTCGGTACGGGCGAGGGCGACCCCTTCGAGTCGTACTTCTCCGGGAACACCATCCAGATCTGCCCGGTCGGGGCACTGACCTCGGCGGCGTACCGATTCCGCTCCCGCCCCTTCGACCTGGTGTCCTCGCCGTCGGTGTGCGAGCACTGCGCGGGCGGCTGCGCGACCCGCACCGACCACCGGCGCGGCAAGGTCATGCGGCGGCTCGCCGCCAACGACCCCGAGGTCAACGAGGAGTGGGTCTGCGACAAGGGCCGCTTCGGCTTCCGCTACGCACAGCAGCGGGACCGGCTCACCACTCCGCTGGTGCGCAACGCGGACGGCGTCCTGGAACCGGCGAGCTGGCCCGAGGCGCTGGCCGCCGCGGCCGCCGGCCTCTCCGCCGCGCGCGGCCGGACGGGCGTGCTCACCGGCGGCCGGCTGACCGTCGAGGACGCCTACGCGTACAGCAAGTTCGCCCGGGTCGCGCTGGACACCAACGACATCGACTTCCGGGCCCGGGTCCACAGCAGCGAGGAGGCCGACTTCCTGGCCGCCCGCGTGGCCGGGCGCGGCCGGGACCTGGACGGCGCGGGTGTCACGTACACCTCGCTGGAGAAGGCCCCGACGGTGCTGCTGGTCGGGTTCGAGTCGGAGGAGGAGGCGCCCGGCGTCTTCCTGCGGCTGCGCAAGGCGAACCGCAAGCACGGACAGCGCACCTTCGCGGTCGCCTCGCACGCCACCCGAGGCCTGGAGAAGGCGGGCGGCACGCTGCTTCCCGCCGCCCCCGGCACCGAGACCGAGTGGCTGGACGCCATCGCGGGCGGTGTCGGGCTCGACGGCGACGGAGCCGCGGCGGCCGAGGCGCTGCGCGGCGAGGGCGCCGTGATCGTGGTCGGTGAGCGGCTGGCCGCGGTGCCGGGCGGGCTCACCGCCGCGGCACGGACGGCCACCGCGACCGGAGCCGCGCTGGTGTGGATCCCGCGCCGGGCCGGCGAGCGCGGCGCGGTGGAGGCGGGCGCCCTTCCGTCGCTGCTGCCCGGCGGCCGTCCGGCGACCGACCCGCGGGCCAGGGGCGAGGTGGCGGCCGCCTGGGGCGTCGCCGAACTCCCGTCCCGCTTCGGCCGCGACACCGGCCAGATCGTCGAGGCCGCGGCCACCGGCGAACTGGGCGCGCTGCTCGTCGCCGGGGTCGAGACCGTGGACCTGCCGGACCCGGCACGGGCCCTGGAGGCACTGGACCAGGTCGGCTTCCTGGTCTCGCTGGAGCTGCGGCCGAGCGAGGTCACCGAGCGCGCCGATGTGGTCTTCCCGGTCGCCGCGGTGGCCGAGAAGTCCGGCACCTTCCTCAACTGGGAGGGCAGGGCTCGGATGTTCGAGGCGGCGCTGAAGCCCGAGCAGATGACGCGCACGCCCGCGCCGGGCGACGCCCGGGTGCTGCACATGCTGGCCGACGCGATGGACCGCGTCACCGGCGCCGACGGAGCCGGTCGCTTCGCGCTGCCGGACCTGAAATCCGTACGCCGCGAGCTGGACCGGCTCGGCGGCTGGACCGGGGCGCACGCCACCGAACCGAACGAGCCGGCCCGGCCGCTGCCCAGGCCCGGCGACGGCGAGGCCATCCTCGCGGGCCACCGGATGCTGCTCGACCTGGGCCGGCTCCAGGAGGGCGACGAGGCGCTGGCCGGCACCCGGCACGCCGCGGTCGCCCGGCTGTCCGCGACCACCGCGGCCGAGACGGGTGTGAAGGACGGAGATCTGCTGGCCGTCACCGGTCCGGCGGGCAGCGTCGCATTCCCGTTGAAGGTCACCGACATGCCGGACCGGGTGGTCTGGGTGCCGCTGAACTCCGTCGGGCGGGGCGTCCCGGCCGACACCGGCGCCCGGCCCGGCGGTCCGGTCCGGATCGGCCCCGCCGCACCGGGTACTCCCGACGTCACACCGGAGGTGGGGGCGTGAGTGCCTTCGCTCAACTGGCCGCGGCACCGCACAGTGCCGTGCTCGCCGCCGAGGACCTGTCGATGTTCGGCACCGACCCGTGGTGGCTCGTCGTCATCAAGGCGGTGTTCTGCTTCGCGTTCCTGATGGTGACCGTGCTCTTCTCCATCGTGTGGGAGCGCAAGGTCGTCGCCTGGATGCAGCTGCGCATCGGCCCCAACCGGCACGGACCCTGGGGCATGCTCCAGTCGCTCGCCGACGGCATCAAGCTGATGCTGAAGGAGGACGTCGTCGTCAGGCGGGCCGACAAGGTCGTGTACGTGCTCGCCCCGATCGTCGCCGCCATCCCGGCGTTCATGGCGATTGCGGTGATCCCGTTCGGACCGTCCGGCAACGAGGTCTCGATCTTCGGGCACCGCACCTCGATGCAGCTCACCGACCTGCCGATCGCGATGCTCTACATCCTCGCGGTCGCCTCGGTCGGGATCTACGGCATCGTGCTGGCCGGCTGGTCGTCCGGATCGACGTACCCGCTCCTCGGCGGTCTGCGCTCCTGCGCGCAGATGATCAGCTACGAGATCGCGATGGGCGCCGCGTTCGCCTCGGTCTTCCTCTACTCCGGGTCGATGTCGACCTCGAAGATCGTGGAGGCGCAGCACGACCGCTGGTTCATCATCCTGCTGCCGGTCTCCTTCATCATCTACATCGTCACGATGGTCGGCGAGACCAACCGTGCCCCGTTCGACATGCCGGAGTCCGAGGGCGACCTGGTCGGCGGCTTCAACACCGAGTACTCGTCGATCAAGTTCGCGATGTTCATGCTCGCCGAGTACGTCAACATGGTCACCGTCTCCGCGGTCTCCACGACCCTGTTCCTGGGCGGCTGGCGGGCCCCGTGGCCGATCAGCACCTTCTGGGAGGGCGCGAACCACGGCTGGTGGCCGATGCTCTGGTTCGTCATCAAGGTCCAGCTGCTGCTGTTCTTCTTCATCTGGCTGCGCGGCACGCTGCCCCGGGTCCGTTACGACCAGCTGATGAAGCTCGGCTGGAAGGTCCTGATCCCGGTCTCCGTGGTCTGGCTGATGCTGGTCGCGACGGTGCGGGCGCTGCGCAACGAGGGCTACGACTTCACGAAGATCGTGCTGTACGTGGCCGGGGCCGTGATCGCGATCCTGCTGATCTCCTTCGTCGCCGACATCTTCCGCGACAAGAAGGGCCGGGCCGCCGAGGCGGAGGCCGGACCGGAGCCGGCGTTCGACCCGATGGCGGGCGGGTTCCCGGTGCCGCCGCTGCCCGGACAGACCCTGCCGCCGGTGCCGCGCCGCAGGCCGCGGGGCGAGCGGGAGCTCGTTGTCAGTGGTGAGTCGGATACTCAGAGTGACGAACATCCGAGTGACGGAAAGGAGGCGGACGGTGTCTGAGTCATCAGAGCCCTCGGGGTCCTCGGGGTCCTCCGGGGAGAAGTTCCAGAACCCCGTCGCCGGCTTCGGCGTGACCTTCAAGGCCATGTTCAAGAAGCGGCTGACCGAGCAGTATCCGGAAACGCCGAAGATGACGGCGCCGCGCTTCCACGGCCGGCATCAGCTCAACCGTCACCCGGACGGTCTGGAGAAGTGCGTCGGCTGCGAGCTGTGCGCCTGGGCCTGCCCGGCGGACGCGATCTACGTCGAGGGCGCGGACAACACCGACGAGGAGCGCTACTCCCCGGGTGAGCGCTACGGCCGCGTCTACCAGATCAATTACGCGCGCTGCATTCTCTGCGGACTGTGCATCGAGGCCTGCCCGACCCGGGCGCTGACGATGACCAATGAGTTCGAGCTCGCCAACACCACCCGCGAGAGCCTCATCTACACCAAGGACGAGTTGCTCGCGGGTCTGGAGGAGGGCATGGTCGACACCCCGCACGCGATCTTCCCCGGGATGGACGAACAGGACTACTACCGGGGCCTCGTCACCGAGGCTGCGCCTGGTACGGAGCCCCAGGTCGCCGTCTCCAAGGGCGAGAAGCCGGCCGACGCGCACAGCGAGAACAACGGCTCGGCGCAGGGGGTGGGCGCATGACCGCCCTGGCCGCTGCGGCCTCCCAGACCTCGACCGGTGAGGCCGTCCAGTTCTGGGTGCTCGGCATCGTCGCCGTGATCGGCGCGCTGTCCACCGTACTGATGAAGAAGGCCGTGCACAGCGCGCTGAGCCTCGCCGGGACCATGATCGTCCTTGCGGTGTTCTACCTCGCCAACGGCGCCTACTTCCTGGGCATCGTCCAGGTCGTCGTCTACACCGGCGCGATCATGATGCTGTTCCTCTTCGTGGTCATGCTCGTCGGTGTCACCGCGGCCGACTCGCTGAAGGAGACCCTGAAGGGGCAGCGCTGGCTGGCCGCCGGCTGCGGGCTCGGCTTCGGCGTCCTGCTCATCGCGGGTATCGGCAACGCCTCGCTGAACAGCTTCAACGGACTCGGCACCGCCAACACCGAGCACGGCGGAAACGTCGAGGGGCTGGCCAGCCTCATCTTCACCAAGTACGTCTTCGCCTTCGAGATCACCGGCGCCCTGCTGATCACGGCGACGGTCGGCGCGATGGTGCTCACCCACCGGGAGCGCACCGAACGGGCCAAGAACCAGCGGGAGATGTCCGAGGAGCGCGTACGCGGAAAGCAGCTGCCGCCGCTGCCCGCCCCCGGTGTCTACGCCCGGCACAACGCCGTGGACATCCCGGGTCTGCTCCCGGACGGCACGCCCTCCGAGCTCACCGTCATGCAGACGCTGCGCAACCGAGGCCAGATCCGCGATGTGTCGAACGAGTCGCTGGACCGGCTCAAGGCGCTGGAGCAGCGCTCCGAGGAACGGCTCGGCCGTGACAACGAAGAAGAGGAGGTCGCCAAGTGAATCCGGTCAACTACCTCTATCTCGCAGCCCTGCTGTTCACCATCGGTGCGGCCGGGGTGCTGATCCGGCGGAACGCGATCGTGGTGTTCATGTGCGTGGAGCTGATGCTCAACGCCTGCAACCTCGCGTTCGTCACCTTCTCCCGGATGCACGGCAATCTCGACGGCCAGATCATCGCCTTCTTCACGATGGTCGTCGCCGCGGCGGAGGTCGTGGTCGGGCTCGCGATCATCGTGTCGGTGTTCCGTTCCCGCCACTCGGCCTCGGTCGACGACGCCAGCCTGATGAAGCTGTAAGGGGACGTTGAATCGTGGAGAACCTGATCGCGCTGCTCGTCGCGGCGCCTCTGCTCGGAGCGGCGGTCCTGCTCTGCGGCGGCCGACGGCTGGACCGCGCCGGACACTGGGTCGGCACCCTGCTCGCCGCCGTGTCGTTCGTCATCGGTGTCGTGCTCTTCCTCGACATGCTGGGGAAGGGCGCGGAGGACCGGGCGCTGCACCAGAAGCTGTTCAGCTGGATCCCGGTCGAGGGCTTCCAGGCCGATGTGGCCTTCCAGCTCGACCAGTTGTCGATGACGTTCGTGCTGCTGATCACCGGTGTGGGCACCCTGATCCACATCTACTCGATCGGCTACATGGCGCACGACGAGCGCCGGCGCCGCTTCTTCGGCTATCTGAACCTCTTCCTCGCGGCGATGCTGATCCTGGTCATCGCCGACAACTACCTGCTGCTGTACGTCGGGTGGGAGGGCGTCGGTCTGGCGTCGTACCTGCTCATCGGCTTCTGGCAGCACAAGCCCAGCGCGGCCACGGCCGCCAAGAAGGCATTCCTGGTCAACCGCGTCGGTGACATGGGTCTGTCGATCGCGATCATGCTGATGTTCACCACCTTCGGCACCTTCGCCTTCGGCCCCGTCCTCGAAGCGACGGGGCAGACGAGCGAGGGCAAGCTGACGGCGATCGGGCTGATGCTGCTGCTCGCGGCCTGCGGCAAGTCGGCCCAGGTGCCGCTGCAGTCCTGGCTCGGTGACGCGATGGAGGGCCCGACCCCGGTCTCGGCCCTCATCCACGCCGCGACCATGGTGACCGCGGGTGTGTACCTCATCGTCAGGTCCGGCGCGATCTTCAACGCCGCGCCGGACGCGCAGCTGGTCGTCGTGGTCGTCGGAGCGGTCACGCTGCTCTTCGGTGCGATCGTCGGTTGTGCGAAGGACGACATCAAGAAGGCCCTCGCCGGGTCGACGATGTCGCAGATCGGCTACATGATCCTGGCCGCCGGGCTCGGCCCGATCGGCTACGTCTTCGCGATCATGCACCTGGTGACGCACGGCTTCTTCAAGGCCGGGCTCTTCCTCGGCGCCGGTTCGGTCATGCACGGCATGAACGACGAGGTCGACATGAGGAAGTTCGGCGGCCTGCGGAAGTACATGCCGGTCACCTTCATCACCTTCGGTCTCGGCTATCTGGCGATCATCGGCTTCCCCGGCCTGTCCGGCTTCTTCTCCAAGGACAAGATCATCGAGGCGGCCTTCGCCAAGGGCGGCACCGAGGGCTGGATCCTCGGCTCGGTGGCCCTGCTGGGCGCCGCGATCACCGCGTTCTACATGACGCGCGTGATGCTGCTGACGTTCTTCGGCGAGAAGCGCTGGCAGCCCGACGCGGAGGGCCACGAGCCGCATCCGCACGAGTCCCCGAAGTCGATGACCATCCCCATGATCATCCTGGCGTTCGGTTCGGTCTTCGCCGGAGGCTTCTTCTCCATCGGCGACCGCTTCCTGAACTGGCTGGAGCCGGTCACCGGCCACAGCCACGGACACGCGCCGGTCAGCGCCACGACGGTCACCGCCGCCACCATGGTGGTGCTCGTCATCGGCGTCGCCATCGCCTGGGCGATGTACGGCCGCAAGCCCGTGCCGGTCGTCGCCCCGCGCGGCTCGCTGCTCACCCGGGCCGCCCGCCGCGATCTCCTCCAGGACGACTTCAACCACGTGGTCCTGGTCCGCGGCGGCGAGCACCTCACCCGCTCCCTGGTGTACGTCGACCACACCCTGGTCGACGGCGTCGTCAACGGCACGGCGGCCTCGATGGGCGGGCTCTCCGGCCGGCTGCGCAAGCTGCAGAACGGCTACGCCCGCTCCTACGCGGTCTCGATGTTCGGCGGTACGGCGGTTCTCATCGCCGCGACCCTGCTGATGAGGGCGGTCTGATCACCATGTCCTTTCCCCTCCTGACAGCGACGGCGGCGCTCCCGGCGATCGGCGCGGTCGCCACCGCCGCCGTCCCGGCCGCCCGGCGCACCGCCGCCAAATGGCTGGCGCTGGTCTTCTCGCTGGCCACACTCGTGCTGGCGGGCATCGCGCTCGCCCGCTTCGAGCCCGGCGGCGACCGCTACCAGCTCACCGAATCGCACGCCTGGATCAAGGACTTCGGCGTCCGGTACGAACTGGGTGTGGACGGCATCGGGGTGGCGCTCATGGCGCTCACCGCCCTGCTGATCCCCTTCGTCATCCTGGCCGGCTGGCACGACGCCGACCCTCTGGCTGTATCCGATAGTGGCTCCGCCACGTGGAAGTCCTCGCGCTGGCGCCCGACCCAGGGCTTCTTCGCCCTGATCCTGATGGTCGAAGCGATGGTGATCCTCTCCTTCGAGGCCACCGACGTCTTCCTCTTCTACATCCTCTTCGAAGCCATGCTCATCCCGATGTACTTCCTCATCGGCGGCTTCGGGGACCGGGCGCACAGCGGCAGCGACGAGAACGCGGCGGCGCAACGCTCGTACGCCGCGGTCAAGTTCCTGCTCTACAACCTCGTCGGCGGCCTCATCATGCTGGCCGCCGTGATCGGGCTCTACGTGGTCGCGGGGACGTTCTCGCTCTCCGAGATCGCCGAGGCCCGCGCCAACGGCTCGCTCTCCATGGCGACCAGCACGGAGCGCTGGCTCTTCCTCGGGTTCTTCTTCGCCTTCGCGGTGAAGGCCCCGCTGTGGCCGCTGCACACCTGGCTGCCCAACGCCATGGGCGAGGCGACCTCCCCGGTCGCCGTCCTGATCACCGCGGTCGTCGACAAGGTCGGCACGTTCGCGATGCTCCGCTTCTGCCTCCAGCTCTTCCCGGAGGCCAGCAAGTGGGCGACGCCGGTGATCATCGTCCTGGCGCTGATCAGCATCGTGTACGGGGCGCTGCTCGCCGTCGGCCAGCGCGACATCAAGCGGCTGATCGCCTACGCGTCGATCTCGCACTTCGGCTTCATCATCCTGGGCATCTTCGCGATGACCAGCCAGGGCCAGTCCGGCGCCACGCTCTACATGGTCAACCACGGCATCTCGACCGCCGCGCTGATGCTGGTGGCGGGCTTCCTGATCACCCGCCGCGGTTCGCGGCTCATCGCCGACTACGGCGGAGTGCAGAAGGTGGCGCCCATCCTGGCCGGCACCTTCCTGATCGGCGGTCTGGCCACCCTGTCGCTGCCCGGACTCGCCCCGTTCGTCAGTGAGTTCCTGGTCCTGGTCGGCGCGTTCAGCGCGTATCCGGCGGCGGGCATCATCGCCACGACCGGCATCGTGCTCGCCGCGCTCTACGTCCTCGTCCTCTACCAGCGGACGATGACGGGCCCGGTGAAGGCCGAGGTCCAGGGCATGGCGGACCTCAAGGTCCGGGAGCTGGTGGTGGTCCTTCCGCTGATCGCGCTGCTGCTCTTCCTGGGTGTCTATCCGAAGCCGCTGACCGAGATCGTCAACCCGGCGGTGCAGCACACCATGTCGGACGTCCAGAAGAAGGACCCCCAGCCTGAGGTGGAGGCCGCCAAGTGAGCGCAACAGCTGTCCACAGCCTGTGGACAACGGCGGGCGGGGTGACATCGGCCGCCCCGGTCGAGAAGTTCAAGGCACCGGTCATCGAGTACACCCAGCTGGCCCCGGTCCTCATTGTGATCGGTGTCGCCGTCGTGGGCGTACTCGTCGAGGCCTTCGTGCCGCGCCGGGCCCGTTATTACACGCAGGTCTTCCTCACGGTCGTCGCGCTGGCCGCCGCGTTCGCCGCGGTCGTCGGACTGGCGGCCGGCGGATACGGCACGACGAAGGCGCACATCGCCGCGATGGGCGCCATCGCGATCGACGGGCCGACGCTGTTCCTGCAGGGCACCATCCTGCTGACCTCGCTGGTGGCCGTCTTCACCTTCGCCGAGCGGCGGCTCGACCCCGCCTCGCACGGCAACCACGTCGACTCCTTCGCCGCCCAGGCCGCCTCGGTCCCCGGCAGCGACAGCGAGAAGGCGGCGGTCAAGGCCGGATTCACCACCACCGAGGTCTTTCCGCTGGTCCTCTTCTCGGTGGCCGGCATGCTGGTCTTCCCCGCGGCCAACGATCTGCTGACGCTCTTCGTGGCCCTGGAGGTCTTCTCCCTCCCGCTCTACCTCCTGTGCGCCGTCGCCCGCCGCAAGCGGCTGATGTCGCAGGAGGCCGCGGTGAAGTACTTCCTGCTCGGCGCCTTCTCCTCGGCGTTCCTGCTCTTCGGGATCGCCCTGCTCTACGGGTACGCGGGCTCCGTCTCGTACGCGGCCATCGCCAACGTGGTCGACGGCTCCGTCACCCGGATCGACCCGGCACTCGCCGACACCATGGGCAACGACGTGCTGCTCCTGATCGGCGGCGCGATGATCCTCACCGGGCTGCTCTTCAAGGTCGGCGCCGTCCCGTTCCACATGTGGACCCCGGACGTCTACCAGGGCGCCCCGACCCCGGTCACCGGCTTCATGGCCGCGGCCACCAAGGTCGCCGCGTTCGGCGCGCTGCTGCGCCTGCTGTACGTGGTGCTGCCGGGCCTCGCCTGGGACTGGCGCCCGGTCATGTGGGCCGTCGCGATCGTCACGATGCTGGGCGGTGCGATCGTCGCCATCACCCAGACCGACATCAAGCGGCTGCTGGCCTACTCCTCCATCGCCCACGCCGGATTCATCCTCGCCGGTGTGATCGCGACGACCCCGGACGGTATCTCGTCGGTCCTCTTCTACCTGGGCGCGTACTCCTTCGTGACGGTCGGCGCGTTCGCCGTCGTCACCCTGGTGCGCGACGCGGGCGGCGAGGCCACGCACCTGTCGAAGTGGGCCGGGCTCGGCCGGCGCTCGCCGCTGGTCGCCGCGGTCTTCGCGGTGTTCCTGCTGGCCTTCGCCGGTATCCCGCTCACCTCCGGCTTCTCCGGAAAGTTCGCCGTGTTCAAGGCCGCGGCGGACGGCGGCGCGGGCGGACTGGTCGTGGTCGGTGTGATCTCCTCGGCCATCGCCGCGTTCTTCTACATCCGGGTCATCGTGCTGATGTTCTTCAGCGAGCCGAAGGCGGACGGCCCCACGGTCGCCGTCCCGTCCCCGCTGACGATGACGACGATCGCGGTCGGAGTCGCGGTCACGCTGGTGCTGGGCCTGGCCCCGCAGTACTTCCTGGACCTGGCGAGCCAGGCGGGAGTGTTCGTGAGGTAGCGCACACGCCGCACAGCCGGGACCGCGCCGGACGGGCTTGAGAAGTCAAGCCCGTCCGGCGTTGTCGTAGGCGGCGCCTATCGTGGCAGGGGACGACGGCAATACGCAGGACGCGGGACGGACCCGGGGGACAGAGCGATGGGCACGACGGGCGGGACCATGGATGTGACCGAGAGCGACGCGCGGCGGACGCTGCACAAGGTGTTCGGGTACGAGGCGTTCCGCGGCGAGCAGGAAGCGATCGTCGACCACGTGGTGACGGGCGGGGACGCCGTCGTGCTCATGCCGACCGGTGGCGGCAAGTCCCTCTGCTACCAGATCCCGGCCCTGGTCAGAGCGGGTACGGGCATCGTCGTCTCACCCCTGATCGCCCTGATGCAGGACCAGGTGGACGCGCTGCGGGCGCTCGGGGTGCGGGCCGGCTTCATCAACTCCACGCAGGACTTCGACGAGCGCCGCTCGATGGAGGCCCAGTTCGCCGCCGGTGAGCTTGACCTGCTCTACCTGGCCCCGGAGCGGCTCCGCCTGGACTCCACGCTCGCGCTGCTCTCGCGCGGCGAGATCTCCGTCTTCGCGATCGACGAGGCGCACTGCGTGGCCCAGTGGGGTCACGACTTCCGCCCGGACTATCTGACCCTCTCCGTCCTCGGCGAGCGCTGGCCCGACGTACCGCGCATCGCCCTGACGGCGACCGCGACCGACGCCACGCACCAGGAGATCACCCAGCGCCTGGGCATGCCCGACGCCAAGCACTTCGTCGCCAGTTTCGACCGGCCCAACATCCAGTACCGGATCGTGCCGAAGGCCGACCCGAAGAAGCAGCTGCTCTCCTTCCTGAAGGACGAGCACGCCGGGGACGCGGGCATCGTCTACTGCCTCTCGCGCAATTCGACGGAGAAGACCGCCGAGTACCTCTGCCGCAACGGCATCGAGGCCGTCCCGTACCACGCGGGCCTCGACGCGGGCACGCGCGCCGTCCACCAGTCCCGGTTCCTGCGCGAGGAGGGCCTGGTCGTCGTCGCGACCATCGCCTTCGGCATGGGCATCGACAAGCCGGACGTACGCTTCGTCGCCCACCTCGACCTGCCGAAATCGGTCGAGGGCTACTACCAGGAGACCGGCCGCGCCGGCCGCGACGGGCAGCCGTCCACAGCCTGGATGGCGTACGGACTCCAGGACGTCGTCCAGCAGCGCAAGCTCATCCAGGGCGGCGAGGGCGACGAGGCGTTCCGCCGCCGCGCGGCCTCCCACCTCGACTCGATGCTGGCCCTGTGCGAGACGGTCCGGTGCCGCCGCGCCCAGCTGCTGACGTACTTCGGCCAGGAACCCACCGCCGCGGACTGCGGCAACTGCGACACCTGCCTCACCCCGCCCGAGAGCTGGGACGGCACGGTGGTCGCGCAGAAACTGCTGTCGACCGTGGTGCGGCTGAAGCGGGAGCGCGGGCAGAAGTTCGGCGCGGGCCAGATCATCGACATCCTGCTCGGACGCAAGACGGCCAAGGTCATCCAGTTCGACCACGACCAGCTCTCGGTCTTCGGCATCGGCGAGGAGCTGGCCGAGGCCGAATGGCGCGGCGTCGTACGGCAGCTGCTCGCCCAGGGGCTGATCGCGGTCGAGGGCGAGTACGGCACGCTGGTGCTCACGGAGGAGAGCGGTTCGGTGCTCGGCCGGCAGCGCGAGGTGCTGTTGCGCAAGGAGGCGCCGAAGCCCGCGTCGCGCGCCACGAAGGCCGAACGCAAGTCGAAGTCGCAGGCGGCCGCCGCCGAGCTGGCTCCCGAGGCCGTCCCGGTCTTCGAGGCGCTGCGGGCCTGGCGGGGCGCCCAGGCGAAGGAGCAGGGCGTCCCGGCGTACGTCATCTTCCACGACGCGACGCTGCGCGAGATCGCCACGGTGCGGCCGGAATCGGTGTCCGCGCTGGGCGGGATCAGCGGCCTGGGCGAGAAGAAGCTGGCGACGTACGGGGAAGGGGTGCTGGAGGTGCTGGCGACGTTCGGGGAGACCCGGGCACCGGCCCCCGCGGAACCGTCCCCGGCCCGCGAAGCCGCCCCCGCACCGGCCCCGGCGACCCTGGCGGCCCCCGAAGCCGACCCCGAGTTCGGCTGGGACGAGGAGCCGCCCGAGTACGAGTGAGCGGTACGGGCCGGGCGGCGGACGGACCTACTGCGGGTCCGCCGCCCGGCGGCGCGCGGTGATCGCGGTGAGGTCCAGATCGACCGGGAAGGGGACGGAGACCTTCATTCGGTCGTGGAAGATGCCGGTGGAGGTGTAGGCCCCGGTCGCCGGCTCCAGCTCGAAGACGTAGACCACCGCCCGGCCGTCGTGGTTCTCCACCCGCCAGTAGTGCGGGATCTTCGCCCGCGCGTACTTCATGGGCTTGGTCTCCCGGTCCCGGGTCAGGGATTCCGGGGAAACAACCTCGATGGCCAGCCGTACGGACTCGGCGGGGAAGCGGATCTGGCTCGGGTCCTGGATGATCTCGCCGTCCACGACGATCACATCGGGTTCGGGCCGGTTGTAGCGGTCGATGTCGATGGTGAACTCGCGCACGACTTCAAGGTCATACGGCACCAGCGACTGCAGCTGCCATTCGAAAAAGCTGACCGCCCGCGAGTGGAAGAGGGTCTGCGGACTCACGAAAACAAGGCTCCCGTCGATCAGCTCCGTGTGCGGAGGCAGATTCGGGAGTGTGTCCAGGTCATCGGCGGTCCAGCCGCCCACGGGCGGAACCGCCCACCGCGGCTCGGGGGCCTCGGGTTCGACGCTCATCAGTGCTCCCATGACGCAGAGTCTCGTGGGACTGTCCAGCGTATCCGTCGGGAACAGGACATGACTCCCCGAACGTGCGAACGCCCCGCGCACCGCTGACCAGCGGGCTCCCGGGTCGGCCCGGGGCCCACCCGTCCCCGTCAGCCGTCCCCGGAGCCCCCGCCGCCGCTGCTGCTTCTTCTGCGGTTCCGGTTCGCCCGGTCCTGGCGGACGTTCCGGTACACCGCGTGTGCGGTCCACTCCTCGTCCACCAGGCCGCGCATCGCCCAACGGTCCCGCAGACCGCCCCGGGCCACCGCGCCCGACAGGCCGACCGCCGAGACCAGGGCGGCCAGGGTCCGGCCGCGCGGGTCCTGGAAGCCGGCGGCCTCGGCGGCCGCGAAGCGGTCGCGGACGGCGAGCGACAGGGCCGGGTCCGCCGCCGGGTGCCGGTGGTACGGCAGCAGACCGAGGAGGCGGTGGGTCTCCCTGCGCAGGACGGAGCGGCGCACCAGGTGCTCCAGGCAGAGCTCCTCGACGTACCGGCCGCTCTGCCGGACCCACCGCTGGGTGTCGACGCCGCCCGCGAGCCCGCCCGCGGCCGGGGCGGACAGGCTCCCCAGGACCTGGGCGAGCAGCGGGTCCGGGGGAGCGAGCGGGCTGACCACCCGTATCCTGCCGCCCTGCCCGGTGACCCGGCCCTGGAGCTCCAGCTCCCGTAGGACCGCGCCGGCCGTCGCGTACTCCAGGAAGCGGTTGGGGCAGTACGGCTTGCCGCGCTGCGGGTCCAGCGCGAGCAGCAGCAGTTCCTCGGGGAGCGTGAGCTCCGGGGCGGGCGGCATCATGACGCGGGAACGATCCGCCCCGTGACCTCGCCGATTCCCACCCGGGTGCCGTCCGGACCCGGGGCCCAGGCGGTCATCGTCACCGTGTCGCCGTCCTCCAGGAAGGTGCGCTTGCCGTCCGGGAGGTCCAGCGGGTCGCGGCCGTTCCAGGTCAGCTCCAGGAGGGAGCCGCGCTGGCCGGGCTCGGCGCCGCTGACCGTGCCGGAGCCGTACAGATCGCCGGTGCGCAGCGACGCGCCGTTCACCGTCATCTGGGCCAGCATCTGGGCCGCCGTCCAGTACATCGTGGCGAACGGCGGCTCGGCGACCACCTCCCCGTTGATCGCGACGGAGATCCGCAGGTCGAGGCCGCCGGCCTCCTCCTCGTCGGCGTCCTCCAGATAGGGGAGCAGCGGGAAGTCGCGCGCCGGGGGCGCGATGCGGGCCGACTCCAGCGCCTCCAGCGGTGTCACCCACGCCGATACGGAGGTGGCGAAGGACTTGCCGAGGAACGGGCCGAGCGGGACGTACTCCCAGGCCTGGATGTCCCGCGCCGACCAGTCGTTGAGCAGGCAGAGCCCGAAGACATGGTCGCGGAAGTCGCCGAGCGGGACCGGGCTGCCCTGCTCGGAGCCCACGCCGACGAGGAAGCCGACCTCGGCCTCGATGTCCAGCTTGACGGAGGGGCCGAAGACCGGGGCCGCGTCGGCCGGCGCCTTGCGCTGGCCGGACGGGCGCACCACGTCCGTGCCCGAGACGACGACGGTGCCGGACCGGCCGTGGTAGCCGATCGGGAGGTGCTTCCAGTTGGGCGTCAGCGCCTCGGCGTTCGGCCGGAAGATCTTTCCGACGTTGGTGGCGTGGTTCTCGCTCGCGTAGAAGTCGACGTAGTCCGCGACCGCGTACGGCAGATGGAGCGTCACAGAATCGACCGGGTGCAGCAGCGGTTCGATGTCCGCTCGGTGCGCCGGGACCGTCACCCACGCGGTCAGCGCCCGCCGGACGTCGCGCCACGCGGTGCGGCCCGCCGACAGCAGCGCGGTCAGGTCCGGCTGTGCGAGGAGCTGCGCGTAGGGCGAGCCGAGCGCGTGCGCCGCGGCTCCGGCGTCCAGTACGTGATTGCCGATGCGGACGCCGACCCGGCGGTCCTCGGGGTGGTCGGGGGTGGAGAACACTCCGTAGGGAAGGTTGTGCGGACCGAAGGGGTCGCCCTCGGCCAGATCGAGCGGGCTGCTCTGCTCGGGCATGTGTTGCTGCCTCGCTTTCCAGGTCGCTTGGGGGACACGTTACGTCGGTGCCACCCTCTCGCGGGAGTGTCCCAACTGCTCCTGATGCCCGGAAAGTTCCGCCGTGCCCCGGGTGTGCGGGGCACGGCGGTGGGTTCGGTTCAGCCCGCCGTGCGCGGGATCCGCTTCTCCCAGGTGCGGTGGAAGACGACCTCGCCGCCCTCCTTGCAGACCACCTCGTTGGAGGTGAGGAAGTCGGTGTCGTCCGCACTGATCTCGGAGCGCGTCTCGACCCGTACGTCCCACGCCATCTCCGGCCGGTGCAGCCGGATCGCCCAGTCGGAGCGGGTGCGTGCGGAGAGCGGGTCGTTCTCCTGGACCGTGTACGTCTCCAGGGCGTCCTCGGTGAACTCCAGGCCGTCCGGGTAGACCCGGGTGCCGCCGTAGCGCGGGTCGACCTCCAACCGCCATTCGCCCTTGGCGACGTCCCGCACCACCAGCCGCTCCGGGCGCTGTTCGTCGAGCGTCACCGGGTACACGACGCCGAGCGGCTCCGACTGCTCCGGCTCCTCGAACCGGATCGCGGGCTCCTCGGCGGACCGGCGCACCGGCAGTTCGACGAGGCTCCCGTCGGCGTCCAGGACGAAGCCCACCGACCCGGCCTGCGGCCAGATCCACGGCCAGTACGAGGAGGAGACCGCGAGCCTGATCCGGTGGCCGGGCGGGAAGGTGTGCCCGATGCCGTTCAGCTCGAAGGTCACGTCCTCGGTACCGCCCACCGGCCAGTCCTCCGCGCGGTCGCGGCCGTTGCGGGCGGAGAGGTTGAGCGCGCCCCGGGTGACCAGCGTGGAGGAGCCGTCCGGCGCGACGTCGCAGAGCCGGGCGACCGCCTGGCCGCGCGGCACGTCCATCCGGATCCGCAGCTTCACCCGGGGGCGGCCGAGGATCTCGATCGGGGCGTCCTCGACCGGGAACTCGAAGCAGACCGACTTGGCGTCCTCGTCGCGCTGGTCGGGCGGCAGGTCGGCGTCGTTGCCGAACGGGAAGAAGCGCCCGGCGTCCAGCCCCGTCTGCTGCGGCGAGTCGACGATCTGCGGGCCGCCCTGGAGGGCGTACGCGACCGGCGCGATGTCCGGGGACGGCCAGCTGTTCTCACCGACCCAGCGGCCCGGCAGCGTCTCGTACACCGTGGCGGGGCGGTGCGACTCGCTGATCCAGGACCGCAGCAGCGGCTCGGCCATGACGCCGGTGTCCTTGTCCTTCAGATGCTGGTCCCACCAGCGCAGCGTCTCCTGGAGGAAGCCGATCGACGGCCCCGGCGGCAGACCGCGGTCCGGGTACTGGTGCGACCAGGGCCCGATCAGCCCGCGGACCCGGTCCGGGTCGAGGTGCTCGACGAGCCGCAGGACGGTGTCGCGGTAGGGGTCGTGCCAGCCGCCCACCGCGAGGACGTTCGCCCGGATCGCGGAGTAGTCCTCGCAGACGCTGCCGTGCTTCCAGTAGTCGTCGCGGGTCTGGTGCGCCAGCCAGGTGTGGATGAACGGATCGACGGTCTCCAGCCGCTTCAGCCACATGTCCTTCCAGCCGTCGCCGACCTGCGCCGGGTCCGGCGGCCGGGAGACGAAGGCCAGCATGGTGGCCGCCCAGGCGTGCATGTCGACGGCGAGGACCGAGCCGCCCATGTAGTGGACGTCGTTGTCGTAGCGGTCGTCGGTCGAGCAGACGGTGACGATCGCCTTCAGCGGCTCGGGGGCCAGTGCGGCGATCTGGAGCGAGTTGAAGCCGCCCCAGGAGATGCCGAACATGCCGACCCGGCCGGAACACCACGGCTGCTGGGCCAGCCAGTGGACGACGGCGACGCCGTCGGCCAGCTCCGTCGCGTCGTACTCGTCACCCGGCAGGCCCTCGCTGTTGCCGTGCCCGCGCACATCCACCCGGACGGAGGCGTAGCCGTGGCCCGCGTACCAGGGATGGCGCTGCCAGTCCCGCGGCGCCGTCCAGTCGCTCAGCCGGTAGGGCAGGTATTCGAGCAGCGCGGGCACCGGCTCGTCGGTGACGGGCCGCCAGATCCGGGCGTACAGCCGGGTGCCGTCCGGCAGCGGGATGCGGACGTCCTCATGGGTGGTGTCGTACGGGAATGTGGTGCGGATGTGCATGGCGGTACCTCAGTGGACAGGGTGCATGGTGCGCTTGAGCCAGGGTGCGGCGGCGATGACGGCCACACCGGCCACCACCGCAATCGCGCCATTTACACCGAAGTAGGCGGGGTTGGAGACCTCGCCGTACAGCTTCACGACTTGGGCCTGGATGCCGTTGGCGAGCGCCAGCGAGAGGAACCAGAGCGCCATCGTCTGGCTGGCGAACGCCTTGGGGGCGAGCTTGGTGGTCGCGGACATGCCGGAGGTCTCCAGCAGGATGTCGCCGAGGCCGAGCAGCAGGTACGAGCCGACGATCCACCAGGCGGCCATCTTGAAGGTGTCGCCGGAGTGCCCGGAGGTCGGCAGCACCATCAGCAGGAAGGACAGCCCGCCGAGGATCACCCCGATCGCGATCTTGTTCGAGGCGTGCGGCTGGCGCGGACCCATCCGGGCCCAGACGGTGGCGACCACCGGGGCGAGCGCGACCTCGAAGGCGCCGAGCGCGGAGGCGTACCAGCTCGCCGGGAAATGGAAGCCGAAGATCTCGGTACGGGCGTTGGCCGACGCGAGCAGCATCATCGTCGAGTACGCCTGGAACAGGATGAAGTTGAAGACGACAGAGGCCAGGAACAGCACCACGTACGGGCGCAGCCTGCCGCGTTCCTCCGAGGTGACCCGGGGGCTGCGGAACATCACCACGAAGTAGACGACCGGTGCGATCACCGAGATCAGGGTGAGCAGGTCGACGAAGCGGTCCATGGTCAGCCGGCCCGCCAGGGCGAGCGCGGTGGCGACGGCGGCGACCACGACGGCGCCGACGACGATCAGCCGAATGGCGCGGCGCATGGGTGCTGGTGCCAGCGCGAATTCGGCGCCGTGCTTTCGCCCGGCCAGGTGACGTCGGCCCAGCACGTACTGGATCAGACCGAGGGTCATGCCGAAGGCGGCGGCCGAGAAGCCCCAGTGCCAGCTCGCGTGGTCCCCGAGCCAGCCGGTGACCAGCGGGCCGAGGAACGCCCCGATGTTGATGCCCATGTAATAGAGGGCGAAGCCGGCGTCGCGGCGTTCGTCGGTGGTGCGGTAGAGCTTGCCGACCATGGTCGCCACATTGGGCTTGAGCAGACCGGTTCCGGCGCTGATCAGGCCGAGGCCGACCCAGGTCATGGTGTCGGTGGGCACCGCCATGGCGTAATGCCCGCAGGCGATGAGGATTCCGCCGTACAGGACGGCGCGGTACGAGCCGAGGATGCGGTCGGCGAGCCAGCCGCCGGCGACGGAGACCAGGTAGACGAGGGTGCCGTAGGCGGCCGAGACGGACGCGGCGGTGCCCGCCTCCATGCCCATGCCGCCGCGGGCGACCGTGTCCGCGAAGTAGAGGACCAGGATCGCCTGCATGCCCAGGAACGAGAAGCGTTCCCAGACCTCCAGGCCGGACAGGGTCATCAGCCCTCGTGGCTGGCCGAAAAAGGCATGGTCGTCTTCGGGCGGCGGCTGACTCGGTTCGGTGTCGGTGGCCGTGTGGGACAAAGGGAGAACTCCTGATCGTATGAGCTGATCCCGAACATACCGGCGGTGGCGGGAAGGCGCCCACGGTGATCCAAAGGGGACCGGATACGCTGACTTGAGTGATGACAGCGACACATCGACATTCCGTGTGATCGTCAGCAGACAGGAGATCCCCTCGTGACCGTCGTCGGGCCGTTCGGGCTGAGCGTGCGGGACCAGGCACTTGAGGCCGATGTCCAGGCCGGGTTGGCTGCTGTCGAGTCCGGGCTGCTCGATGCCACCAAGAGCGGCGTGCCCTTCATCACGGAGGCCGCGCAGCATCTCGTACGCGCCGGGGGCAAGCGTTTCCGGCCGCTGCTGGCGATGCTGGCCTCCCAGTTCGGCGACCCGGACGCGCCGGGCATCGTGCCCGCGGCCGTCGTCGTCGAGCTGACGCACCTCGCGACGCTCTACCACGACGACGTGATGGACGAGGCGGACGTGCGCCGCGGCGTGGACAGCGCCAACAGCCGCTGGGGCAACTCGGTGGCCGTGCTGACCGGCGACTTCCTCTTCGCCCGCGCCTCGCACATACTGGCCGACCTCGGACCGGAGGCCGTACGCATCCAGGCGGAGGCGTTCGAGCGGCTGGTCACCGGCCAGATCCTGGAGACCGCGGGGCCGGGCGACGGCCGTGACCCGGTCGAGCACTACCTGGAAGTGATGCGCGGCAAGACCGGCTCGCTGATCGCGGTGGCCTGCCGGTTCGGCGCGATGATGGCCGGCGCGGACGAGTCGGCGGTCGACATCCTCACCCAGTACGGGGAGCGGCTCGGCGTCGCCTTCCAGCTCGCCGACGACGTACTCGACATCGCCTCCGACTCCCACGAGTCCGGCAAGACCCCGGGCACCGATCTGCGCGAGGGCATCCCGACGCTCCCCGTGCTCCACCTGCGGGCGCGGGCGGCGGCCGACGGGAAGCCGGACGACCTGGAGCTCGTCGCGCTCCTCGACGGCGACCTCAGCGACGACGCCCGGCACGCCGAGGCGCTGCGCAGGCTGCGCGCCCACCCGGCGCTGGAGCAGGCCCGACGGGAGACCGTCCGGTACGCGGAGGAGGCGCGCGCGACGCTGACGCCGCTGCCCGAGGGCTATGCGAAGGCCGCGCTGCGGGAGCTGTGCGACGCGGTGGTGCACCGCGCGGGCTGAGAGCCTTTCGGGTGATCTCCGGACCGGGCGGCCACACGACCGGCTCCGGGTCGCCGTCGTGGCGTCCCCTACTGGATGGGGGAGCAATCGCCTCCCGGTGTCATACCGAAGAGGTACGCGGAGTTGCTCCCGGGGGCTGACGCTTCCGCACCGCCGGTTTGGTCAGATGGAGAACAACCACTCCTGACCAAACCGGGTGAGAATGGCGGCACGGAGTGGACGAGTGCAACCGGACGGAAGCCGCCGACCACGGAGGTAGGGCACACATGGCACCGAACGACAGCGCAGAGACCAACGGCGGGACCAGGGGCACCGCCGCCGGCCGCCGCAAGGCGGCGCGCTACATCGTCCCGGTCGCGGTGGCGGGAGTTGCGGCCGCGACGATCGGGCTGGTCCCGGCGCTCGCGAGTTCCGGCGACCCCGATCTGCCGAAGATCAGCGCACAGAAGCTCATCGAGAAGATCGCCGCTTCGGACACCCAGCAGCTCTCCGGCACGGTGAAGATCAGCACGGACCTCGGCATCCCGTCGCTCGGCGGTCTGGCCGGCTCCTTCGCTCCGGGCGGCGGGGGCGGCAAGGGCGGTTCGAGCGCCGATCCGCAGGAGCGGATGACGGAGCTGGCCTCCGGCACGCACACCCTCCGGGTGGCCGCCGACGGCCCTGACAAGCAGCGGCTGTCGATCCTGGACAACGCGTCCGAGTACAGCCTGATCCGCAACGGCGATCAGGTCTGGGCATTCGACAGCAAGTCCGACGAGGCCTACCACGCCACCGAGGACCGGGCCGGCCAGGACGCCGGGAAGAAGTCCGGGCACCCGGTTCCCGAGGGCGTGCCCACCACCCCGAAGGCACTCGCCGAGCAGGTGCTGAAGGCCGCCGGCCCCACCACGTCGGTGACGGTCGACGGCACCGCGCAGGTCGCCGGGCGCGACGCGTACAAGCTGGTCCTCAAGCCGAAGCAGAGCGGTTCCACGATCGGTTCGGTCACGATCGCGGTCGACGCGGAGAACGGCGTGCCGCTGAAGTTCACGCTGCTTCCGAGCGCCGGTGGCAAGGCCGTCGTCGACGCCGGATTCACCAAGGTCGACTTCTCGAAGCCGGACGCCTCCTCGTTCACGTTCACCCCGCCCAAGGGCACCGAGGTGACCGAGGCCGACGACGCGAAGGCGCAGCACAAGGCCGACAAGGGCCTCGACGGCCTGATCCCGGGTGCCGAGGGGCTGGGCGCCGGGGGCGAGGGCGCCAAGGACACCAAGGTCATAGGCAAGGGCTGGAGCGCCATCGCCGAGATCACGACTCCGGGCGGCACCGGGCTCCCCTCGAAGGCGTCGGGCGATGTCCCGGCCGAGGCCCAGCAGTTCCTGGACGCGCTGGGCGACAAGGTCTCCGGCACGTTCGGCTCGGGCACGGTCTTCAAGACCCGCCTGGTCAATGCCCTGATGACGGACGACGGCAAGGTGTACGTCGGCGCGGTCACCAAGGACGCGCTGGTCCGGGCGGCGAACAACGCCTCCTGACGCCGGGTCGCGCCGCGCTTCCCGCACCGCTCGCCCGCCCCGCCGTACGCTCCGTACGGCGGGGCGGTCCGCCCTGGGGCCTGTCGTCAAACTGGCGTCTGCCGCGCGGCGTCCGGCACGCACGCTCGCGGCGTTGCCGCAATAGCCTGGTAGCTCCGCCACGAGACCATTCCGGCGCCTTGGGATCGCACGCACCGGACGCCGCGCGGCCGCCCTCCGTGGGCGACGACGGCAGTTTGACGACAGGCCCCGGCCCGTCCGGCGGACGGGCCCCGCCCGACCCATGGGGAGTACGCATGACAGAGTCCGGGACCGTCGTCGAACCGAGGGCGGTCACCGAGCCGGGAGCCGTGATCGAGACCCGGGGCCTCACCAAGCGGTACCGCGGCGGCCAGCTCGCCGTCGACGGCCTCGACCTCAGCGTCCCCGGCGGCAGCGTCTTCGGATTCCTCGGCCCCAACGGCTCGGGCAAGACCACCACCATCCGGATGCTGATGGGCCTGATCGACCCGACGTCCGGCACCGCGCGGCTCCTGGGCCACACCATGCCGGGCGCCGCCCGCACCGTGCTCCCGCAGGTCGGCGCGCTGATCGAGGGGCCCGCGCTGTACGGCTTCCTGAGCGGCCGGGACAATCTGCTGCGGTACGACTCCGCCGACCCGACCGCCGATCCGCGTACCCGCCGGTCCCGGGTGGGCCACGCCCTGGACCGGGTCGGGCTGGCCGCGGCGGCCGGGAAGAAGGCCAGGGCGTACTCGCTCGGCATGAAGCAGCGCCTCGGCCTCGCCGCCGCCCTGCTCCAGCCGCGCCGCCTGCTCGTCCTCGACGAGCCGACCAACGGCCTGGACCCGCAGGGCATGCGGGAGATCCGCGCCCTGGTCAGGGAACTGGCGGCGGACGGCACCACCGTCTTCCTGTCCTCGCACCTCCTCGACGAGATCGAGCAGGTCTGCACGCATGCCGCGGTGATGGCCAGGGGCCGGCTGGTCATCCAGGGCCCGGTCGCGGAACTGGCGGCGGGCGCCCGCGGCCGGCTGGCCGTCACCACCCCCGACCCGGGCGACGCCGCCCGGGTCCTCAAGGAACTGGGCGTCACCGGGATCGCGGTCGACGGCGACCGGGTGAGCGCCGAGGCCCCGCCGGGCGACGTCGAACTCGCCGACCTCAGCGCGGCGCTGGTGCACGCCGGCGTACGCCTGAGGTCCTTCGGCGTCGAACGGGCCTCGCTGGAGGACGCCTTTGTCGCACTCACCGGAGAGGGTTTCGATGTCGCAGGCTGAGACCGCAGTCGCCGGGGCGGGGAGGGCACCGAGCCCGCTGTGGACCTTCGGGATCCTCCGCTCCGAACTGACCACCACGCTCCGCCGCTGGCGCACCCTCGCGCTGCTCGGGGTGCTGGCCGCCGTGCCCGTGCTGATCGGCGTCGCGGTGCGGATCGAGACGAACCACGGCTCCTCGCCCGGACCGGGCGGCGGCGGGGGAGGCCCGGCGTTCCTCTCCCAGGTCACCAACAACGGCCTCTTCCTGGTCTTCGCCGCCCTCGCCGTGACGCTCCCGGTCTTCCTGCCGATGGCCGTCGGGGTCGTCGCGGGGGACTCGGTCGCGGGCGAGGCGAACGCGGGAACGCTGCGCTATCTGCTGGTCGCCCCCGCCGGACGGACCAGGCTGCTGCTGACGAAGTACGCCTCGGTGCTGGTGTTCTGCCTGGTCGCGACCCTGGTGGTGGCCCTCTCCGCACTCGCCGTGGGTGCGCTGCTCTTCCCCGTCGGCGAGGTCACGACCATCTCGGGGACGCGGATCGGCTTCGGCGAGGGACTGCTGCGGGCCGGGCTGGTCGCGGTGGTGGTCGCAGCGTCGCTGGTCGGGTTCGCGGCGATCGGCCTGTTCGTCTCGACCCTCACCAGCAGCGGCATCGCGGCCATGGCCGCCACCGTCGGGCTGCTGATCACCGTGCAGATCATGGACGGCATCCCGCAGTTGAGCGGGATGCATCCGTATCTCTTCCCGCACTACTGGATGTCGTACGCGGACCTGCTGCGCGACCCCGTCCACTGGGACGAAGTGGTCAAGAACCTGGGGCTTCAGGGCTTGTACGCGGCGGTGTTCGGCTCGGCGGCCTGGGCCCGTTTCACGGCGAAGGACATCACCGCCTGACGCACGGGGCGCAACACCCCACTCGCGCCGTCGGCCGGGCGAGCCGTCCCCCGATCGGCTCGTCGCGGCACGAACGGCACGAACGGTGCGAACTGCAGGAACGATACGACACGGCACGTTCCGTTTCCGCCTGGGTATTGTTCGACCTCTGGCGACACACTGTCAACAAGGGTCGGCCCGAACACGCTTATGCTCACCGAATGATCACATCGCCGAGTTCGCAGCGTCGCAGCGAGAGATCACGAAGGGCGACCCTGGAGGCCGCTCTCGAACTGTGCACGGAGAAGGGGTACGGCCGCGTCACCGTCGAGGCCATCGCGGCCAGAGCGGGTGTCAGCAAGAAGACGATCTACCGCTGGTGGCCGTCAAAGAGTGCGGTGATCCTGGAGGCCTTCACCGACGCGCTGGTCGGCACGACGCCGTTCGCCGACACCGGCGACATCGCCGCCGATCTGCGGGCCAATCTGATGGGCGCGGTGAAGCTCATCACCACGCCGCCCTACGGCCCCGCGTACGCCGGGATCCTCTCCGAGATGCACCACGACGACGCACTCGCGCGGACCGTCCGGGCGAAGCTGGTCGACCCCCGCTTCGATGAGGCGGTCGCCCGCCTGCGCCGGGCCCAGGAACAGGGGCAGATCCCGCCGGACGCCGACCTTCCGCTGGTCGTGGAGATGCTGTACGGCCCGATGTACTACCGCCACCTCCTGCGCAAGCCGATACAGGGCGAGGAGGAGATCGCGGCACTGGTCGCCCATGTGCTGCGGGCGATCGGGGTGCCGCCGGAGCCGTGAGGGCCGGGCGGGACGCACCGGGGCCGGGCCGACTGTCAGACGGGCGTGCGAGCATGCGGCGCATGGGAAACCTGTACGACTACTTCAGCGCACCGGACGACCCGGCGGCTCTGGCGACCTTCGACCAGGGTGTCGAGGCGGCCGGTCTCCCCCTGCTCCCGGTGAAGGGCATCGACCCGTACGTGCAGTTGGGCCAGGCCGAGAGCCTGCTCACCGGCACGCCGTACGACGACGTCACGTCGCTGCCGCGCTTCAACCGGCTGCTCAGCTCCCCCGAGGACGACTCCCGCTGGCTGGTCACGCTCACGGACGAGCTCCGCGACGCCTTGGCGGCCGCGAGGCCCGGCGGGTTCACGGCGGTGGCCGAGGCCTGGTCGCACATCGAGGAGTTCGGAGGTGAAGCCCCGCCCGGCGAGCTGGCCGACTTCCTGAACGAACTGGCGGACCTGGCCGAGGAGGCGCGGGCCCGCCCCGAGCCGCACCGGCTCTACTGCCTCATGTCGCTCTGACACCCCGCCGGCCGGTACGGACGACTCAGCCGAACACCCGCTCCAGCACCTCCGCGACGCCGTCGCTCTCGTTCGACGACGTCACCTCGTCCGCCGCGGCCCGCAGCTGCGGATGGGCGTTGGCCATGGCCACGCCGTACCCGGCCGTCCGGAACATCGGCAGGTCGTTGGGCATGTCCCCGAAGGCGATCGTGGAGTCGGCGGCCACGCCGAGGTATTCGGCGGCCAGCGCGAGCCCGGTCCCCTTGTCGACGCCGTACGGCTGGAGCTCGACCGTGCCGGGGCCGGAGAGCGTGACGGTGGCGAGATCACCGACGACATCACGGGCCGCCTCGGCCAGCGCGTCGTCCGTGAGCTCCGGGTGCCGGATGAGCACCTTGACGACCGGCGCGGACCACAACTCGTGGCGATGCCGGGTCCGTTGGGCGGGCAGTGCCGGATGGGGCATCGCATACCCCGGCTCGATCAGGGTCCGCCCCTCGGGCCCGTCCTGGTCCACGGCCGCGAAGACCGGCCCCACCTGGGCCTCGATCTTGCCGAGCGCGGTGTCGGCCGCCTCCCGGTCCAGGGTGAGCGCACGCACCAGCCGCCCGGACCCGGCGTCGTACAACTGGGTCCCCTGACCGCACACCGCCGGTCCCCGGTAGCCCAGTTCGGCGAGCAGTCCGCGTATCCCGGGCACGGGCCGCCCGGTGACCACGAGATGCCGGGCCCCGGCGCGGGCGGCCAGGACGAGCGCGGCGCGGGTGCGAGGACTCACGGTGTCGTCGCGGCGCAGCAGGGTGCCGTCCAGGTCGGTGGCGACGAGGGCATATGCGGGTGGGATGGGCATGGCACAAGACTAGGGTCTTCCGTTCGGGCCGGGCCGGATCGGGGAGCGGGGACCGCTGCCGGGGCATGCGAGCCCGGCCTGACCCCAACGACAGTGCCCAGGAGCGTCCGGAGCGCGGACGGGCACGCGTTGACAGACCCCCGCCGGGGTGCGTGTAATGAAGCCGGTGTCGCGTGACGCCGGCCAAAGAGCAGTGGGCCGGCCGGTGCTCGGGCGAACGCCCTTCACCGAGGGGCCCGTCATGAGTTCATACTCCGCGCCCTGCATCTGACGCACCCGCACCTGACGCAGCGGCGACCGCTGGTCGCACTCTCCCCTTCCGCATGTCCCGGCACCGTGCACCGTCATGGGCCGCGCATCGCGATCACCCGTTCCCACGGAGACACAGAACGTATGCCCACACCTTTCCATCGATCCGTCATCGAGGAGTTCCGAGCCAACGGCGGTAAGGCCGGCGGTCCCTTCGAAGGCGGGGACCTGCTCCTGCTGACCACCACCGGCGCGAGGTCGGGGAAGGAGACCACCACCCCCCTCGGCTACGTCCGCCACGGCGACGCGCTGCTGGTCATCGGCTCCAACCTCGGCGCCCCGCACCACCCCGACTGGTACCACAACCTGCTCGCCCACCCCGTGGTCCGGGTGGAGCTCGGCACCCGTACGTTCCAGGCCCTCGCGGTCCCCGCGGAGGGGGCGCGGCGCGAGGAACTGTTCGGTCACGCGGTGAAGGCCGCGCCCGGTTACGCCGACTACCAGGCCCGGACCACCCGGCTCCTCCCGGTCGTGGTGCTGGAACGCGCCGAGCCCGACGGCTGGGAGGCCCCGCGCGAGGTCAGCACCCTCGCCGACAAGGTGATGGAGGTCCACACCTGGCTGCGGGGCCAGTTGCGCCAGGTGAAGGCGGAAGTGGACGCCCACTTCGCCGCACGGGCCGCCCACCGGGGCCCCGGCGCGCCACCGGTTCCGGGCCTCGGGTTGCAGATCAGGCAGCGCTGCCTGGCGTTCTGCCAGGCGCTGGAGTTCCACCACACCAGTGAGGACGCCCACCTGTTCCCCGGCATCGCCCGCTACCACCCGCACCTGACGGACACCTTCGCCCGGCTCGCCGACGAACACCGCACGGTCGCCCGCATCCAGGGCGAGCTGGCGGCCCTGCTGGCGGACATCGGCATCGCCGAACCCGAGCGCTTCCGCGCCGAATTGGACAGGATGTCCACGGAACTGAACGCGCACCTCGACTACGAGGAGGAGCAGATCGTGCCCCTGCTGGCCGGGGTCCCGTGGCCGCCGGCTCCTCCGGCCCCGTGAATCGAATGCATCGAAGCGAAGAGACCGAACCGAAGAGACCGAACCGAACTGCTTCCGAGCGGTGAAAGGCTGTGCCGTGCGAGTGAGAGTCAAGGACTTCGACCACCTGGTGCTCAACGTGCAGGACGTCGAGCGTTCCCTGGAGTTCTACTGCGGTCCCCTCGGCCTGGAGCCGATCAAGGTGGACGAGTGGCGGGCGGGGAAGTTCCCGTTCCCGTCGGTGCGGGTCAGCCCGACGACGATCATCGATCTGCTGGGCCGACCGCGCCATGAGTCGAACGTCGACCACATCTGCCTGGTCGTCGAGCCGCTGGACTGGCAGGAGGTGATCGACGCGGGCGCCTTCACCGTGCTGGAGGGCCCGGTCTCCCGCTCGGGCGCCCGGGGCGAGGCGCAGTCGGTGTACGTCCAGGACCCGGACGGCAACACCGTCGAGCTGCGCTGGTATCCGCAGGACGTGGTGGGGGACTGACCGGCGGGCGGGGCGGGAACGGCGGGACCCGAGCCCTCTGCACTACTCGCCGAGTGCGTGCCTGAGCGCTTCGTCGAGCAGTTCCCGCAGAGCCGAGGAGGACGGGGCGACAGCGGTGGCAAGCAGCGCCGGGCCGCCGGCCAGCGGCGCGAGGACCGCACAGCCGTCCTTGATCCCTTCGCGGAGCAGGACGGGGGCACGACTGACGTCCAGCTCCGGGTGCACGACGAGGAGCTGGCCGACGGCGCGGTGTCCGCCCAGGACCGAGGGGCCGTCCCACCCGGGCGCCGGGTCCCCGTAGGCGGTGTGCTGGTCGAGCAGCAGGCGGCCGGCGTGGTGGACCCGGACGCGGCTGACGAGGTGACCCGGTTCCTCGTCGGCTCTGCCCAGGATCTGCTCCTCGCGCAGCAGCAGTCGCGAGGTCGCGGCAAGGCTGACGGTGCAGGTCTGGTGCAGATTGCTGCCGGCGGCGCTGATCAGCGGCTGTGGCAGCCAGCGCAGGCTGGCGTGCTCCCCAGCGGTCAGCCGTACGTCGTAGGTGGCCGGCGCGGTGGTGGGACCACGGAGGGCGAGCGTGGCGGCGGCCGTGGTGACCTCCAGTTCGGCCCGGTCTTCGGCGGTGATGTCGAGGGCGAGTCGGTCGCCGCCGAGCGGAGCGCTCATCGCACCGATGATCCCCACCGTGGCAGCCCGTCCGCCGGTGCGCATGCGGCGTAGATGGAACGGGCCGTCACTGCGCAGCTGCGGGAGCGTGGTGACGCGTCCGTTGTACGTGGCACGGATGCGCGCGGTGGCATGCACACCGTCCGGGTGTCCGCAGGATGCCTCGGCATCGGCGGCTGGGACGGCGGGATCGAGCGGGATATCGGGCTCAGCGAGTCGGGAGCCGGAGCTCATGCCGCCGCCTTCGCGCGCCACCGGGTGAGGTGCCCGGTGATCCAGTCGGCGATCTCGCGGATGCCGTCGTCGGAGGTGAGGCTGGTGAAGACGACGGGAAGGGCGCCGCGTTGCCGTTCGGCGTCGGCTGCCATGGTGGCGAGGTCGGCACCGACGTGCGGAGCGAGGTCGGTCTTGTTGACGACGAGGAGGTCGGCGGTGGTGATGCCGGGTCCTCCCTTGCGGGGGATGTCGTCGCCACTGGAGACGTCGATGACGAAGATCTGCACGTCGACAAGGCCCTTGGAGAAGGTGGCGGTGAGGTTGTCGCCACCGGACTCGACGAGCACCAGATCGAGGGGGTCGAGGGTCTCGTCGAAGTGCTCGACGGCCTCCAGGTTGGCGGAGATGTCGTCCCGGATCGCGGTGTGCGGGCAGGCTCCGGTCTCCACCGCGGTGATCCGCTCGGGCGGCAGCACGGCCTCGCGCAGCAGGAACTCGGCGTCCTCGCGGGTGTAGATGTCGTTGGTGACGACGGCGAGGGAGAGTCTGTCGCGCAGCGTGCGGCAGAGCGCGGCGACGCTGGCGGTCTTGCCGGAACCTACGGGACCGCCCAGGCCGACGCGGAAGGCGCGGAGGCTGCCGTCCGCGCGCAGCGGCTCGGCGCTGTAGGTGTGGCGGTGGGGCATGGTCACGGGGTGATCGAGGTGCATGGAAGCTCCAGGGGCAGGGGTGGGTTCAAGAGGCGAAGAGCCGCACGGTCCAGGCGGCGTGCTGTTCCGCGGTGATGTCCAGCAGCAAAGAGGACGCCGACGGCAGGGCGTCAAGACCTTCGGTCTCCACGCGGGCCGCCGCGTCGGCGGCGTTCGCAGCGACGGTGTCGACCTCCGTGCTCAGGCGTGCCAGCAGCCACGAGGCGGCGAGGGGATCGAGGCTGAGCAGGCGCACCGCTGCGGTGGCCGGGCCGCCGACGGCTTCGTACGCTGCGGCACAGGCGGCGTCCTTTGGGGTGAGCCCGGCGGCTCGGGCGGCGATGCCCTGGACAATGGGCTGATGGGCACCCTGGGGTCGCTCGGCGGCCAGGCGGTCGAGTTCGGCGGACGGGAAGGTGGCGCGTGCCGCGCGCATCATCTGCCGGCCGAGCCTGCGGGCCACGGCGCGCAGCGCGGGGACGGGGGTGCGGGCGTCGGCGGCGTCGTCCAGCATCAGGGGGTCGCATCCGGCGGCGGCCGCGGCAGCCAGGCCGGCCGTGGTCAGACCGGTGGTGTGCAGGCGCCCGCGGCAGAAGGCTTCGAGGCTGTTGATGTCGTGTACGGCTTTGTGGGCGACCGCGGCTTCGACGCCGCCGGAGTGGGCGTGCCCGCCGGCGGGGAAACGGCCGTCGGCCAGCAGGAGCAGTGCGGCACGGCTCATGGGCGATCCGGCTGCCTTTCGCGGGGTCGGGTGGTGCAGTGGTCCAGGAGGGCACGGGTGCCTGCCCGGACCACTGCTGCGGTGACGGCGTCGCCGTCCGGGCGGGGGCCGGTCAGAAGAGGAAGTACCGCTGAGCCATGGGGACTTCAGTGACAAAGGATCGCGGCACGGTCGCTCCGTTGAGTTCCGTGCGGGCGTCCCCTGTGGTCGCACCGCCGATGGTGACCTCGAAGCTGTTGTGGTCGACGTGGAGACTCTCCGGCACCGTGTCGTTCAGCTTCATGTCGGCCTTGGTGACGTCCCGGATGCTCGTCGAGATGTCCATGAACTTCTTGCCGATGCCGAGCCCACCGGTCGTCATCTCGGTGACGTTCCCGCCGCTGTCCCGGACGGTGACGACGCGCGAGTTCAGCTCGTCGGCCACGCCGGGTGCCACGAAGTTGTACGAGTTGCTCAGGGGGGAACGGCCGGTGGAGCCCCAGACCGGTCGCGGCAGGAAGGGCTGCGGTGTCGTGATCGATGCGTTGGCGTCGCCGACCTGCGCGTAGGCGAGCTGCCCGCCCTTGAGGACCATGTGCATCTTGACGCCGAAGAACTTCGGCTCCCAGAGCACCAGGTCGGCGAGCTTCCCGGTCTCCACGGAACCGACGTGACCGTCGATGCCGTGAGTGATCGCGGGGTTGATCGTGTACTTGGCGACGTAGCGGCGTGCCCGGTAGTTGTCGTTCGGGATGAGCCTCTCCGCGTTGTGGGAGTGGTCGGCGTCGTCAGCGATCGGGCGGACCTTCGCGTGGGCGAGGTCCTCCTTCAGAGGGCCGTATCGGGATTTCATGACGTGTGCGGTCTGCCAGGTGCGCATGACCATCTCGCCGATGCGTCCCATCGCCTGGGCGTCGGAGGACATCATCGAGATGGCGCCCATGTCGTGGAGGAGGTCCTCCGCGGCCATGGTGGACGGCCGGATGCGGGAGTCGGCGAAGGCCATGTCCGCCGGAATGTCTGGATTGAGGTGGTGGCAGACCACCATCATGTCGACGTGCTCCTTGACGGTGTTCACCGTCAGGGGGCGGGTCGGGTTGGTCGAAGCGGGCAGTACGTTCTTCTCTTTGACCAGTTCGATCATGTCCGGGGCGTGGCCACCGCCGGCGCCCTCGACGTGGAAGATGTGGACGGAACGCTTTTTGCCGTCTCTCGTGAAGGCGTCGCGGGTGCTGTCCAGGAAGCCGGATTCGTTCAGTGAGTCGGCATGCAGGGCCAGTTGGACCTGGCGGCTCTCGCACACGTCCAGCGCCGCGTCGATCACGGCGGGCGTGGCTCCCCAGTCCTCGTGCACCTTGAACCCGATGACGCCTGCGTCGACCTGTTCGTTGAGGGCGTCCGTGTTCACCGTGCTGCCCTTGCCGAGCAGGCCGATGTTGACCGGGTACGCGTCCAGGCTTTCGAAGACCCGGGTGATGTGCCACGCGCCCGGGGTCACGGTGGTGGCCGTGCTGCCCTCGGCGGGGCCGGTGCCGCCGCCGATGAGCGTGGTCACGCCCGAGGCGAGGGCCTCGTGGATCTGCTCCGGGCAGATGAAATGGACGTGGGTGTCCACACCTCCCGCGGTGAGGATCCGCCCGTTGCCGGAGATGACCTCGGTGTTCGGACCGACCACGAAGTTCGTCGGCCGCACCGTCTCCGGCAGCTTGTCACTCGGGGACGTACGGTCCGGCATCTCGAACACGTTGTCCGGGATCGGGTCCATCGTCTCGGGGTTGTACGCCTTGCCGATCGCGGCGATCACACCGTCGCGGAGCCCGACATCGGCCTTGACGACCCCCCACCAGTCGAGGATCAGCGCACCGGTGACGACCGTGTCCACGGGCGTGCGTCCTTCGGCGTCCCCGTCTCTGGGGATGTGGGACATTCCCATCGACTCCCGGATCACTTTTCCGCCGCCGAAGATCATCTCGTTACCGCTGTGCTTCGGACCGCCGCTCCAGTCCGCCTCGATCTCGATGGTCAGGGCGGTGTCGGCCAGGCGGACACGGTCCTTGGCGGTGGGCCCGTACAGAGCGGCGTAATCGGCCCGCTTCAGGACGTTGCTCGGCGCCGAGTTCTCCGGCGACCTCGCCGACCTGCTGCTGGACGGGGTGGATTTGTTGTTGCTCACCGGTGCGCCACCTCACGCAGTCCCTTGACCTGTCGATCGCCCTGGATCTCCACCAGTTCGACGCAGCACTCGTCGCCCGGCTCGAAGCGCACGGACGTACCCGCGGCGATGTTCAGCCGCCGCATCCGCGCCGCCTCGCAGTCCTTGAGCTCCTGGGGCGACTCCAGTTCCGGACCGGAAGGGACCTCGACCCTGAGGACCTTCAGCCCCGGGTTGACGTCGGCGAAGTGATAGTGGGAACCGACCTGGACGGGGCGGTCCGACATGTTCTTCACCCTGATCCTCGTCCTGCCCGCACCCGGCAGCGTGGTGGCGTCCTCCTGCAGGTCTGCGTTGAACTCGATCGCCATGTACCAGGACTCCGTGTCCCGGCACTTGTCACAGCACGACGGCGCATCGTTGCCCCTGTCGCCGTCGCAGTCGACCGGGCAGCCCGGCTTGCGGGGCGGCCGGGGGTGCTCGACCTTGCCCGGGTGGACCTCGGGCTCCTCGGTTGCCTCAGGGAAGGGATCGTGGATGGTGACCAGCTTGGTGCCGTCCGGAAAAGTCGCCTCCACCTGAACGTTCTTGATCATCTCCGGTACGCCGTCCATCACTTCGTCCCGGCTCAGTAACTGCCGGCCCGATTCCATGACGTCGCTGACTGTCCGGCCGGCCCGTGCCTGCTCGAAGACGTGCACCGTCAGCAGGGCCATCACCTCGGGGTAGTTGAGGAGCAGCCCGCTACTGCGGCGCCGCTGCGCCACGTCAGCCGCCACATGGATCAGCAGGCGCTCCTGCTCATGCGGAGTCAAATGCACGATGAGCCATTTCTCTTGAACGGGCAGGGCCAGCGGCCGGGCCTGCGGAAGGACACGGAGCACGTCCTCGGGCGGCGCCAGTCGCTCACCGATCATGAGCGGCAGAGTTCATCGAGTAGGACGCGTCACCTGATCGCGTACACGATCAGGTGAAATCGAGCCGGGCGGTGCGGAGTCTCTGGCCTTCCGGCTGTATAAGCCGAGGCTGCCGAAGCGTTCGGACGGTGCCGAACTCCGGCAGCAGCCTGCAAGTACGCACACCTCAAGCGCGGCGCCCCGCTCCTCGTCGTCCCCGACACGGACTGCACGTACACGCTGTCCGTGCGGCCCGCGGCAGGGCCGTACGGGCGCACCGAAGTAACTTTCCGTATCGGATTCAGTTCTTGCCATGACTCGCTGTTTCAGGTTGCAGCGTCATCAAAGCCGTATATCTGGAGGATTCATGGCAAGCGTCCGTACTCGACTGACGGTGCTGGGCTCGGCCGTCGCTCTCGCCGCATGCGCCCAGGTGCCCGTACAGCTCGCCGACGCGGCCCCGGCTGCCGCCGCCGCGCGCCACCAGTGGGTCGCCCTGGGCGACTCGTACACCGCCGGGGTCATTCCTGCCGCCGGAGACATTTTCGAATACCCCCGCGACGGCTGCGAGCGCACCGACCAGTCCTACCCGCAGGTCATCGACCGCGACCTCGGCGGGCTCCTCGACCTGACCAACGTCAGCTGCGGCGCCGCCACGATCGAGGACGTCACCTTCCGTGCCCAGGAGCCGATCGGGCGCCACCTGCCGCCTCTCTCCGAGGACCCGGACTACCCGTTCCCGCCGGTGCCTCCCCAGTCCGAGGCGGTGGACCCCGGCACCGACGTGGTCACGGTCGGCGTGGGCGGCAACACCCTCGGGTTCGCCGACATCCTCTTCCAGTGCCTGCAGCTGGGCGCGGGCAGCGGTGGCGTGGGCACACCGTGCAAGGACGACCTGGCCGCAAGCGTCCCCGGCCGCCTGGCCAAGGTGAGCCGCGACTACAACCGGATGCTCACCGTGCTCCACGAGCGGGCCCCGAAGGCCAAGATCCTCGCCGTCGGCTACCCCACGGTCGTCCCCGAGGACACGTCCAAGTGCCGGTACAACGACTGGGAGCAGTTCGCTTCCATCACGCAGGGCGACCTGGACTGGCTGCGCCAGGACGTACTGGAACCCCTCAACAGGGCCATCGAGAAGTCGGCCGGCGCGCACAGGGCCTCCGACTTCGTCGACCTCTACAACAGCTCCCGGAACCACAGCGTCTGCGACGCGGGCAAGTGGGTGGAGGGCGTCTTCACGCGCTTCCCCGACCAGGTGGCCGCCGTGCACCCCAACGCCAGGGGTCACCGAAACGCTGCCGATCACGTCGCATCGGCGATCCTGAACACCATCTCCGTGGACTGACCCGCACCGCTCCCGTCCGCTGACCCGTCCGAGCCGCCTTCGGTCCAGCACCCGGAGGCGGTTGGTGCCCGTGGTGGCCGAGAGCGTTCGCGACGACGGGGCAGGCAGTTCGAGGAGCCGCCGTCGGTCAGCGCCTGACGATCCGGTCGAGGACGGTGGCTATGCCGGACTTGACCGCGTCGCGGTGGTGGAGGGGTTCCGCGGGCAGTTCGCTGGTGGGGCGCACGCCCCGGTCGGCGAGGATGTAGAGCAGGCGAAGGGTGCGCAGGCAGTTGCTGGTGTGAGCGGGCAGCGGGGTGCTGATGCGGTCGGCCCCGAAGCGGTCGGCGATCGGATCCAGCCAGCCGACGGCGTCGCGTTCGCTCAGGTCGGTGCGGGTGAGGACCCGGGCGATCGCCCGCGCCAGGCGGTCGTCCTCCATCTGGTCGTAGACGTGGTCGGTGGGCGCCGTCAGCCGCGCGGCGGCGAGGTCCAGCATCCGCACCGGCGCCACCTCGGGGTGGCAACCGAAGCCGGCAAGCAGGTCCGCGCCGTGCGCCACCGCGTGAAGCCAGCCGAGCGTCTCGTCGTGGCCGCGCAGATCCTGCTCCGCCGGGTACCAGTGCTCGAACGCGTCCACCCAGCCGGCCTTGAGGTCCCCCGCGGCCACCAGCATGTTGAGCACGAGGGGTGCGAAGGTGCGCGCCTCGACCCGCGGGTCGGTGAACCGGGTGGCCATCTCGTCCCCCAGCTCCAGCCGCCTGGGCGTCCCGATCGCCCCGCGGGCGATCCAGGTCGCGAGGACGGTGTAGGGCGCGCCGTCCCGGACCAGCGGATCGGGATCTGCCAGGGCGCGGGACAGTTCGCGGACGAGGTCGTCCATGGGCCGGTCGGTGGGCACGGCACAGTCGGCGGCCTCGACGCTCTTCCAGTCGGTCATGCCGGGCAGAATAGGTCCTTGCCGTTGCCGCACGCATGTGAATTATGTCCAGGTATCCACCTCGACCCGTCAACTGCCCGACCGGGCCCGGCAGTTCTGGCGTCCGCATCACCCTGCCGCCGAAGCCGGGCAGGGTGATGCGCAGGGGCTCCCCGCCGTCAGGCCGTACCGGCCAGGCGGTCGAGGTAGTCCCCGACCGCCCGGCTCTCCCGGGCCGGGGCGATCAGGGCCACGTGGTTGTCGGGGCGGACCAGGACGAGGAGGCCGGTGCCGGGCTCGGCGCCGTACGCGGTGCGGGCGTGGCCCGCGTCGTCGGTCAGGTCGTGCGGGGCTCCCGCGTCCACTCCGTACGCCCGCACCGCGTCGCCGTACGCCGCCTCCGTCGCCCGAAGGGCCTTTGCCGTGTCCGGGCCGAAGCCCAGCAGGGTGAAGTGCGGGCCCGCGAACGCCTCGAACAGGCGGGTCGGCGCGCCCGTTCCGGCGTCGCGGCAGGGGGCGTCCGGGGCGCGGTCGCCCGCCCGCAGCCGGGGGGTGGAGCCGGCGGCGGAGAGCGAGCTCCAGTGGTAGCCGAGGCCCAGGCCCGCCGTGTCCCCGGAGATCGCCGAGTCCAGGCCGCCGCCCGGCTGCCGGATCGCTTCGAGGGTCGCCCGCAGTCGCTCGGCGGTGATGCCCAGCGTCCAGGAGGCCACGGGCAGCCGCTCCTCCTCGTAGGTGTCCAGCAGCCCGGCGGCCGACCGGCCTTCGGCGACCCGGGCGAGCTTCCAGCCCAGGTTGAACGCGTCCTGGATGCCGGTGTTCATGCCCAGCCCGCCCGCGACGGAGTGCACATGTGCCGCGTCCCCGGCCAGGAGCACGCGGCCCACCCGGTAGCGGTCGGCCATGCGCTCGTTGACCCGGTACGTGGACAGCAGGGTCGCGTGCGACAGGCGGTCGCCCGGGAGTCCGGTGTGCTTGGCGAACAGGCGCTGGAAGCTTTCCAGGGAGGGTGGCACAAGGGCTCCCGCCGCGTCCCGCTCCGGTCCCGCCTGGAACCACCAGCCCGTGCGCGTGCCCGGGATCGGGCACAGCATCACGGCGCCGTCCTCGTCGAACCACTGGTGCCAGATGCCGCGGTCGAGGCCGTCCACCTCCACGTCCCCGCAGACCATCGACTGCTCCTCGGCCGTCTTCCCCTCGAACGGGACGCCGAGCAGTTTGCGCACCGCGCTGTGGCCGCCGTCGCAGCCCACCACGTACCGCGCCTCGATGCTCCGGCCGTCGGCGAGGGCGACGGTCACGGACTCGGGCCCCTGCGACAGGCCGACCGCCTCGGAGCCGAGCTCGACGTGCACGCCGTACTCCGCGAGGCGGTCCCGCAGGATCTCCTCCAGCTGCCACTGGGCGATCAGCGCGCCCCGGTCGTACGGGACGTCCGGCGTCGGCTGCGAGGACTCGAAGGGGTCGGCGTCGGCGACCGGCAGCCCGTTGCGGTACTTGCGCATGGTCAGCGGCGCCGATCCCATGGCCAGGACCCGGTCGACGACGCCCAGGTCCTCCAGCACCTCCAGGGAGCGGGGGTTGGGGCCCTTGGCCCGTGAACTGCGCGGGAATTCGGGGGACTTGTCGATGATCCGTACGCCGATGGAGCGCCGTGCCAGATCGCAGGCGAGGATCAGGCCGGTCGGGCCCGAACCGACGATCAGTACGGGGTCGGGGGTGGCGGCGGTGGGTGCGGTTGCGGGCATGAGAGCTCCTCGGTCACGGTCCATGGACATCCAGAGAAACGTAACCGAGTTAAAAAAGCAACCAAGTAACAACTACAGTCTTACCTGTGGAGCGGGCTCGTCGGCCGGTGGGTTCGGCCGCGACGTCTGCTGCGCGGCCTGCCGTGCCTCGCGCACCTGGGCCCTCGTCCGCCGTGCCGTGCGGAACGCGTCCCAGGTCAGCAGGGTGAGCGCCAGCCACACCAGGGCGAACCCGGCCCACCGCTCCGCCGGCATCTCCTCGTGGAAGTAGAGGATGCCGAGGACGAACTGGAAGACCGGTGCCAGGTACTGCAACAGGCCCAGCGTGGAGAGCGGCACCCGGATCGCCGCCGCGCCGAACAGGATGAGCGGGACGGCCGTGACGAGGCCCGCCGAGGCCAGCAGTGCCGCGTGGCCCGCGCCGTCGGAGGTGAAGGTCGACTCGCCCCGGGCGCCCAGCCACAGCAGATAGCCGAGCGCGGGCACGAACATCACGGCCGTCTCGGCGGTGAGCGACTCCAGGCCGCCCATGTTGACCTTCTTCTTCATCAGGCCGTACGTCGCGAAGGAGAACGCCAGGGTCAGCGAGATCCACGGCGGTCGCCCGTATCCGATGGCCAGGACCAGCACCGCCGCGAAACCGGTGCCGACCGCCACCCACTGCACGGGGCGCAGCCGTTCGCCGAGGAGCAGGACGCCCATGGCGATGGTGACCAGCGGATTGATGAAGTAGCCGAGCGACGCCTCGACGACATGGCCGTTGTTCACGGACCAGATGTACAGGCCCCAGTTGACCGTGATCGTGGCCGCGGCCACCGAGATCAGGCCGAGTTTCCTCGGCTGCCGGATCAGCTCGCCGATCCAGGACCAGCGGCGCAGCACCAGCAGCGCGATGGCGACGAACCCGAGGGACCAGGCCATGCGGTGGGCGAGGATCTCGATGGCGCCGGCCGGCTTCAGCAGTGGCCAGAAGAGCGGGACGAGCCCCCACAGGCCGTATGCGCCGATGCCGGACAGGAGTCCCGCCCGCTGTTCATTGATCCCCTTCACGGGCCCTCCAGGCGTGTCTGCGTCAACTGCATGAAGGTAGCGCCGGGAAGGGTCCCGTGTCATGGCCGTATCGCAATACGGTCATGACACGAGGCCTCTGAGGTGTGGGGGAGCGGTGTTACGCCGCTGCCACCGCGGCGGCCACCGTCTCGGCGAGCGGCGTCGTCGGACGGCCGATCAGCCGGGCCAGGTCGCCGCTCGTGGCGGCGAGCAGGCTGCGCCCGATCGCCTCGTCGACGTCGACGAGGATCGCCGCGAAGCCCTCGGGCAGGCCGGCGCCGACCAGGATCTCCTGGTGCACGGCGGCCGGGACGTTCTTGTACGCGATCTCCTTGCCGGTGGCGGCGGCGACCGCGGCCGCGTACTCCGCGAACGACCAGGCGATGTCGCCGCTCAGCTCGTAGACCGCGCCGATGTGGCCCTCGCCGGTCAGCACGGCGGCGGCCGCGGCGGCGTAGTCGGCGCGGGTGGCGGAGGCGACCCGCCCGTCGCCCGCGTTGGCGACGACTGCGCCGTGCTCCAGGACCGGGGCGAGGTTCGCCGTGTAGTTCTCGGTGTACCAGCCGTTGCGCAGGAAGGTGTGGGGCAGCCCGGAGTCGAGGATCAGCTGCTCGGTGACCTTGTGCTCGTCGGCCAGCTGGAAGTCGGCGTCGGGGCCGCCCAGTACGCCGGTGTACGCGAGCTGGGCGACGCCCGCCGCCTTGGCCGCGTCGATGACCGCGGTGTGCTGCGGCACGCGCCTGCCGACCTCGCTGCCGGAGATGAGCAGGACCCGGTCGCCGGCCCGGAAGGCGTCCTTGAGGGACTCCGGCCGGTCGTAGTCCGCGACGCGCAGCTCGATGCCCCGGGCGGCGAGCGGGGCGGCCTTCTCCGCGTTGCGCACGACGGCGGCGATCTCGCTCGCGGGCACGGTGGCCAGCAGCTCCTCGACGACGAGACGGCCGAGCTCTCCGGTGGCTCCGGTGACGACGATGCTCATGGGGTTTCTCCTCCTGGGTGGCACTTGTGGCGCTTGTGGTGCTTGTCCGTGTTCGGGCTCGTACGACTCACTGTAGGGGGTGCACTAACCAATCGAAAGTACCCACTTTGAAGTAAGGTACTGGTGTGAACGTGAGTGAACCGGGCGCGCGGCCCGACGTGAACCGGCCGATGTGCCCCTCCCGGCTGGTGCTCGAACATGTCACCAGCCGCTGGGGCGTCCTCGTCCTCGCCGCCCTGCTGGAGCGCTCGTACCGCTTCAGCGAGCTGCGCCGCGAGGTGGGCGGCGTCAGCGAGAAGATGCTGGCCCAGACCCTTCAGACGCTGGAGCGTGACGGCTTCGTGCACCGGGACGCGAAGCCGGTGATCCCGCCGAGGGTCGACTACACGCTCACCGACCTGGGCCGGGAGGCAGCCGAGCAGGTGTGGGCGCTGGCCCGCTGGACCGAACACCGCCTGGACGCGGTGCGGGCGGCGCGCGAGACGTACGACGAACGGAAGGCGCACGCCCCGTAGAGCAAGTCCGGCTGAGGCGCACGCCCCGCAGGCCCGCACGGTCGCTCCCGCTGAGGCGCACGCCCCGTACGCCCCGTACGCCCCGTACGGCCCGCACGGTCAGTCCGGCTGAGGCTCCTGACCCTCCTCCAGAGTGCGCAGGGCGCGCGATACGTCGAACGGCAGGATCGTCACCGCCACGTGCGGCAACTGCCCCAGCGCCTTTGCCATCTGCTCGCCCGTGCCCCGGTGCAGCAGCTTCCCGAGCACATTGGCGTACATCCGTCGCGGCACCAGCACCGTCAGCGAGGTCCGTCCGTCCTCCGTGGTGCGGGTGGCGAGCTCCTTCATCGCGTGGCGCAGCCGCCGGTCCGGGCACGCCACCAGTTCCAGGGAGACGGACGTGGCGGCCGTCGCCTCCCATTGGGCGGCCAGCTGTCTGCCGTGCGCCTCGTCGATCGCGAAGTGCACGGCCCGGATCTCGTCCGGGTGCAGTTCGTGCGCGTACCGCAGTGCCTTGATCGTCGCCAGGTCCAGCGTCTCGACGAGGACGAAGACCAGATGGCGCAGGCCCAGGGGCCGGTCGGCCCCCGCCGGCTGGAGGCTCTGGAGCACCGCGGCCTCGCGCCGGTACTCGCGGTTGATCCGCATCAGCGCCCACACACCGAGCGGGAAGACCACCACGACCAGCCAGGCGCCCTCGGTGAACTTGGTGACCGCGAAGATCAGCACGACGGCGGCCGAGATGACCGCGGCGAGCCCGTTGACCGTGATCCTGAGCCGGCGGAACCGCTCCCGGCGCCGCAGGTGGTACGCGGTGAGACCGGCTCCGGCCATGGTGAAGGCGGTGAACACGCCGATCGCGTACAGCGCCACCAGCTTGTCCACGCTGGCCCCGGTGGCCAGCAGCAGTGCCAGCGAGACGACGGTCAGCGCGATGATGCCGTTGGAGAACGCGAGCCGGTGCCCGCGCCGGGTCAGCAGCCGCGGCAGGAACCGGTCCTCGGCCACGAAGCTGGCGAGGAACGGGAAGCCGGTGAACGGTGTGTTGGCGCCGGTGTAGAGGACCAGCGCGGTCGCCAGCTGTACGAAGACCAGCCCGGCCGTCCCGATGGGCCCGCCGCCGAAGGCGAGATGGGCCTCCTGCGCGATGACCGTCGGAGTGCCGTCGGTGTAGGGGACGGCATGGGTGAAGTGCGCCAGCGTGGAGACGCCGAGGACCAGGACGCCGAGCACGCAGCTCATGGTGATCAGGGTGCGGCGGGCGTTGCGGCCCTGCGGTTCGCGGAACGCGGAGATGCCGTTGGAGATCGCTTCGAGCCCGGTGAGGGACGAGCCGCCGTTGGCGAACGAGCGCAGCACGATGAAGAGCGAGGCGCCGTAGAGCCAGCCGTTGCCCGGGGTGCCGAGCGGTACGACCCCGGCGGCGTGCAGATCGGCGCGCGGCAGCTCGCCCGTGAGCCCGCGCACCGCGGCGACGACGAGGACGAGACCGACGGCGGCCATGAAGAGATAGGCGGGCAGCGCGAAGGCCCGGCCCGCCTCGCGGATCCCGCGCAGATTCCCGTACGCGAGCAGCGCGATGACGCCGACGGAGACCGGGAGCTGGAGGTGGTCGAGGCCGGTGAATTCGCCGCCGGCCAGATGCGCGAGCGAGATCAGGGCGTTGGTGCCCGCCGAGACCTGGACGGCGACGGTGACGATGTAGTCGACGAGCAGTGCCACGGCGGCGATCTGCGCGACGTTCGGCCCGAAGTTCTCCCGTGCGACGACATAGGACCCGCCGGCCCGGGTGTAGATCATGACGACATCGCTGTAACAGAGCGTCAGGAGCAGCAGCACCAGCAGGATCGCGCCGGTCACCGGCATCAGAAGGGTGAAGGCGGCGGCTCCGACCACGGGTACGAGAACCCGGAGCATCTCCTCGGAGCCGTACGCGGACGAACTGATGCAGTCGGAGGCGAGCACCCCGAGCGCCGTCCGGTTGTTCAGCTTCTCCTCGCTGATGCGCTCGGTGGTGAGCGGCTTGCCGAGCAGACGCCGCTTGATGCGGTACACGGGACGGTCGAGGCTCATGGCCACATCGTGCGCGGTGGCCGGCCGCACCCCCGGTACGCAATCGCCGGACGGGCCGAAATTCAGCCCGTCCGGCGACGGCAGGATCCAAACGAGATCCGGACGGGAGGAACTAGCCGACGACGGTCCAGTTGTCGTTGCCGGCGAGGAGGGCGGCGAGGTCGCCCTTGCCGTGCTGTTCGACGGCGGTGTCGAGCTGGTCGGCCATGAGGGTGTCGTAGACGGGACGGTCGATGTCGCGCAGGACGCCGATGGGGGTCTGGTGGAGGGTGTCGGGGTCGGCGAGGCGGGAGAGGGCGAAGGCGGTGGTCGGGGAGGCCGCGTGGGCGTCGTGGACCAGGATCTGTTGTTCGTTCTCCGGGGTGACGGTGACGACCTGGAGGTCGCCGGTGCCGGGGTCGCGGACGACGCCCTTGGTGTTGTCGGTGCCGAAGCGGATGGGCTGTCCGTGTTCGAGGCGGATGACGGCGTCCTGGGCGCGTTCCTTGTCCTTGAGGGCCTCGAACGCGCCGTCGTTGAAGATGTTGCAGTTCTGGTAGATCTCCACCAGCGCCGTGCCCGGGTGGTCGGCCGCCGCGCGCAGCACGCTCGTGAGGTGCTTGCGGTCGGAGTCGATGGTGCGGGCGACGAAGGATGCTTCCGCGCCGATGGCCAGGGAGACCGGGTTGAAGGGGGCGTCCAGGGAGCCCATCGGGGTGGACTTGGTGATCTTGCCGACTTCGGAGGTGGGGGAGTACTGGCCCTTGGTGAGGCCGTAGATCCGGTTGTTGAACAGGAGGATCTTGAGGTTCACATTGCGGCGCAGGGCGTGGATGAGGTGGTTGCCGCCGATGGACAGGGCGTCGCCGTCGCCGGTGACGACCCAGACGGACAGGTCGCGGCGGGAGGAGGCGAGCCCGGTGGCGATGGCCGGGGCGCGGCCGTGGATGGAGTGCATCCCGTAGGTGTTCATGTAGTACGGGAAGCGGGAGGAGCAGCCGATGCCGGAGACGAAGACGATGTTCTCCTTCGCGAGACCGAGCTCGGGCATGAAGCCCTGGACGGCCGCGAGGACGGCGTAGTCGCCGCAGCCGGGGCACCAGCGGACTTCCTGGTCCGACTTGAAGTCCTTCATGGACTGCTCGGCCTCGGCCTTGGGCACCAGGTGCAGGAGCTGGTTGGTGTCAGGCATCGATGGCCTCCTTGAGTGCCGTCGCGAGCTGTTCGGCCTTGAACGGCATGCCGTTGACCTGGTTGTGGCTGTGGGCGTCGACGAGGTACTTGGCCCGGACGAGGGTGGCGAGCTGGCCGAGGTTCATCTCGGGGACGATGACCTTGTCGTAGCGCTTGAGGATGTCGCCGAGGTTCTTCGGGAAGGGGTTGAGGTTGCGCAGATGGGCCTGGGCGATGGGGGTGCCGGCCGCGCGGAGCCGGCGTACGGCGGCGGTGATGGGGCCGTAGGTGGAGCCCCAGCCCAGCACCAGGGTCCTGGCGTCGGCGGGGTCGTCGACCTGGAGGTCGGGGACCTCGATGTTGTCGATCTTGGCCTGGCGGGTGCGGACCATGAGGTCGTGGTTGGCCGGGTCGTAGGAGATGTTGCCGCTGCCGTCCTGCTTCTCGATGCCGCCGATGCGGTGTTCGAGGCCGGGGGTGCCGGGCACCGCCCACGGCCGGGCCAGGGTGTGCGGGTCGCGCTTGTAGGGCCAGAACACCTCGGTGCCGTCGGCCAGTTCATGGTTGGGGCCGGTCGCGAACCGGACCCGCAGGTCCGGCAGCTCGTCGGTCCCGGGGATCTTCCACGGTTCGGAGCCGTTGGCCAGGTATCCGTCGGAGAGCAGGAAGACGGGGGTGCGGTAGGTCAGGGCGATGCGGGCGGCGTCGAGCGCGGCGTCGAAGCAGTCGGCCGGGGTCCTGGGGGCCACGACCGGGACGGGGGCCTCGCCGTTGCGCCCGTACATCGCCTGGAGCAGGTCGGCCTGCTCGGTCTTGGTGGGCAGGCCGGTGGACGGGCCGCCGCGCTGGATGTCGATCACGACCAGCGGCAGTTCCAGGGAGACCGCGAGCCCGATCGTCTCCGACTTCAGCGCCACCCCGGGCCCGGAGGTGGTGGTCACGGCGAGGGATCCGCCGAACGCGGCCCCCAGCGCGGCCCCGATCCCCGCGATCTCGTCCTCCGCCTGGAAGGTCCGCACCCCGAAGTTCTTGTGCTTGCTCAGCTCGTGCAGGATGTCCGAGGCCGGAGTGATCGGGTACGAGCCCAGATACAGCGGCAGATCCGCCTGCCGGGACGCGGCGATCAGCCCGTACGACAGCGCGAGATTCCCCGAGATATTGCGGTACGTACCCGCAGGGAACGCCTGAGAGGCCGGCGCCACCTCGTAGGAGACCGCGAAGTCCTCCGTGGTCTCCCCGAAATTCCATCCGGCCCTGAACGCCGCCACGTTCGCCTCTGCGATCTGCGGCTTCTTCGCGAACTTCGCCCGCAGGAACGCCTCGGTCCCCTCGGTCGGGCGGTGGTACATCCACGACAGCAGACCCAGCGCGAACATGTTCTTCGACCGCTCGGCCTCCTTGCGGGAGAGCCCGAACTCCTTCAGCGCCTCGATCGTGAGCGTCGTCAGCGGCACCGGATGCACGTTGTAGCCGTCCAGCGACCCGTCCTCCAGCGGACTGGTCGGGTAGCCGACCTTCGCCATCGGCCGCTTGGTGAACTCATCGGTGTTCACAATGATTTCCGCCCCGCGCGGCACATCGTCGATGTTCGCCTTCAACGCGGCCGGATTCATCGCGACCAGGACGTTCGGCGCGTCCCCCGGCGTGAGGATGTCATGGTCCGCGAAATGCAGCTGGAACGAAGAAACCCCCGGCAGGGTCCCTGCGGGGGCGCGGATCTCGGCGGGAAAGTTCGGCAGCGTCGAAAGATCGTTCCCGAACGAAGCGGTCTCCGAAGTGAAGCGGTCACCGGTGAGCTGCATACCGTCTCCGGAGTCACCCGCGAAGCGGATGATCACCCGATCGAGACGGCGGATCTCCTTCTCGCCGGCGCCCGCATGATCGGAGCGGGGGGCACGCTGTCCCCCGACGAGCGCCTCGCTGGCCTCATCGGCCTGTTCGGCTGGGCTACTGACCTGGCTGGTCACTGAACTGGACCTCCCTCGGGGCGGCGGCTCGGGTCCCGCCGGCCCGCCGGCGGTCCCCATGCCCACCCTACGTCGGTAAGGGTCGCCTTCCCTGGACCGATCAGATGGTGGACGTCATTTTGGGACGCGATTTGATACCGATTTGTCATGTTTCGCAAGCCCCCAAGTCGTTCGATGAAGACGCTGTGCACTCATCCTTTGGTGCTAGGTCCTGTCCGGGACCCCGGTGACGTTCATCGGTACCGGTACCCCGCCCCGGTCACCGCGGCGGCCGTGGCCGACCCCCGCGGTGACCTCCACCAGGTACCTGACAGAGTGTCAGTTCATCAGGAGTTCAGGTAGGTCAGAACGGCCAGCACCCGGCGGTGATCCCCGTCACTGGGGGACAGCCCCAGCTTCAGGAAGATATTGCTGACGTGCTTCTCCACGGCACCGTCGCTCACCACCAGCTGCCTGGCCACCGCGGAGTTCGTCCGCCCCTCCGCCATCAGACCGAGCACCTCGCGCTCGCGCGGCGTCAGCCCGGCCAGGACGTCCTGTTTACGACTCCGGCCCAGCAGCTGCGCCACCACCTCCGGGTCCAGCGCCGTCCCGCCCTGCGCCACCCGGACCACCGCGTCCACGAACTCCCTGACCTCGGCGACCCGGTCCTTCAGCAGATATCCCACGCCCCGGCTGGACCCGGCCAGCAACTCGGTCGCGTACTGCTCCTCGACGTACTGCGAAAGGACCAGCACCCCGATCCCCGGATAGTCCTTCCGCAGCCGCACGGCCGCCCGCACACCCTCGTCGGTGTGGGTCGGCGGCATCCGCACATCGGCGACCACCACATCGGGCAGCGCGTCCTGCCCCGCCAGATCGCTCACCGTCTTGATCAGCGCCTCGGCGTCCCCCACTCCGGCGACGACGTCATGCCCCAGATCGGTCAGCAGCCGGGTGAGTCCTTCCCGGAGCAGCACCGAATCCTCGGCGATGACTACTCGCACCCTGTCCTCCACCATGAAGCCGTATCCCCCACTGTTCGCTGGTCCCGCATCTACGGTCTCCAGCATCCCAGCATCGGCGCCCTGCTGTCCTCGGCCACCGGGTGGACTTCAGTCGTGCTCAGTCGTGCTCAGTTGTGCTCGGCCGTGCTCAGCCGCGCCACGGCAGCTCGGCCGTGACCCGGGTGGGGCCGCCCTGCGGGGAATCCACGACCAGGACGCCGTCCACCGCCTCCAGCCGCTCGGTCAGCCCGGCGAGCCCGCTGCCCGACGAGACATCGGCGCCGCCGCGCCCGTTGTCGGTGACCTGGAGCATCAGCCGGTCCGCCGCCCGCCACACATCGACCGACGCGCGGGTCGCCCGTGCGTGCTTGCTCACGTTCTGCAGCAGCTCGGAGACCGTGAAGTACGCGATGCCCTCGATCGCCTGGGCCGGCCGGGAGGCCAGGTCCACCTCGACGTTGACCGGGACGGTGCAGCGGGAGGCGATGGCGGAGAGTGCGGCGTCGAGTCCGCGGTCGGTGAGGACGGCGGGGTGGATGCCGCGGGCGAGGTCGCGCAGTTCCTGGAGGGCGACCTTGACCTCGCCGTGGGCCTCGTCGACCATGCGGGCCGCGGCTTCGGGGTCGTCGGTCAGCTTCTCCTTCGCCAGGCCCAGATCCATGGCGAGGGCGACGAGGCGGGCCTGGGCGCCGTCGTGGAGGTCGCGCTCGATGCGGCGCAGGTCGGCGGCGGCCGTGTCGACGACCACCCCCCGGTCCGACTCCAGCTCCGAGACGCGGGTCGCCAGCCGGGACGGCCCGAGCAGCCCGGCCACCATGACCCGGTCCACGCCCACCAGGCCACGGATGATCCACGGCGTGACGAGGACGAACACCAGGCCGACCGCGCTGGTCAGGGCCAGTTCGACGGAGGAGTCGAGGCGGACGTCATGGGCCCGGTCGCTGTACAGCTGAATGCCGCCCTGACCCGTGTACGCCGGGAAGACCCAGCGCCACAGCGGGTAGGTGAACGCGGTCCACCCGATCGTCCAGAACGTCACCGCGACGGAGAAGGCGAAGATCGCCCACGGCATGTGCAGCAGTGTGTAGAGCAGATGCCGCCAGGACGCTCCGCTCTTGAGCATCGCGCCCATCCAGGACATCAGGCCGCCGGTCCTGCCGCGCACCGGCGCCGGGGCCGCCACGTCCACCTTCAGCAGCCCGCGCGCCCGTGCCCGTTCCATCGCGCCGAAGCCGCGGCACATGGCCAGCGCACCGGCCAGGATCGGAACGCCGAGGAAGGTGATCAGCATGCCGACGCCCAGCGTCGTCAGGGTGATCGAGAGGCAGAACAGGACCACGCTGATCGGCAGGCTCAGCAGCAGGTACGTGAGCTCGCGCCAGGTCCTGCCCTCGACGGGCGCGCGCAGCGCGGCGGGGAAGAAGTGCTTCACCGGGGGATGGTCCCCGAAGCCGGCTCCGGACCGCTGGTGGTCCCGAGTGTCCGGTCCGTATGCCGTGGCCATGAGTGCTGTCCGTTTCTTCTCATCTTCATCAGCGGTCTGTTGCCGTTATGACAAGGGTGCTGCTTCGCGGGCCTGCCCACCATGAGGGGGGTATCCCTCTTCGGCCGGGGGTTTCCCCCACCATGGAGGGGGCGTACGTACGGCCATGCACGGGCTGTATTGGCGGTGCCCGGCCGGGGAGGCCGGTGGCGCTCGGACGGGCTGTACTGGCGACGCTCGACCGGGTGAGGCTAGCGGCGCTCGGCCGCCCCCGTATTGCTCGGCTCCGTGTCCTTCCGCTGCTCACGGTCCCGCCAGGGCAGTTCCGCAGTGACCGTCGTGGGTCCGCCGACCGGTGAGTCGAGGACGAACAGCCCGTCGACGGCGCCCAGCCGCTCGGCCAGCCCCGCCATTCCCGTACCGCCGTCCATCCGGGCCCCGCCCCGTCCGTCGTCGGTGACCTGGAGCATCAGCCGCTCCCCGGAGCGCCACACCTCGACGGACGCCGAACGCGCCGCGCTGTGCTTGCTCACGTTCTGGAGCAGCTCGGAGACCGTGAAGTACGCGATCCCCTCGATCGCCTCCGCGGGACGCCCCGGCAGATCCACGCTCACTGCGACGGGGACGGTGCAGCGGGAAGCGATGGCGGAGAGTGCGGCGTCGAGTCCGCGGTCGGTGAGGACGGCGGGGTGGATGCCGCGGGCGAGGTCGCGCAGTTCCTGGAGGGCGACCTTGACCTCGCCGTGGGCCTCGTCGACCATGCGGGCCGCGGCTTCGGGGTCGTCGGTCAGCTTCTCCTTCGCCAGGCCGAGGCCCATGGCGAGGGCGACGAGGCGGGCCTGGGCGCCGTCGTGGAGGTCGCGTTCGATGCGGCGCAGGTCGGCGGCGGCCGTGTCGACGACCACCCCCCGGTCCGACTCCAGCTCGGCGATCCGGCGCTCCAGCTCGTCGGAGGGCGAGAGCAGCCCGCGCACCATCGACCGGTCCACGTTGCTGAGGAGCCGCGCGACATGGGGGAGCACCGGCCACAGCACGAGGAGGCTCACGAGCGTCACCGCGAAGGTGAGTATGCCCCAGGGCAGCCGGATGAAGGAGTACAGCACGGTCCGCCAGCCCACCGGGTCCTTGATGCTCGACCACAGCCAGGAGAAGAACCCCTTGTCCCGGCGGGACAGGTCCATCGGGCTCGGCTCGTCGATCCGCACCCCGAGCATCGCCCGCGCCCGGCCCCGCTCGGCCTTGCCGATCAGCCGCGCCCCGTGCAGCCCGAGGGCGAGCAGGGGCAGACCGATCACCGTGACCGCAAGCCCCACGCCGACGGCGATCATGACAACCGTGTAAACAAACCCGGCAATGGCCATGGGGAGATTGGCCAGCAGATGGCCGATCTCCTTCCAGGTCCAACGGTCGAGGATGAGGCGGGCGGGCGGTGGCCGGTCGTTGTCCGGCACCTGGGGGCTCATGGTCATACGCCCAGCCTGCCGGGCCGGACCGGCGCACGCCATGGGGCTCATGGGTGAGGTGAAGTAGGGATAACCCCACCCCTTGTCCGACGCGGCTGCTTACCGTCTCTTTAACAGGGCCTAGACTCCCGTGCGTACAGATCACCGGACGGATTCCAGGGAGCGAGGGGCGGACGTGGCGGACCTGCCGGAATCGACCGTTCTCGCGGCGGACTACTTCCACGGTTATTCAGTGGTCGGACTGCTCGCCGTGATCGGTGTGCTGTTCGTCGCCGTCGCCTTCGGGGCCGGCCGACTGCTGCGCCCCGTGGTCCCGACGCCGGAAAAGCTCCTGACGTACGAGTGCGGCGTGGATCCGGTGGGTGAAGGATGGGCACATACGCAGGTGCGTTATTACGTCTATGCCTTCCTGTACGTGATCTTCGCCGTCGACTCGATCTTCCTGTTCCCGTGGGCGACCGTATTCGCCGCACCCGGATACGGGGCGACGACGCTGGTCGAAATGTTCATCTTCCTCGGTTTCCTGGCCGTAGGACTGCTCTACGCATGGAAGAAGGGCGTCCTCGAATGGACGTGACCAGCCCGCGGGCCGACGAGGGATCCGAACCGCAGCCCGTGCCGACCTTCTTGCCGGAGCCCAAGCGGCTCGGCGTCCTGTCGCGCCTGGCGCCCGAGCCGATGAAGGTGGTCCTGAACTGGGGCCGCCGCTACAGCCTCTGGGTCTTCAACTTCGGGCTCGCCTGCTGCGCCATCGAATTCATCGCCGCCTCCATGGCCCGGCACGACTTCATCCGGCTCGGCGTGATCCCGTTCGCGCCCGGCCCGCGCCAGGCCGACCTCATGATCGTTTCCGGCACGGTGACGGACAAGATGGCTCCGGCGGTGAAGCGGCTGTACGAGCAGATGCCCGAGCCCAAGTACGTCATCTCCTTCGGCGCCTGTTCCAACTGTGGCGGCCCGTACTGGGACTCGTACTCGGTGACCAAGGGCGTCGACCAGATCATCCCGGTCGACGTCTACGTCCCCGGCTGCCCGCCCCGGCCGGAGGCGCTGCTCCAGGGCATCCTCAAGCTCCAGGAGAAGATCGCCCGGGAGTCGCTGGGGGAGCGGTACGCGACGGGCGGCGGCAGCCGTCCCTCCACCGCCGCCCTGCGCAGCGGCCTGGTCGCGCCCCCGCAGAACCCGGCGTCGGCCCCGGCCCCGGGGAAGGACCGCGCATGACCACCACCCCTGCCGACGCCTACGGCCGCCTGCCCGACGCCGCCGCCGAGCTCTTCGGCGAGGACGCGACGGCGGAGTACGCGTACGACCTGCTGACCGTCGACGTACCGGCCGCCGCCTGGACCGCCGCCCTCGAAACGGCCCGCGACCGGCTGGGCTGCACGTATTTCGACTGGCTGAGCGCGGTCGACGAACCGGGCACCGGCTTCCGGGTCTGCGCCCATGTCGCGGCCCTGGCCGAGGGCAAGGTCCGTCGGCTCATGATCCGTACGACCGTTCCGCACGAGGCGGCGGTCCTTCCCACCGCGATCGACGTCTACGCGGGCGCCGCCTGGCACGAGCGCGAGACGCACGAGATGTTCGGCATCGGCTTCGAGGGCCACCCGCACCTGGTGCCGCTGCTGCTGCCCGAGGGCTTCGAGGGCCACCCGCTGCGCAAGGACTTCGTGCTGGCGGCGCGCGTCGCGAAGGCCTGGCCCGGGGCGAAGGAGCCGGGCGAGTCGGAGCACGGCGGCCCGAAGCGGCGCACGATGCTGCCGCCCGGCGTCCCCGACCCGAACGAATGGGGCCCCCTGAAGGGCCAGCTCCCGCCCGCCCCGTCCCGCCCGGCCCGCACCCCGCGAGCGGCGGGCGACCGCCCGGTGCGCCGCACCCGCAGCGCCAGCGAGGGCTCGGCCGCCCAGCGGACGGCAGCAGCGACCGCAGCGGCCCCGGAAGCGGGCGCGGGTACGGAGGCGACACCCCGGACCACGACCCCGCGCCGTACCCGGAGCGCGTCCCAGGGCTCGGCGAGCCAGCAGCCGTCGAGCCGACAGGCGGAGGCGGCGGCGCCGGGTGCGGGAACGGAGCCGAGTACGGGCACCAGGACGGGTACGGGGACCGATACGGGTGCGGGTACCGGAGCAGCGGAGCCGAGCTCCGGAACCAGCGATGCCCCGTGGCACCACGCCCGCCCGGCGTTCGACGCGAACGCGGGTGCGGGTGCGGACTCCGGTGCTTCCCAGCCGGACGAGACCATTCCGGACCCGGCCACTCCCGGTCTTGGCGGGGCCACTCCGGACCCGGGTACTTCTCAGCCCCTCCGGCGTTTGAGGAGCGGGGGTCCGGGGGCGGAGCCCCCGGTTCGGGAAGGGGCGGGTAGGGGAGAGGCCCAGCGCAGCGGCACCCCCGACGCGGACACCGACACCGACACCGACGCCACCCCCGATACCGATACCGAGACCACCCCCGCGAACCGCCCCGACCCCTCGGCGCACCCGGAATCTCCGGAATCCCCGGAATCCCCGAAAACCCCAGAGACCCCCGCCGGAGGCGATACCGCGTGAACGACGTACTGGACGTCGCCCTCCGCCTCGTCATCGTCTTCGCCGTGTTCATGGTCCTCCCGCTCGTCGTCGGGCAGACCGAGCACAAGGTGATGGCCCATATGCAGGGCCGCCTCGGCCCCATGTACGCCGGCGGCTTCCACGGCTGGGCCCAGCTCGTCGCGGACGGCGTGAAGTTCGCGCAGAAGGAAGACATCGTCCCGGCCGAGGCCGACCGCCGGATCTTCCAGCTCGCGCCGGCTGTCGCGCTGCTCCCGTACCTCCTCGTACTCGTCGCCATCCCGATCGGCCCCGGCGAGGGCGCGGTCGGCCAGGTCGTCGATGCGGGCATCTTCTTCGTGCTCGCCGTCATGGGCGTAGGAGTCCTCGGCTCGCTGATGGCCGGCTGGGCGTCGGCGAACAAGTTCTCCCTCCTCGGCGGCCTCCGTACCGCCGCCCAGCTGCTCGCGTACGAGCTGCCGATGCTGCTCGCCGCCGCCTCCGTCGCGATGGCGGCCGGCACCGTCTCCCTCCCGGGCATCCTCGATGCCTTCGAGTGGTGGTGGCTGCCCTGGCAGATCGTCGGCGCGCTGGTCTTCTTCGTGGCCGGACTCGCGGAGCTGCAACGCCCGCCGTTCGACATGCCGGTCGCCGACTCGGAGATCATCTTCGGCGCGTACACCGAGTACACCGGCCTGCGCTTCGCCCTGTTCCTGCTCGCCGAGTACGCGGGCATCGTCGTCCTGTGCGGACTGACCACCGTTCTCTTCCTCGGCGGCTGGCACGGCCCGTTCGGCGCCGACGGACTCGGCTGGGTCTGGACGCTCCTCAAGACCGCGGTCCTCGCCTTCGTCGTCATCTGGCTGCGGGTGTCCTACCCCCGGCTCCGCGAGGACCAGCTGCAGAAGCTCGCCTGGACCACGCTCATCCCGCTCGCTCTCGCGCAGATCGCGCTCACCGGCATCGTGAAGGTGGCGATCAGCTGATGCCCCCGATCCCCGGCTCCGGCCTGGCCAAGGGCCTGGCCGTCACCCTGCGGACGATGACGAGGAAGACGGTCACCGCGCAGTACCCGGACGTCCAGCCCGAGCTCCCGCCACGCTCCCGCGGCGTCATCGCGCTGTTCGAGGAGAACTGCACGGTCTGCATGCTCTGCGCCCGTGAGTGCCCCGACTGGTGCATCTACATCGACTCCCACAAGGAGACGGTGCCGGCCGCGACCCCGGGCGGCCGCGAGCGCAGCCGCAATGTCCTCGACCGCTTCGCGATCGACTTCTCGCTCTGCATGTACTGCGGTATCTGCATCGAGGTGTGCCCCTTCGACGCGCTGTTCTGGTCGCCGGAGTTCGAGTACGCCGAGACGGACATCCTCGAACTCACCCATGAGCGCGACAAGCTCCGCGCATGGATGTGGACGGTGCCGGAACCGCCGGCGCTCGACCCGGGCGCCGAGGAGCCGAAGGAGATCGCCGCCGCCCGCAAGACGGCGGAGAAACTCGAAGCCCAGCGTGCCCAGGAAGCCCAACAGGCACAGCAGGCGCAGCAGACTCAGGAAACCCAGCAGAACCAGAGCGAAGCAGAGGGGGAGGAGTGACACTCGCAGGCACCGCGGCCCACACCGCCCTCGCCGCCCAGCCGGTCCACTCCGGCTTCCTCTCCCCGACCGGCATCGAGATCGCCTTCGTCCTCGTCGGCATCGCCGCCCTCGGCGCGGCCGTCGTCACCGTCACGACCAAGCAGCTGGTGCATGCCGCCCTCTGGCTGGTCGTGGCGCTCGGGGGTCTCGCCGTCGAGTACCTCCTGCTCACCGCCGAGTTCATCGCCTGGGTGCAGGTACTGATCTACGTCGGTTCCGTGGTCGTCCTCCTCCTCTTCGGGCTGATGCTCACCAGGGCCCCCATCGGCCGCTCCCCAGACGCCGACTCGGGCAACCGCTGGGCGGCGCTCGCCGTGGCGGTCGCCTCCGCCGGCGCGCTCGTCTGGGTCGTGGTCGACGCCTTCCGGACCACCTGGATCGACCTGGACGGACCGGCCCGGGGCTCGACCGACGTGACCGGCTCCTTCCTCTTCCGGCACTGGGTGCTGCCGTTCGAAGCACTCTCCGTCCTGCTGCTCGCCGCCCTCGTCGGCGCGATCGTCCTGTCCCGCAAGCGCGGTAAGGAGCAGAGCTGATGCACCTCGCCTATCCCGCCGTGCTCGCCGCCCTCCTCTTCTGCACCGGGCTGTACGGAGTGCTCGCCCGTCGCAACGCGATCCTGGTCCTGATGTCCGTCGAGCTGATGCTCAACGCCGTCAACCTCAACCTGGTCGCCTTCGACGTCTGGCTCCGCGACGCCCTGCACTCCGGCCAGGCCCTCACCCTCTTCACCATCGCCATCGCGGCGGCGGAGATCGGCATCGGCCTGGCGATCGTCCTCGCCGTGTACCGCAACCGCGGCAGCTCGGACGTCGACCGCCTCCGCGACACCGCCGAGACCGACGCCGCCGAAGCCCTCCCGGACGACGAGTCCGGCACCGGCACCGAAGACCAGGCCACTGCTGCGGCAGGGAAGGCAAAGAAGGCAGAGGCCACCGCGTGACCACCACGACCCTCGCCGTCCTCGTCCCCCTCCTTCCGTTCCTGGGCGCCGCGGCCGGCCTCCTGTCGGGACGCACCGCCCCCGGCTTCGTACGGCCCCTCGCCGTACTGCCCACCCTCGCCGCCGCCGTCATCGCCGTCGTCGTCGCCGCACGCCAGGGCGGCGGCCGGGCCATCGACGCCGCGACCCAGCTCACCCCCACCGGCTCGGTCCCGATCGACCTCGCCCTGCACCTCGACGGCTTCGCGGTCCTCGTCGCCGTCCTGGTCGGGCTCGTCGCGACCTGTGTGCAGATCTACTCGACCGCCTATCTGCGCGACGACCCCCGCTACCCCTCGTACGCCGCCCTCGTCTCCCTCTTCACCTCCGCGATGCTGCTCGTCGTCTACTCGGGCGACCTGATGGTGCTCCTGGTCGGCTGGGAGATCATGGGCATCTGCTCGTACTTCCTCGTCGGCCACTACTGGGAGACGCCCGAGGCGCGCGCCGCCTCCCTCAAGGCCTTCCTGGTCACCAAGCTCGGCGACGTCCCCTTCCTGATCGGCCTGTTCGCGCTCGCCGCCGACACCGGCACCTTCCGCATCACCGGCATCCTGGGCGCCGTCGCCAACGGCGGCCTGGACCACCCCACCCTCATCGCCCTGCTGCTCCTCGCGGGCGTCGCCGGCAAATCGGCGCAGTTCCCCCTGCACACCTGGCTGCCCGACGCGATGGCCGGCCCCACCCCCGTCTCCGCGCTCATCCACGCAGCGACGATGGTCGCCGCCGGTATCTACTTCGTGGCCCGGCTCCTCCCCGTCTTCGCCCAGTCCGGCGCGGCGCTCGTCGTGCTCGCCGTCATGGCGGCGATCACGATGATCGGCTCAGGACTCGCCGCCCTCGCCCAGGACGACATCAAGCGGGTCCTCGCCTACTCGACGATCGGCCAGCTCGGCTACATGGCCGGTGCCCTGGCCGTCGGCGACCGGGGGGCCGCCGTCTTCCACCTCCTCTCCCACGGTGCGTTCAAGGCCGTCCTCTTCCTCGCGGCCGGCGTCGTCATCCACGCCGCCGGGACCAACTCGCTGGCCGCCATGTCCCGCATGGGCGGCCTGGCGAAGCGCATCCCGGACGCCTACTGGACGATGACCGTCGCCCTGCTCGCGCTCGCCGCCATCCCCCCGTTCGCCGGCTTCTTCTCCAAGGAAGCCGTCCTCGTCGCCGCCGAGCACACCGCGCTCGGGGAACGGCACGTCGCCCCGGCCGCCGCCGGCTGGACCGTACTCGTCGCCGGACTGCTCGCCGCCGTCCTCACCGCCGCGTACGCCACCCGCCTCTGGCTCCTCGCCTTCCGGGGCCGCGGCGCCGAGGCCCCCGACCACGGCAGGCAGCCCGTCGCGATGACCGCCGTCCTCTGGGTCCTCGCCGTCCCCACCATCGCCTTCGGACTGACCGTCGGCACGATCACCGACTGGTTCGACGGCCACAGCCTCACCCCGACCGTCACCACCGCCGTCCTCTCCACGGGCGTCGGCCTCGTCGGCGGCCTCGTCACCTACGGCGCCTGGCGCCACACCTCGGCGCTCGCCGCCCGTACCCCCGTCGGCACCGTCGTCGCGCACCCCGAAGCCGAACCCGCCCTCATCGAGGCCCAGGCCATGACGGCACACACCGCCGCCTACGGAGCCGACGGGGACGCCCCCGACCCAGCCGACCCCGGCCGCCTGCTGCTCGGCCCGCTCCACCACCACGCCGCCGCCGGCTTCCACCTCGACGCCCTGTACACGGCGCTGTTCGTCCGCCCCGTCCAGGCCGCGGCGAGCCTCGTCCGCTTCCTGGACCGCGAGGTCGTCGAAACCTACGTACGCGGCTCCGGCACCGGCGCACGCTGGCTCGGCACCGCCGTCCGCCGGGCCCAGACCGGCAACGTGCAGACCTACCTCGGCGCGCTGCTCGCGGGTTCCCTGGTCCTGGTGATCGCCGCCGTCGTCTTCGCCAACACCAACGCCGGGTCGTGAGCCGTGATCGATATCAGTGAATCCGTGATGCAGTTCCTTCTCGCGTTCATCGTCGGCGTCCCGCTCGTCGGCGCCGTGGCCGCCCTGCTGCCGGCCCCGCCGGGACTGAAGGGAACCAGCCCCGACCAGGCCGTGCTCCGCCACGGTGTGACCGTCACCGGCGCGATCCTCGTCGCCGCGATCGTCCTCGCCGCGGGCTTCGACCACGACCACCCGTCGAAGATGCAGGCCACCACCGACATCAGCTGGATCCCGGCGCTCGACGTCCGCATCCATCTCGGCATCGACGGCATCTCGCTCCCCCTTCTCGTACTGACCGCGCTGCTGACCTTCCTCTGCGCGCTCTACAGCTACTTCAAGCTGCCCGCGGGCCCCTCCCCGAAGGCCTTCGTCGCTCTCCTGCTCGTCCTGGAGTCCGGCACCCTCGCGACCTTCGCCGTCCTCGACCTGCTGCTGTTCTTCCTGGCGTTCGAGATGGTGCTCATCCCGATGTACTTCCTCATCGCCCGCTGGGGCGGTGCGCAGAGGCAGGCCGCCGCCTGGAAGTTCATCCTCTACACACTGCTCGGCTCGGTCGTCATGCTGCTGGGCCTGCTCCTCATCGGACTGAAGAGCGGCACCTTCGACATGGTGGCACTCGCCACTGACAACGGCCGTGGGCTCACCTCGTCCGTGCAGGTCATCGCCGTTCTGGCGATCGGCATCGGGCTCGCCGTGAAGACCCCGATGTGGCCGCTGCACAGCTGGCTGCCGGACGCCCACACCGCCGCCCCGACCGTCGGCTCGGTCCTCCTCGCGGGCGTCCTGCTGAAGATGGGCACGTACGGATTCGTCCGGATCCTGCTCCCCATCGCCCCCGACGGGATGCACACCTTCGCGCCCTACCTCGCCGCCTTCGCGGTCGTCGGCATCATCTACGGATCGCTGGCCTGCCTGGCGCTGGTCCGCCCCGGTTCCAAAGGCGACCTCAAGCGCCTGATCGCGTACTCCTCCGTCGGACACATGGGCTTCGTGCTCCTCGGCATCGCGAGCATGACGCCCACCGGAGTCAACGGCGCGCTCTTCGCCAACATCGCCCACGGCCTCATCACCGGCCTGCTGTTCTTCCTCGTGGGCGCGGTCAAGGACAGGTACGGCACCGCCGACCTCGACACCCTCTCCGGGGCCACCGGAGCCGCGCTCTACGGCCGGGCCCCCCGCCTCGGCGGCCTCCTCGCCTTCGCCGCCGTCGCCTCTCTCGGCCTGCCGGGCCTCGCCGGATTCTGGGGCGAGATGCTCGCCCTGTTCGGCTCCTTCGACCCCGCCGACGGCCTCAGCCGGCCCGCCTTCCTCACCTTCATGCCGATCGCCGCGTTCGGCACCCTGCTCACCGCCGCGTACATGCTCATGGTCGTACGCCGGGTCTGCATGGGTGAGAGGCGCGAAGAGCCGCAGCTCGCCGATGTCCAGACATACGAATTCGCCGCCTGGACCCCGCTCGCCGCGCTCACCGTCCTCGCCGGTCTGTGGCCCGCCGCCCTCCTCGGCCTCACCGACCCGGCCGTGCAGAAGCTCCTCGCAGGAGGCAAGTCGTGACCACAGCCGTCGTCACCCCGGACCTCGTCACCATCGCGGCCGAGAGCACCACCAGCCTCATCCAGTCCGTCGACTGGCTCGCGATCGCACCCCCGGTCGTCGTCGCGGCCATGGCGCTGATCGTCCTGGTCACCGACCTCTTCCTGCCCGAGCGCCGCAAACCGCTCCTCGGCGCGCTGACCATCACCGGGCTCGTCGCCGCCCTGGCCCTCCTCGTCCCGCTGCGCGACGGCGACCGCTCCACCTTCTGCCTCAATGCGGCGGCCACCGGATCCGGCTCCGCCGACGCCTGCAGCTACACCGCCGACCACTTCGCCCTGGTCATCCAGGCCCTCGTGCTCGGCGGCGCGCTGCTCACCGCCCTGCTCTCGCTCGGCGACACCCGCAAGCTCCCCGCCGGCGAGTTCTGGTTCCTGCTGCTGTCCTCCGCGTCCGGCGCCGCACTGCTGCCCGCCGCCCGCGACCTCGCCACCCTCGTCGTCGCCCTCGAAGTCGCCTCGCTGCCCGCCTTCGCGCTCGTCGGCATCAAGCGCGGCGACCGGCGGTCCTCCGAGGCCGCCCTGAAGTTCTTCCTCTCCTCCGTCGTCGCGACCGCCGTCATGCTCCTCGGCGTCAGCTTCGTGTACGCGACCACCGGCACCCTGCACCTCACCGAGATCGCTGCCCGGCTCGACGACGTACCCGGTCAGCTCGACACCCTCGCCAAGGCGGGCGTCGCCCTCACCCTGGTCGGCTTCGCGTTCAAGACGGCCGCCGCGCCCTTCCACTTCTGGGTTCCCGACACGTACATCGGCGCCCCCCTGCCGATCGCCGCCTACCTCTCGGTCGTCGGCAAGGCGGTCGGCTTCTCCGGCCTCATCCTCGTCACCGTGGTCGCGTTCCCGGCGTACGCCGATGTCTGGGGACCGGCCCTCGCCGTCATCGCCGCGCTCACCATGACGATCGGCAACGTCGCCGCCCTGCGCCAGAACGCCGGCCGGGCACGCAGCGCCGTGCGCCTGCTCGCCTGGTCGTCCGTCGCCCAGGCGGGCTACCTGCTGGTGCCGATCGCCGCCGCCGCGTACTCCAGCGACGAGCACATCGGCTCCACCGTCGCGTACGCCCTCATGTACGCCGTCGTGAACCTCGGGGCCTTCGCGGTCGCCGCCCTGGTCGCCCGTACCAGCCCCGGCAACCGGATCACCGACTACCGCGGCCTGTACGCCACCCGACCCCTCGCCGCCCTGGCGATGGCCTTCTTCCTGCTCTGCCTGGCGGGCCTGCCGCCCGGCATCATCGGCCTCTTCGCCAAGGTCACGGTCTTCTCCGCGGCCGTCGACGCCGGACTCGGCTGGCTCGCCGTCGTCATGGCCGTCAACGTCGTGATCGCGCTCTACTACTACCTCCAGTGGACCGCGACGCTCTTCCGCGCCCCGGAGGAGGCTCCGGAAGGAGCCCCGGCGGCGGCCCGCGAAGAGACCTCGGCGAACGGCTCCGCACCAGCCCCCACCAGGCACGCAGCCCCGGCCTCCCTCACCGCCGCGATCACGCTCACCGCCGTGGCCGGTGTGGTGCTCTCAGGCGCTCCGCAGACGGTCCTCAGGTTCGCCGCCGTCAATCTCTTCTGACATACCGAAGATCGGTTTGCCCGGGACGGCCCGTACAGGGCAAGGTCTTGCCCGCACACCCCCCACACATACGCATTCCAGAGGAGCAAGAGCAGTGCTGAACGGGTTCAAGGACTTCATCCTGCGTGGAAACGTCATCTCCATGGCCATCGGGCTGGCCGTCGGAGCAGCGTTCACCGCGGTCGTCACCGGCTTCAGCACGGCCTTCATCACCCCACTGATCGGCCTCGCCACCGGTTCCGTCGGAGACTTCAGTTCGGCGGAGTTCTCGGTCGAGGGCGCCATCTTCCCGTACGGGAAGTTCCTGGCCGCCGCCATCGCGTTCCTGATCACCGCCGCGGTCCTCTACTTCGGCGTCGTGGTTCCCATGGCGAAGGTCCAGAACCGTTTCGCCAAGGCGGAGAAGGTCGACATCAAGGCCGCCCTGCGCGACTGCCCCCGCTGCTTCACCGAGATCCCGGCCATCGCCTCCCGCTGCGCCCACTGCACCAGTGAGATCAAGCCGGACCCCGAGGCCCTCGCGGTCGCCGGCCTCCCCGCCCAGCGCTGAGCCACCGGGCACCGGACCGGCACGCGCACAGCCACTGACCCGTACGGCCCAGAGCCTGATCCGGCCCGCAAGTGCCGGACAGGCCCTGCCCTGCGGCGGCGCGCACAAGGGAACTAGCTCCTCTCGCCTCGCGTTGACCTGTACGGGAGGCTCCACTGGGGGAGTGGAGACCACCAAGCAGAGGGTTCCCCTGCCGCACCATTTGGAGGGCGTACCGTGCACCGCCGGCACAACGGGCTGAGAACCGCCGTACTCCTCGGGGGACTGTCCGCACTCATCATCGTCATCGGAAGCTTCTTCGGACGTACGGGCCTGATCGTCGCGCTCCTCGTAGCCGTCGGCACCAACGCCTACGCGTACTGGAACAGCGACAAGCTGGCGCTCAGGGCCATGCGGGCCCGCCCCGTCAGCGAGTTCGAGGCGCCACAGCTCTACCGCATGGTCCGCGAGCTCTCCACCGCCGCCCGCCAGCCCATGCCCCGGCTCTACATCTCCCCGACGCAGGCCCCCAACGCCTTCGCCACCGGGCGCAATCCGCGCAACGCCGCGGTCTGCTGCACCGAAGGCATCCTGCAGATCCTGGACGAGCGGGAGCTGCGCGGCGTACTGGGACACGAGCTGAGCCATGTCTACAACCGCGACATCCTGATCTCGTCCGTCGCCGGAGCGCTCGCCTCCGTCGTCATGTTCCTGGTCAACTTCGCCTGGCTGATCCCGGTGGGCCGGTCCAACGACGACGACGGACCCGGAATCCTCGGGATGCTGATGATCATGATCCTCGGCCCCATCGCGGCGTCCGTCATCCAGCTGGCCGTCAGCCGCTCCCGCGAGTACGAGGCGGACGCCTCCGGTGCCCAGCTGACCGGCGACCCGCTGGCCCTGGCCAGCGCCCTGCGCAAGCTCGACGCAGGAACGAAACAGCTCCCGCTCCCCCCGGAGCCGAGGATCGAGACCGCGAGCCACATGATGATCGCGAATCCGTTCCGCCCCGGCCAGGGCATGTCCAAGCTCTTCTCGACGCATCCGCCCATGGCGGAGCGCATCGCCCGGCTGGAGCAGATGGCGGGCCCCCGCCCCTGAGAGCCTGTCGGGTGACCTCCGACCGGGCGGACGCGGCCTGGTGCGCACGCTTCCCGCGTTGTCGTCGGTCGCCAACGCTCCGCGTCGACTCCCTCCTCCGCCTTGGAATCGCACGCACCAGGCCGCGTCCGCTATCCGATCTGAGGTCACCCGACAGGCTCTGAGGGCTCGGGACCCCATCGCCGCGCCGGCTCGTGCGAGCGGCCCCGGACGAGAAGTCCGGGGCCGCTCGGGGCGATCAGCGGGCGCCGAAGGCCTCGTCGCTCGGAACCACCTCGCGGCCCAGCGGCATCAGCGAGATGGGGATCATCTTCAGGTTCGCCCAGCCGAAGGGGATACCGATGATCGACACGAACAGCGGGATGCTGGTGATCAGGTGCCCCAGCGCGAGCCACCACCCGGCGAAGACGAGCCAGATCACATTGCCGACGCAGGACGGCGCACCCGCGTCGGGCCGCTCCACGGTCGTCCGCCCGAACGGCCACAGCACGTAACCGGCGATCCTCAGGGACGCGATGCCGAACGGGATCGTCACGATCAGCACGAAGCAGATGATCGCGGCGACGAGGTAGCCGAGGGCCATCCAGAACCCGCAGAACACCACCCACAGGATGTTCAGGATCAGCTGTATGAGCTTCATGGTCACTCGCCTTCCGAGGGTTTTGCCCGCCGTCGCTTTGCATGATCAGTATCAGCCCCGGTCACGGACAGCAGTAACCGGAACGGGCCCGTGGAGTGACGAGGAGCACAGGCGGACGGCCCGAGCCCCGCGGCCCCGCCCCACTGTCAGTGCCGTCATTCACCATGAACGCATGAACGACACCGAGCAGTTGCTCGCAGCCGCGGAGAAGACCGCCCGCACCGCCCCGCGCCGGGAGAGGCACCTCCTCCTGCTGGACGCCGATGCGCCGGGGCACGCCTGGTACGCGGATCAGCCCGACCTCGCCCGGCGGCTCGGCAGCTGGCTGGACGGCACCGCGTGGTACTCCGAGGAGTCCGAGGACGAGACGGCCGATCCGGCGCCCTGGCCGGAATTCAGCGCCCGCACCTGACCCATGGGCGGCCGGGGCGCCGCCCGCTCATGGAGCGCGCAGGCAACCACGTCACAGCCACGGGCGTCTTGGATTCCAGGAACGAGTGACGGGTAGGTTCGCACGCATGAGCATTATCGGATGGATCATTCTCGGACTGGTGGCCGGAGTCATCGCCAAGGTCCTGCTGCCGGGCCGCGACCCGGGCGGCCTGGTCGGCACCACCCTCATAGGCATCGTCGGCGCCTTCCTCGGCGGCTGGATATCGTCGCGCTTCCTCGACCGCCCCATTGCCAACGACTTCTTCGACACGGCCACGTGGATCGCCGCCATCGGTGGTTCGCTGGTCCTGCTGATCCTCTACCGGCTGCTGTTCGGGAACTCCCGCGAACGCCGCTGACGCCCGTCCGTGCCGAAGGCGCCCAACCCGGTCTCGCGCAGGGTCACATTGAGCCGACCGCGGCTCATCCCCGTCGCAGGGTCGGCGGTCCCGGGGCAGACCTTCGGCACGCCGTGGAACGCGAAACGTGACGGCCCGCCGAACACGAACAGATCGCCCGAGGCCAACTCCACGTCCGTGTAGGGCTTTCCGCGGTTCTCCGTGTTGCCGAAGCGGAAGACGCAGGTGTCGCCGATGCTGAGCGACACCACCGGAGCGCCGGACCGCTCCTCCTTGTCCTGGTGCATGCCCATCCGCGCCGCCCCGTCGTAGAAGTTGATGAGCGCGGTGTCCGGCGTGTACGTCCGTACCGGACTCTCGTCCCCGTACGCCGCGGTCAGCGCCTCGCGCCCCAACGCCGCCAGCCAGTCGGGGAATTCGGCCACCCGCGCGCCGTTCACATCGTCGGCCGTGCGCGCATACCGGTACGGCTGCCAGTGCCACCCCACGCAGACCGTCTGCACGGACATCACCCCGCCGCCCGGCAGGACCGTGTGCCGCAGGGGCACGGGTCCGCGCGCCCATTCCCGGCAGGCCGCCACCAGCTTCCGCCGGCGCTCCGGCGACAGCCACTCCGGCACATGCACGGCTCCCGGCGCGACGACGGTACGAGGCCTCGGGAAGAGTCCGGACATCTCAACGCACCGCCAAGGCGCCTTCCAGCCCCAGGAGCCGCTCCTTGCGCTCCACGCCGCCCGCGTAACCCCGCAGCGCCCCGTCCGCGCCGATCACCCGATGGCACGGCCGCACGACCAGCAGCGGATTGCGCCCGATCGCCGTCCCCACGGCCCGTACCCCCGCGCCCGGGGTGCCGACGTGTTCGGCGATCTGCCCGTAGGACACGGTCTCCCCGTACGGGACGGTGTCCAGGGCGGCCCACACCCGGCGCTGGAAGTCGGTGCCCACGCCGTCCGCGTACACGATGTCGAAGCGGGTCAGCCGCCCCGCGAAGTACTCCCGCAGCTGAGCGGCGATCCCCGCGAAGGCCTCCGGGGCGTGGATCCACCCGTCCTGGACGACCGCGGCGCCCTTCTGGCCGGGCAGCGAGAGCGAGGCGAGCGCCACCCCGCCGGTGATCTCCTCGCCGACCAGCAGCAGTTCACCCAGCGGGCTGTCGACCGTTGCGTACATGGTCATGACTCGTCCCTTTCCTGCACGTCATGCCGGGATTCGACTGGATCGTCGCCCGACATGGACAAGTCTGCGTTCCCTGCTCCGACATGACCGGCGGTTTTCGGACATCGCACCCCGGGTGCGGAGCGGAGTGTCCCACTCCGCACCCCGAAGGGGCGGGACTTACCGGTAGTTCACGAACTGCACGGCGAAGTCGAAGTCCTGGCCCTTCAGCAGCGCCTGCACGGCCTGCAGATCGTCCCGGCTCTTCGAGCTGACCCGCAGCTCATCGCCCTGGACCTGCGCCTTGACGCCCTTCGGGCCCTCGTCGCGAATGATCTTCGCCACCTTCTTGGCGTTCTCCTGGGAGATGCCCTCCTCGATCGTGGCGAAGATCTTGTACTCCTTGCCGGACAGCTGCGGCTCGCCCGCGTCCAGCGACTTCAGCGAGATGCCGCGCTTGATCAGCTTGGACTGGAAGATGTCGAGGATCGCCTTGACCCGCTCCTCGCCGTTCGCCTCCATCAGGATCTTCTCGCCGGACCAGGAGATCGAGGCGCCGGTGCCCTTGAAGTCGTAACGCTGCGAGATTTCCTTGGCGGCCTGGTTGAGGGCGTTGTCGACCTCCTGCCGCTCGACCTTCGAGACGATGTCGAAACTGGAGTCGGCCATGACGTGTGGCTCCTTGTATCGGGGGTTCGGAAACGGGGTGCATACGGGCGGCGGCGGGCCTGCCGGCCCCGCGTCGCCGATCAAAGCCTAGCCACCCGCGCCCGATCGGGCCGCTGATCAATCCGGTGGCGAAGCACCCCCGGGCATCGGGTATCGTTTACGTCGTTGCCAGGGAGCACCGCCGAAAAGCGGTTCTCACGGCAGCAATCCCTGGCGGTGTGCCCGAGTGGCCAAAGGGAGCAGACTGTAAATCTGCCGGCTCAGCCTACCCAGGTTCGAACCCTGGCGCCGCCACATGGTAAGGCCCCTGTCTCAGACAGGGGCCTTCTTTGTTTGCTGCCTTTGTTTGCTGCTGCGAGGCCGCGAGACCGTAGGACCACGAAAGGGCCGTGAACATGGAATCCGTACTGGTCAGCGCCTGCCTGCAGGGCGTGCCCTGCCGCTTCGACGGCCGCGGCAAGGCCTCTGCCGCGGTGACCGCGGCCATCGGTGACCGACGCCCTGTGGCCTTCTGCCCCGAGGTCTCCGCCGGACTGCCCACCCCGCGCCGCCCCGCCGAGATCACCGGCGGCGACGGCCACGACGTGCTGGACGGCCGCGCCCGCGTCGTCGACGACACCGGGCACGATGTGACGGAAGAGTTCGTGGACGGCGCGGAAAGGGCGCTGGAGGCCGCGCGCCGGACCGGGTGCACCGAGGCGCTGCTGATGGCGCGCAGCCCTTCCTGCGGGCGCGGAACGGTCTATGACGGTACGTTCACGGGCGAGCTCCGCGAGGGCGACGGCGTCACCGCCGCGCTGCTGGAGCGCCATGGCATCGCCGTCCGCCCGGCACCGGGCGCCTGAGTCCGAAAAGCCCGCGCGGCCGGGTCCGACGCCCCGCGGCGCCGGACGGCCGCCCCGGACGGCCCGGTCAGTTCCCCGCGATGTCCTTGACCGCGACCGCCACCGGCACGTTCCCCGAGATGAGCTCCAGCGTCAGCCCCGCCGTCGCCGGGGTCTCCAGCAGCTCCAGCAGCGCCGCCGCCACGTCGTCGCGCGGCACCGGCCCGCGACCGGTCGACGCGGTCAGCAGGACCGTCCCCTTGCCCGCGTCGTTCGTCAGCATGCCGGGGCGCAGGATCGTCCAGTCGAGCGCGGTCCTGGAGCGCACGTACGCGTCCGCCGCGCCCTTGGCCCGCAGATACGCGTCGAAGACCTCGTCGCCCCGGTGGTCGGGGTCGGCGCCCATCGACGAGACCACGACATAGCGCCGTACGCCCGCCCGTTCCGCCGCGTCCGCGAACAGCACCGCCGCCCCGCGATCCACCGTCTCCTTGCGTGCCGAGCCGCTGTCCGGGCCCGCACCGGCCGCGAATACCGCCGCGTCGGCGCCGCGCAGCACCTGCGCCACCTCCTCCACGGAGGCGGATTCGAGATCCAGGACGACCGGCTCGGCACCCGCCGCCCGGAGGTCCTCGCTCTGGTCCGGATTGCGGATGACGCCCACGGCTTCGTCCCCGCGCGCGGCGAGCAGCCGCTCCAGCCGCAGCGCGATCTGACCATGTCCACCTGCGATGACAATGCGCATGGTCACGACCGTACGCCGCGACGGCCCGCCGCGCTCAGGGCCCGCCGCAAGGACCGGAATCCGGTCTCTCCTGGTGGGGCAGACCGAGGGCGACGACGGTCTCGGAGTCGCCGTACTCGCGCACCGCGCTCGTCCGCGCCACCACCCGCCCGCGATGCACCACGATCCGGCTGTAGGCGAGCGAGAGCACGCCCGGGAGCTGCTCCCCGCGCACGGCGAGCAGCTCGGCCGGGAAGCCCGCCTCGACCCTGACGCCGGGCAGCCCCGTCGCCGCCCTGGCCACCGAGGACACCGCCTCGTACGCCTCCGTGGCCGGCAGTCCGTGCTGCGAGGCCAGCAGATAGGCGGCCTCCAGCGGATCGCCGCGGCCCACGGGGTTCGCGATGTCCCGCAGCGCCCCGCTGCCGGCCGCGACCCGCACTCCGGCCGCCCGCAGCAGCCGTACGGGCGCGGTGCCCCGGCCCTCCGTGCCGCAGCAGCCGCCCTGGGGGAGGCAGATCACCGTCACCCCGGCCGCGGCCAGCTGGTCGGCGGCGCGGGCGGCGGCCTGCGAGGGGAGCAGGGAGAGGCCGGCGCACGGGCCGAGGGAGACGCCGGGCCGCAGCCCGCCGGCCATGGCGGCCAGCCGGCCGAGCCGGGCCGGATCGTCGCCGTCGGTGTGCAGATCGACGGGGCAGCCCTGTTCGGCGGCGACCTCCAGGACGGCTTCCGCGTACCCCGCCGGGTCCGGATCGAGGTCCGGGCAGCCGCCGACCGCACCGACCCCCATCTTCACCGCGTCGCGCAGCATGGCCAGGTTGTCGGCTCCCGCGACGCCGGTGAGCAGCCGGGGCACGGCGACCGGGGTCAGGTCGGCCAGTCCGCTCAGCGAACGGCGTGCCTGCAGTACGGCTCCGAGCGAGGTGAGGCCCTGGACGTCCCCGATCCGCACGTGCGAGCGCAGCGCCGTGGCGCCGTGGCCGAGCTGCAGCAGGGCGGCCTCGATGGTGCGGCGCCGGATGTCCTCCGGGCGGTGCGACACCGGGCCCGGGGTGCCGGGGCCCGCGCCGTCGGCGGTGAGCGCGGTGTCGCTGTGGGCGTGGGGTTCGGCGGGGGCGGGGAGCAGCAGATAGCCGCGCAGGTCCATCCGGGGGCCGGGTGCGGTCAGGCTGCCCGCGGTGCCGACGGCCTCGATGCGGCCGCCGCCGAGCCGTACGTCCACGACGCGGCCGTCGGTGAGACGGGCGCCGCAGAGCACCAGGCCGGCCCCGGCCGAGGTGACGGTGTCGGGGCTGCTGGACGCATCGGCCGCGTCGGCGGCGTCGTCGTCCGGTTGCCACGGCTGGCTGTCGGGCATCGCGCTCCTGGGAAATGGGGACAAGATCACGCAGAGTGAATCGAGCCTAGGGGCGTGTTCGGCCGGGTTCGAGGAGGAGCGAAATAGTCGTACCGGTGTGGCCCTGGGGATGCGTGGGGCGCGGGTGCACGGTTGCGGCGGAGGGCGCCTCACGGGGAGGCCGAGGCGCTGCTCAGGCGGCCGGCGGACGGTCTCCAGGGCTGTCGGTCACGGGATCGGCGGGGTGTCGACCAAGGCTGCCGGATGGGCCTTCGAAACGGATTTGGGCGATCGGCGACAGCCGTGTAATGTCTTCATCGCTCGCCCCAATAGCTCAGTCGGTAGAGCGTCTCCATGGTAAGGAGAAGGTCTGCGGTTCGATTCCGCATTGGGGCTCTGGTGATCGGGAAACCCCGCTTCGGCGGGGGGACTCGTCATCAAAGCGGTGTAGCTCAGTCGGTAGAGCAAGCGGCTCATAATCGCTGTGTCACCGGTTCAAGTCCGGTCACCGCTACTTACGGTAGCCGATTGTGGGGTCGGTCCTTCGATCGGCTACTCTTTTTTGCGTTCATCCGTCCATCCGTCCGTCCAAGGAGCACTCACGTGGCTGCCACCGACGTCCGCCCGAAGATCACGCTGGCCTGCGTGGAGTGCAAGGAGCGGAACTACATCACCAAGAAGAACCGGCGTAACAACCCGGACCGTCTTGAGATGAAGAAGCACTGCCCGCGCTGCAACTCGCACACTGCGCACCGCGAAACGCGCTGAAACAGGCTCGTACACGAGGCCGTCCCCACTGGGGGCGGCCTCGTGTCGTTGTATGAAGGCTGTTCTTCGGCCTGTTCATCTTTCATCAGGAGGTAGCGAGCTCATGGCGCTCGACCAGTCCTTCGTGGGGCGGACCTATCCGCCCACCCCGCCGTACGAGGTCGGCCGGGAGAAGATCCGCGAGTTCGCCGAGGCGGTGGGCGACGCGAATCCGGTGTACGTCGACCCCGAGGCCGCCAAGGCGTTCGGCCACAGCGATGTGATCGCCCCGCCGACCTTCGTGTTCTCGATCACCTTCAAGGCCGCCGGGCAGGTGGTGCAGGATCCGCAGCTGGGCCTGGACTACAGCCGGGTGGTGCACGGCGACCAGAAGTTCGCCTATGTGCGCCCCGTCCGGGCGGGGGACCGGCTGACGGTCACCTCGACCATCGAGGGCATCAAGTCCTTGGCGGGCAACGACATCCTGGACATCCGTGGCGAGGTCCACGACGAGTCCGGTGAGCATGTGGTGACCGCGTGGACGAAGCTGGTGGCGCGCGCCGCCGAGGAGGCGTGATGACGGCGAAGGTCGCATACGAGTCGGTCGAGGTCGGTACGGAGCTGCCGGCGCATTCCTTCCCGGTGACCCGGGCGACGCTGGTGCAGTACGCGGGCGCTTCCGGCGACTTCAACCCGATCCACTGGAACGAGAAGTTCGCCCGCGAGGTCGGGCTGCCGGATGTGATCGCGCACGGCATGTTCACCATGGCCGAGGCGATCCGGGTGGTCACGGACTGGGTCGGCGACCCGGGCGCGGTCGTCGAGTACGGGGTGCGGTTCACCAAGCCGGTCGTCGTGCCGAACGACGACGACGGCGCCCTGATCGAGGTCAGCGCCAAGGTCGCCGCCCTGCTGGACGACAAGCAGGTGCGGGTGGATCTGACGGCCATGAGTGAGGGCAAGAAGGTGCTGGGCATGTCCCGCGCGGTGGTGCGGCTCGGCTGAGGCCGCACCGCGCGACGCAAGTAACGCGACATCAGTAAGGGCACGGTCCACGGGGCCGTGCCCTTGCTCGTGGGCGCGGACCGGTTGACCAAGTTAGTGATTGAGTACTAACTTTCTCGCATGGCAAGGATGAGTGCAGAAGAGCGGCGTGAGAGCGTCATCCACGCGGCGATCATCGAGTTCGCCCGCGGTGGGTACAGCGCCACCTCCACCGAGGCGATCGCCAAGCGCGTCGGTGTCTCGCAGCCGTACCTCTTCCGTCTTTTCCCCAACAAGCAGGCCATGTTCCTCGCGGCCGTCGAGCGGTGCTTCGCGGACACCCGCAAGGTCTTCGCCGAGGCCGCGGAGGGGCTTGAGGGTGACGCGGCGGTGACGGCGATGGCCGCCGCGTACCAGCGGCTCATCGTCGACGACCCCGAAAAGCTCCAGATGCAGATGCAGACGTACGCGGCCGTGGCGAGTGCCAGGGCCGCGGGGGATCATGAGTTCGGAGAGACGGTGCGCGCCGCCTGGGCCGAGATGTGGGGCGACGTCCACCTCGCACTCGGTGCCGACGTCGAGGAGACGACGACGTTCTTCGCGTACGGAATGCTCATCAACACGCTGGCCTCGCTCGGCTTCCCGGCCGAGCACCGGGTCTGGTCGGGGTTCTATGGCGCGGCCAGGCCGATCGCCTGAACAGTGCGACCCGGGTTCCGCCCGGTTTTCTGCCCAGAGAAGTTAGTCATTGATAACTAACCCCCAGGGGGAGCAGTGAACCAGCACACAGCAGGCCGCTCGGGAGCGGTCTGGGCCCTTGTCATCACCAGCGTCGCCGGATTCATGGCGGCCCTCGACAACCTCGTGGTCACCACCGCCCTGCCGTCCATCCGCAAGAGCCTCGGCGGCGAGCTCGCCGAGCTGGAATGGACGGTGAACGCCTACACCCTCACCTTCGCCGTCCTGCTGATGCTCGGGGCGGCCCTCGGCGACAGGTTCGGCCGCCGCCGGCTGTTCCTCGCCGGGCTCACCGTCTTCACCGGCGCCTCCGCCGCGGCCGCCCTCTCGCCGGGGATCAACGAACTGATCGCCTTCCGGGCGGTCCAGGGCGTGGGCGCCGCGATCATGATGCCGCTGACGCTCACCCTGCTCACGGCCGCCGTGCCGCCCGCCCGCCGCGGCGCCGCGCTCGGCATCTTCAGCGCGGTCACCGGACTGGCCGTGGCCAGCGGACCCCTGATCGGCGGCAGCCTCACCGAGCACCTGTCCTGGCAGTGGATCTTCTGGCTGAACGTCCCGGTGGGTCTGGCCCTGCTGCCGCTGGCACGGCTGCGCCTGACGGAGTCGTACGCGCCGGACGCGCGGCTCGACATCCCCGGCACGCTCCTGGTCAGCGGCGGACTGTTCGGCATCGTCTACGGCCTGGTCAACGCCAACTCCGACGGCTGGACCAGCCCCACCGTCCTCGGCGCGCTGATCGCGGGTGGAGCGCTCATAGCCGGCTTCATCCGCCACGGGTTCCGCGCGAAGCGCCCCATGCTGCCCATGCGGCTCTTCCGTGACCGCGCGTTCCTCGGGATCAACATGGCGAGCATGCTGATGTTCCTGGGCATGTTCGGTTCGATCTTCCTGCTCAGCCAGTACTTCCAGGGCGTGCTGGGCTACTCGCCCACCGAGGCCGGCCTGCGGATGCTGCCCTGGACCGGAATGCCGATGCTGGTCGCGCCCGTCGCGGGGATGCTCTCCGACCGGTTCGGCGGCCGTCCGGTGGTCGTGGCCGGACTCGTCCTCCAGGCGGTCGGCCTCGCATTCTTCGCGGCGATCATCGCGCCCGACGCCTCGTACGTCTCGCAGCTGCCCGGCCTGATCGTCGGCGGGGTCGGCATGGCCCTGTACTTCGCACCCGCGGCCAGTCTCGTGATGTCCAGCGTCCGCCCCGCGGAGCAGGGCATCGCCTCCGGCGCCAACAACGCCCTGCGCGAGGTCGGCGGAGCCCTCGGGGTCGCCGTGCTCGCCACGGTCTTCTCCTCGCAGGGCGGTTACGAGTCCGCCCAATCCTTCACGGACGGGACCGTTCCGGCAGTGTGGATCGGTGCCTCGGCGGTGGCTCTGGCCGCCCTCGCCGCCCTGCTGATCCCGGGCCGCCGCGGCACCTCGGCCCCGGAGTCCGCGGTGGTCGAGAAGCGTGCCGCCGTCGCCGCCTGAGCCGCGCTTCCGCGCGCACGGTCCGTGGCCCCGCCCGAGCGGCGGGGGCACGGACCGTACCCTTGTCCCCGTGCAGGAACTCCATGACGCCCCCCTCGCCCCCCTGACCACCTTCCGGCTGGGCGGCCCCGCCGCCCGCCTCCTCACGGCGACGACCGACGCCGAGGTGATCGAAGCCGTGCGTGAGGCCGACGGGAGCGGCACCCCGCTGCTCGTCATCGGCGGCGGCAGCAATCTGGTCATCGGCGACAAGGGCTTCGAAGGCACCGCCCTGCGCATCGCGACCAAGGGCTTCGCACTGAACGGCACGGCACTGGAACTCGCCGCCGGTGAGATCTGGACGGACGCCGTGGCCCGCACCGTCCAAGCCGGTCTCGCGGGCATCGAGTGCCTGGCCGGAATCCCGGGCTCCGCCGGTGCGACCCCGATCCAGAACGTCGGCGCGTACGGCCAGGAGGTCTCCTCCACCATCACGGAGGTCGTCGCCTACGACCGGTACACCCGGGAAACGGTCACCATCCCGAACGTCGACTGCGCGTTCTCGTACCGGCACAGCCGCTTCAAGGCCGAACCCGACCGTTTCGTGGTGCTGCGTGTCCGCTTCGAGCTGGAGGACGCGGGCGGCCTGTCCGCGCCGCTGCGGTACGCCGAGACGGCCCGCGCCATGGGCGTCGAACAGGGCGAGCGCGTGCCCGCGGCGGCCGCCCGGGAAACGGTGCTCGGGCTCCGCGCCGGCAAGGGCATGGTGCTGGACCCGGAGGACCACGACTCCTGGTCGGCGGGCTCCTTCTTCACCAACCCGATCCTGGAGGAGGCGGAGTACGAGGCGTTCCTCGCCCGCGCCAAGGACCGGCTCGGCCCCGAGGTGACGCCCCCCGCCTTCCCCGCGGACGGGGGACGCATCAAGACCTCGGCGGCCTGGCTCATCGACAAGGCCGGATTCACCAAGGGGTACGGCACCGGGCCGGCCCGTATCTCCACCAAGCACACCCTCGCCCTCACCAACCGCGGGGAGGCGACCACCGAGGACCTCCTCGCGCTCGCCCGCGAGGTCGTCTCCGGAGTCCGCGAGGCATTCGGCGTCACGCTCGTCAACGAACCCGTGACGGTCGGCGTGAGCCTCTAGGGTCTCCCGCGGCCGCGCCGCTCAGTACGCCAGGCCCACGCCCTGCTTCACCGACGCCGGATCGTCGACCAGCGCCAGCATCGCGTGTGCCACATCGGCGCGCGAGATGGTCCGGCCGCTGCGCGGAGTGCTGCCGACGGCCGTGCGGTACTTCCCCGTCAGCGGCCCGTTGGTGAGCTTCGGCGGCCGTACGGACGTCCAGTCCGTCGCGCTCCGGGCCAGCGCGGCCTCCATCCGCGTCAGATCCGCGTAGACCTCCTTGAGGATCGCTCCGACCACCTTGCGGACCAGCCGGTCCAGCAGCGGGTCGTCGGCCGGCCGGGGGCCGACCGGGGCCGCGCTGACCACCAGCAGCCGCCGCGCCCCCTCGGCCTCCATCGCCGTCAGGACCGACCCGGTGAGCCGCTCGGCGACCCCGTCCGCCTTCCGGCCGCGCGAACCGAGCGCGGAGAGCACCGCGTCCCGGCCCGCGACCGCCTCGCGCAGCGCCTCCGGCTCGTCCATGCGCGCGGCCGTGTGGACCTGTACGTCGGAGAGCAGGACGGGCAGCCGCGCCGGGTCACGGACCACCGCCGTCACCTCGTGGCCCGCCGCCACCGCCTGGCGGACGATCTCCTGACCGACGCCACCCGTCGCGCCGAACACCGTGATCCTCATTGCGCACCCTCCCAGGGTGGGTAAGTACTCACTCACCCATAGAGTGAGTGGATACTCACCAACTCGTCAAGCTTCGCTGGAGTGCACATGGAGCAGAAGCCGGCCCGCGTCCGCATCATCGACGCCGCCCACCAGCTGATGCTCACCATCGGCCTGGCCCGCGCCACCACCAAGGAGATCGCCAGAGCCGCGGGCTGCTCCGAGGCCGCGCTCTACAAGCACTTCGCGAGCAAGGAAGAGCTGTTCGTGGCCGTGCTCAAGGAACGGCTGCCCAGGCTCAACCCGCTGCTGAAGCGGCTCATCGCCTCCCCGGGATCGGGGGAGCGCACCGTCGAGCAGAACCTCACCGAGATCGCCCGCCAGGCCGCACTCTTCTACGAGCAGAGCTTCCCGATCGCCGCCTCGCTGTACGCCGAGCCCAGGCTCAAGGAACGCCACAACGAGGCGATGAGAGAACTCGGCACCGGCCCGCACATGCCCATCCGCGGCCTGGACGCCTACCTCCGCTCCGAGCAGGCGGCCGGCCGGGTGCGGGCCGACGCGGACACCTACGCGGCCGCCTCGCTGCTGCTGGGGGCCTGCGTGCAGCGGGCGTTCGCCTACGAGGCCACGGCGGGCGGTGCGCCGCCGCAGTCCCTCGACGCGTTCGCCGCGTCCGTGGCGAGCGTGCTGATGCGGGGCGTCGGGGTCTGAACTCCCCGGGGGCCGGACCGGTCCTATCCCGCGGGCTTCGCCAGCCAGTCGTCGACGCCCGCCAGGAGCTCCGCCCGTACCGGGGCGGGCGCGGCGGAGCCCCGTACCGACTGGCGGGCCAGCTCCGCGAGCTCCTCGTCCGTGAACGCGTGATGGCGTCGCACGAGGTCGTACTGCGCGGCCAGCCGGGAACCGAAGAGCAGCGGATCGTCCGCGCTCAGCGCCATCGGCACCCCGGCGTCGAACAGTTTGCGCAGGGGTACGTCGGCGGGCTTCTCGTAGACGCCCAGCGCCACGTTCGACGCCGGGCAGACCTCGCAGGTCACTCCGCGCTCCGCCAGCCTGCTCAGCAGCCGCGGGTCCTCGGCGGCCCGTACGCCGTGCCCGATCCGGGCCGCGTCGAGATCGTCCAGGCAGTCCCGCACACTGGCGGGGCCGGACAGCTCACCGCCGTGCGGCGCCGCCAGCAGACCGCCCTCGCGGGCGATGGCGAAGGCCCGGTCGAAGTCCCGGGCCATCCCGCGGCGCTCGTCGTTGGAGAGCCCGAACCCGACCACGCCCCGGTCCGCGTACCGCACCGCGAGCCGGGCGAGGGTGCGGGCGTCCAGCGGATGCTTCATCCGGTTGGCCGCGATCACCACCCGGATCGGCAGACCAGTCGCGCGCGACGCGCTGTCCACCGCGTCCAGGATGATCTCGATCGCCGGGATCAGCCCGCCGAGCAGCGGGGCGTACGAGGTGGGGTCGACCTGGATCTCCAGCCAGCCGGAGCCGTCCGCGACGTCCTCCTGGGCCGCCTCGCGCACCAGCCGCTGAATGTCCTCGGGGGACCTGAGGCAGGACCGGGCGATGTCGTAGAGCCGCTGGAAGCGGAACCACCCGCGCTCGTCCGTGGCCCGCAGTTTCGGCGGCTCGCCGCCGGTCAGGGCATCCGGCAGATGCACGCCGTACTTGTCGGCGAGTTCGAGCAGGGTCGTCGGCCGCATCGACCCGGTGAAATGCAGGTGCAGGTGGGCCTTGGGCAACAGCCGTACATCACGCTCCATCCCAAGATCCTGCCGCACACGTGGGGTCGAGCGGTAGCCGCTTTCCCCATCGAGTTGACGCCCGAACGGAGAAGCGACCCCCGGCGGGAGCGGGGGTTCGCCACCGAATGTGCGGGACGCGCTACGCCTTGGCCTCGGCCAGCAGCTTCTGGAGCCGCGAGACGCCCTCGACGAGGTCGTCGTCACCCAGCGCGTACGAGAGCCGCAGGTAGCCCGGCGTACCGAAGGCCTCGCCCGGTACGACCGCGACCTCGGCCTCGTCCAGGATCAGCGCCGCCAGCTCCACCGAGGTGGCCGGACGCTTTCCGCGGATCTCCTTGCCGAGCAGCTCCTTCACCGAGGGGTACGCGTAGAACGCGCCCTCGGGCTCCGGGCACAGCACCCCGTCGATCTCGTTGAGCATCCGGACGATGGTCTGCCGGCGCCGGTCGAAGGCGGTACGCATCTCGGCGACCGCGTCCAGGTTCCCGGAGACGGCGGCCAGCGCGGCGACCTGGGCCACGTTGGAGACGTTGGACGTGGCGTGCGACTGGAGGTTGGTCGCGGCCTTGACGACGTCCTTCGGGCCGATGATCCAGCCCACCCGCCAGCCGGTCATCGCGTACGTCTTGGCGACACCGTTGACCACGATGCACTTGTCGCGCAGCTCGGGCACGATCGCGGGCAGCGAGGTGAACTTCGCGTCGCCGTAGACCAGGTGCTCGTAGATCTCGTCGGTCAGCACCCACAGGCCGTGCTCGACGGCCCAGCGGCCGATCGCCTCGGCGTCGGCCTCGCTGTACACGGCGCCGGTGGGGTTCGACGGCGAGACGAACAGGACGACCTTCGTGCGCTCGGTGCGCGCCGCCTCCAGCTGCTCGACGGAGACCCGGTAGCCGGTGGTCTCGTCGGCCACGACCTCCACCGGGACGCCGCCGGCCAGCCGGATCGACTCGGGGTAGGTGGTCCAGTACGGAGCGGGGACGATGACCTCGTCGCCCGGGTCGAGGATCGCGGCGAACGCCTCGTAGATGGCCTGCTTGCCACCGTTGGTCACCAGGATCTGCGAGGCGTCGACCTCGTAGCCGGAGTCGCGCAGCGTCTTCTCGGCGATGGCGGCCTTGAGCTCCGGGAGCCCTCCTGCCGGGGTGTAGCGGTGGTACTTCGGGGTGCGGCAGGCCTCGACCGCGGCGTCGACGATGTAGCCGGGGGTGGGGAAGTCGGGCTCACCGGCACCGAAGCCGATCACCGGACGGCCGGCGGCCTTGAGGGCCTTGGCCTTGGCGTCGACGGCGAGGGTGGCGGATTCGGAGATCGCACCGATGCGGGCGGAGACCCGGCGCTCGGAGGGGGAAGTTGCAGCGCTCATGGCCCCCATGGTCCCAGACCGTGATCCCTGTCGGCACAGGGGTTTCAGGGACCGGACACCACTCGGACAGCATGCGGACAAGATGCGACCAGGAGCGGTCGGGAGCTATCTGTTCGACGCCGGGCCGCTGAACACGTACACTCACCTGTCGTTGGCCTTCACCAGCCGCACCGTTTCCGCATCGGAACCATCCGGGGAGATGCGGTAGGTTGGTGGAAACCACAAAGGGTCGTAGCTCAATTGGTAGAGCACTGGTCTCCAAAACCAGCGGTTGGGGGTTCAAGTCCCTCCGGCCCTGCTACACACTCCTTCGCCAGGATGTGTGCGCATGTACGTACTTCAATGCACCGCCGTGCGGCTCCACCGGGCGCGGCACGGCCATGACCCGGAATCAGGTGAGAAGCGTGACGGACGCCGTGGGCTCCATCGACATGCCTGATGCCGAGGATGAAGTACCCGAGTCGAAGAAGAAGACCCGGAAGGGCGGCAAGCGCGGAAAGAAGGGCCCTCTGGGCCGTCTCGCGCTGTTCTACCGCCAGATCGTCGCCGAGCTGCGCAAGGTCGTCTGGCCGACTCGCAGTCAGCTGACGACTTACACCACAGTGGTGATTGTCTTCGTCGTCGTCATGATCGGTCTGGTTACCGTGATTGACTTCGGATTCCAGCGGGTCATCAAGTACGTCTTCGGCTGATCCCGCGGAGGGCGCCTCATGGGCGCCCCTTTCGCATGTTCCACCCATTTGTATCCAGGAAGAAGCAGCCACCGTGTCTGACCCGAACCTGAACGACGCCGTCGAGCCGACGGCGGGCGCCTTCGAGTCCGCCGAGGACGAGCTCGACATCGTCGAGGCGGCGGACGCCGAGGAGCCGGACCAGGCCGAAGCTGCCGACGCCGCCGCGGGTGAGCCCGCCGAGCAGGCCGCCCTGCACGTCGAGGACGAGGAAGAGGCCGCGGAGGCCGAGGCCGACTCCGAGAGCGACGAGGACGACGAGGAAGAGGCCGAGCCGGCCGCCCCCGTCGACGCCGTCACGGCCCTGCGCGACGAGCTGCGCGGCCTTCCCGGCGAGTGGTACGTCATCCACACGTACGCCGGTTACGAGAAGCGCGTGAAGGCCAACCTGGAGCAGCGCGCCGTCTCGCTCAACGTCGAGGACTTCATCTACCAGGCCGAAGTGCCCGAGGAAGAGATCGTCCAGATCAAGAACGGCGAGCGCAAGAACGTCCGCCAGAACAAGCTCCCGGGCTACGTCCTGGTGCGCATGGACCTGACGAACGAGTCCTGGGGCGTCGTCCGCAACACCCCCGGCGTCACCGGCTTCGTGGGCAACGCCTACGACCCGTACCCGCTGACCCTGGACGAGATCGTCAAGATGCTCGCCCCGGAGGCCGAGGAGAAGGCCGCCCGCGAGGCCGCCGAGGCCGAGGGCAAGCCGGCTCCGGCCCGCAAGGTCGAGGTCCAGGTGCTCGACTTCGAGGTGGGCGACTCGGTCACCGTCACCGACGGCCCGTTCGCGACGCTGCAGGCGACGATCAACGAGATCAACGCCGACTCGAAGAAGGTCAAGGGTCTCGTCGAGATCTTCGGCCGCGAGACCCCGGTGGAGCTCAGCTTCGACCAGATCCAGAAGAACTAGCGGCTTCCCGCCAGTTTCTGGACACATGCCTACCGAGCAGGTCAGACCGGCTGTGAAGCCCGTCTGACCTGCTCGGTTTTTGGTCGCGCAGCTATACCCGTTATCGTTGTGCGGTATGCCTCCATCCGGATGATCGGACGGCGGCGAAACACTCTCACTAGGACCCGGAGAGAGCAATGCCTCCCAAGAAGAAGAAGGTCACGGGGCTTATCAAGCTCCAGATCAACGCCGGCGCGGCCAACCCGGCCCCGCCGGTCGGCCCCGCGCTCGGCCAGCACGGCGTCAACATCATGGAATTCTGCAAGGCCTACAACGCCGCGACCGAGTCGCAGCGCGGCATGGTCGTGCCGGTGGAGATCACGGTCTACGAAGACCGTTCCTTCACCTTCGTCACCAAGACTCCGCCGGCCGCGAAGCTGATCCTCAAGGCCGCGGGCGTGGAGAAGGGCTCCGGCGAGCCGCACAAGACCAAGGTCGCCAAGCTGACGGCTGCCCAGGTCCGTGAGATCGCCACGACGAAGCTCCCCGACCTGAACGCCAACGACCTCGACGCCGCGTCGAAGATCATCGCTGGCACCGCCCGTTCCATGGGCATCACGGTCGAAGGCTGATTCAGCCCCTCAGATCCTCAGTGGTAGGGCCAAGCGCTGGCCCGCACCACGACTCCACACCCTGAAACCAACAGGAGTAGAAGTGAAGCGCAGCAAGAACCTCCGCGCTGCGGACGCCAAGGTCGACCGGTCGCGCAACTACGCGCCGCTCGAGGCCGTCCGTCTCGCCAAGGACACCGCCTCCACCAAGTTCGACGGCACCGTCGAGGTCGCGTTCTGCCTGGGTGTCGACCCGCGCAAGGCCGACCAGATGGTCCGTGGCACCGTGAACCTCCCGCACGGCACCGGCAAGACCGCCCGGGTCCTGGTCTTCGCGACCGGTGACCGTGCTGCGGCCGCGGAAGCCGCGGGCGCCGACATCGTCGGCGCCGACGAGCTCATCGACGAGGTGGCGAAGGGCCGTCTGGACTTCGACGCCGTCGTCGCGACCCCGGACCTCATGGGCAAGGTCGGCCGCCTCGGCCGGGTGCTCGGTCCGCGTGGTCTGATGCCGAACCCGAAGACCGGCACCGTCACCCCCGATGTCGTGAAGGCTGTCAACGACATCAAGGGCGGCAAGATCGAGTTCCGCGTCGACAAGCACTCGAACCTGCACTTCATCATCGGCAAGACCTCGTTCGACGAGACCAAGCTGGTGGAGAACTACGCAGCGGCGCTGGAGGAGATCCTCCGTCTGAAGCCGTCCGCCGCCAAGGGCCGCTACATCAAGAAGGCCACCCTGGCCACCACGATGGGCCCCGGCATCCCGCTGGACGCCAACCGCACCCGTAACCTCCTCGTCGAGGAGGACCCGGCCGCCGTCTGAGCCCTCGCGCTCGGCAGCAAGCCGCGTCACGTGTGACATTGACGGGCCCCGCAACCTTTCGAGGTGCGGGGCCCGTCCTCGTATCCGTATTGCCGGGGGCTGTGTCCGAGCCGTGCGTTAGCGTGAGGCCCCGACAGAGCCGAACGAGGGGTGGAAGCGGACATGAGGACCAATACCGTGCGACGCGTGTGTCTGTCGGTGGCGGCGGCAGCGGCGCTGACGTCGGTCGCGGCCTGCAGCGGATCGGACAGCGGTAAGAGCGGCGGCGGCGTCGTGAAGGCCGACCCGATCGCCGCGCTGCTCGACGTACAGAAGAAGACCGGTGGGGAGAGCTCGGCGAAGGTCGAGGGCACTACCCAGATGGGCACCACCATGTCCATGAACCAGAGCGGCACCATCGACTGGACCGACGGTCTCACCGGCGCCATGGAGATCACCTACACCGGCGGCAGCATGGCGGACGCCATGAAGCAGACCGGCGGCACCGGCACGATGCAGGCCCGCTACTTCAAGGACGGCTACGTCGTCAACATGGGCGACGGCTTCGCGAAGCAGACCGGCGGCAAGCACTGGATCAGCTACGGCTACGCCGACCTCGCCAAGATAGCGGGCGCCTCCGGCGAGGCCATGAAGCAGCAGATGCAGAACACCACCCCCGACCAGGGCGTGAAGTCGCTGCTGGCCTCCGGCGACGTGAAGAAGGTCGGCAAGGAGGACGTACGGGGCGTCTCCGCCACGCACTACTCCGGCACCGTCGACGTCGCCGCTCTGACCGCGAAGAACTCCGAGCTCGACGCCGACCAGCTGGAGCAGCTGAAGAAGCAGCTGAGCGACGCCGGCATCACCACGGAGACGGTCGACATCTGGGTCGACGACAACGATCTGCTGGTCAAGAAGACCGAGCGCGGCCAGATGAAGACCGGCGAGCTCAACTCGACGGTGTACTACAGCGACTACGGGACGAAGGTCTCGGTCGAGCAGCCCCCGGCCGCCGACACGGTCGACTTCGCCGAGCTGCTGAAGCAGCAGCAGGGAGCCGGTTCGGGCGCGTCCTGAACCTCCCGGGCCGCCCCGAGCGGGACGGATTTGCTCGGCGCGACTTCGGTCGCGTACTCTCCTACAGAAGCCAAAGACCGCTGGTCGTTGCTGCGCTCTCGCAAGGGGGAACAGTGACCGAAGGATCCGTTGAGTACGGGCGACCTGCGCAGGTGACTGTGGAAAGCTCCCGGACTTCGTTCGGTCGAGCTACGCCCTGGCGCCTGCGCCGGGGCGTTTCGTCTTTCCCGGCCCCTTCTGAGCGGTCCTCATCACCCGGAAGGAGGCCGACGCTCATGGCAAGGCCCGACAAGGCTGCCGCGGTAGCCGAGCTGACGGACCAGTTCCGCAGCTCGAACGCCGCCGTGCTGACCGAGTACCGGGGTCTCACCGTGGCACAGCTCAAGCAGCTGCGCCGTTCGCTCGGTGAGAACGCCCAGTACGCCGTGGTGAAGAACACGCTGACCAAGATTGCGGCCAACGAGGCCGGGATCACTTCGCTGGACGACCAGTTCACTGGTCCGACGGCGGTTGCCTTCATCACCGGTGACCCGGTGGAGTCGGCGAAGGGTCTTCGTGACTTCGCCAAGGAGAACCCGAACCTGATCATCAAGGGCGGTGTCCTTGATGGCAAGGCGCTGTCCGCCGATGAGATCAAGAAGCTTGCGGACCTCGAGTCCCGCGAGGTTCTGCTCAGCAAGCTGGCCGGTGCCTTCAAGGGCAAGCAGTCCCAGGCTGCTTCGCTCTTCCAGGCGCTGCCGTCGAAGTTCGTCCGCACTGCGGAGGCGCTTCGCGTCAAGCTCGAAGAGCAGGGCGGTGCCGAGTAACTCGGCTCGCGCATTGATCGTCGCCCGCTAGGGAGACGGTCGCAGCGGGCCGAACGTACGCCCGCCTACATGTACATCCGGCACCTGCCGAATTAGTGGAAGGACGCCATCATGGCGAAGCTGTCCCAGGACGACCTGCTCGCGCAGTTCGAAGAGATGACCCTCATCGAGCTCTCCGAGTTCGTGAAGGCCTTCGAGGAGAAGTTCGACGTCACCGCCGCCGCGGCCGTCGCCGTCGCCGGTCCGGCCGGCCCGGGTGCCGTTGCCGAGGCCGTCGAGGAGAAGGACGAGTTCGACGTCATCCTCACCGGCGCCGGCGAGAAGAAGATCCAGGTCATCAAGGTCGTGCGTGAGCTGACCTCGCTGGGTCTGAAGGAGGCCAAGGACCTCGTCGACGGCACCCCGAAGCCGGTCCTCGAGAAGGTCGCCAAGGAGGCCGCCGAGAAGGCTGCCGAGTCCCTCAAGGCCGCCGGCGCTTCCGTCGAGGTCAAGTGACTCAGGGAGTCTGCTGACTCCTTCTGGCGCCCCGTGCCGCACGGCACGGACGTCATCTGACGAAGGGCGATCACCCATCCGGGTGGTCGCCCTTCGGCGTACCCGAGGCGGCTGCCTTGCTCTTCCCGCGCCGACGAGTATGGTGATCTTCGCCGTTGCCTCTCGGGGGCGGCCGACCGGCGCCGGGAGGCGGTCGGGTGGGGACCTCGGGGCTTTGTCCCCGCAGGGGGGCCTTGACGAACCGCACGCGGCGCGCAATTCTCAGGACGCGTCGTCACATCGATCCGAATCCGAGGCATGGATCGTGGGCGAAGCGGGCAGTAAAGAAGAGCGCACCACGCGCAAGGGCTAGCCATAGAGGTTGAGAACAGCTGTTGAGAGCAACGTGGGTCTCTGAGAACCCCGACTGGACATCAGTGTGCCGTTTGGCTACACTGACCCTTTGCGCTGCCTGTTAGCTGCCTCCTGCCCGTCACCAGGGGCATGCCCTCGCTTGAGCACCGATGACTGATCGTCTCTGACCTGGCCTTCTTCGGTCGAATCAGGAACCGACTGTCATCGTGTCCGGCTTGGGACCGGTACGCGCGTAGTGAGTCCGAGCCCTCGGAAGGACCCCCTCTTGGCCGCCTCGCGCAACGCCTCGACCGCGAATACGAACAACGGTGCCAGCACCGCCCCGCTGCGCATCTCCTTTGCAAAGATCAAGGAGCCCCTCGAGGTTCCGAACCTCCTCGCGCTGCAGACCGAGAGCTTTGACTGGCTCCTCGGCAATGCCGCATGGAAGGCTCGCGTCGAGGCTGCTCTGGACAGTGGACAGAACGTCCCCACCAAGTCCGGCCTGGAAGAGATCTTCGAGGAGATCTCGCCGATCGAGGACTTCTCCGGGTCGATGTCGCTGACTTTCCGCGACCACCGCTTCGAGCCCCCGAAGAATTCGATCGACGAGTGCAAGGAGCGCGACTTCACGTTCGCCGCCCCGCTCTTCGTCACCGCCGAGTTCACCAACAACGAGACCGGCGAGATCAAGTCCCAGACGGTCTTCATGGGCGACTTCCCGCTCATGACCAACAAGGGCACCTTCGTCATCAACGGCACCGAGCGTGTCGTCGTGTCGCAGCTGGTCCGCTCGCCGGGTGTCTACTTCGACTCCTCCATCGACAAGACGTCCGACAAGGACATCTTCTCCGCCAAGATCATCCCGTCCCGGGGTGCCTGGCTGGAGATGGAGATCGACAAGCGCGACATGGTCGGTGTCCGCATCGACCGCAAGCGCAAGCAGTCCGTCACCGTTCTCCTGAAGGCTCTCGGTTGGACGACCGAGCAGATCCTGGAGGAGTTCGGCGAGTACGAGTCGATGCGCGCCACCCTGGAGAAGGACCACACCCAGGGCCAGGACGACGCGCTGCTCGACATCTACCGCAAGCTGCGTCCGGGCGAGCCGCCCACCCGTGAGGCCGCTCAGACGCTGCTCGAGAACCTCTACTTCAACCCGAAGCGCTACGACCTCGCGAAGGTCGGCCGCTACAAGGTGAACAAGAAGCTCGGCGCCGACGAGCCGCTGGACGCCGGTGTGCTCACCAGCGACGACGTCATCGCGACGATCAAGTACCTGGTCAAGCTGCACGCCGGTGAGACCGAGACGGTCGGCGAGTCCGGTCGCTCGATCATGGTCGAGACCGACGACATCGACCACTTCGGCAACCGTCGTATCCGCAACGTCGGCGAGCTGATCCAGAACCAGGTCCGTACGGGTCTCGCCCGTATGGAGCGCGTCGTGCGCGAGCGCATGACCACCCAGGACGTCGAGGCGATCACGCCGCAGACCCTGATCAACATCCGGCCGGTCGTCGCCTCCATCAAGGAGTTCTTCGGCACCAGCCAGCTGTCCCAGTTCATGGACCAGAACAACCCGCTGTCGGGCCTGACGCACAAGCGTCGTCTCAACGCCCTCGGCCCGGGTGGTCTCTCCCGTGAGCGGGCCGGCTTCGAAGTCCGTGACGTGCACCCGTCGCACTACGGCCGCATGTGCCCGATCGAGACGCCGGAAGGCCCGAACATCGGTCTGATCGGCTCGCTGGCCTCCTACGGCCGGATCAACGCGTTCGGCTTCATCGAGACGCCGTACCGCAAGGTCGTCGAGGGCCAGGTCACCGACGAGGTCGACTACCTGACCGCCGACGAGGAGGACCGCTTCGTCATCGCGCAGGCCAACGCGCCGCTGACCGACGAGCTCCGGTTCGCCGAGTCCCGCGTGCTGGTCCGCCGCCGTGGCGGCGAGGTCGACTACGTGCCCGGCACGGACGTCGACTACATGGACGTCTCGCCGCGCCAGATGGTGTCCGTCGCGACCGCGATGATCCCGTTCCTGGAGCACGACGACGCCAACCGTGCCCTCATGGGCGCGAACATGATGCGGCAGGCGGTGCCGCTGATCAAGTCGGAGGCCCCGCTCGTCGGCACCGGCATGGAGTACCGCTGCGCCACCGACGCCGGCGACGTGCTCAAGGCCGAGAAGGACGGTGTGGTCCAGGAGGTCTCCGCGGACTACATCACCGTCACCAACGACGACGGCACGTACACCACGTACCGCATCGCCAAGTTCATGCGCTCCAACCAGGGCACCTCGGTCAACCAGAAGGTTGTCGTCTCCGAGGGCGACCGGGTCGTCGCCGACCAGGTCCTCGCCGACGGTCCGGCCACCGAGTTCGGTGAGATGGCCCTCGGCAAGAACCTGCTCGTGGCGTTCATGCCGTGGGAGGGTCACAACTACGAGGACGCGATCATCCTGTCGCAGCGCCTCGTGCAGGACGACGTCCTCTCCTCGATCCACATCGAGGAGCACGAGGTCGACGCCCGTGACACCAAGCTCGGCCCGGAGGAGATCACCCGGGACATCCCGAACGTCTCCGAAGAGGTCCTCGCCGACCTCGACGAGCGCGGCATCATCCGTATCGGTGCCGAGGTCGTCGCCGGTGACATCCTCGTCGGCAAGGTCACGCCCAAGGGTGAGACCGAGCTGACCCCCGAGGAGCGCCTGCTCCGCGCGATCTTCGGTGAGAAGGCGCGCGAGGTGCGCGACACCTCGCTGAAGGTGCCGCACGGTGAGATCGGCAAGGTCATCGGCGTCCGCGTCTTCGACCGCGAAGAGGGCGACGAGCTGCCGCCGGGCGTGAACCAGCTGGTCCGCGTCTACGTCGCGCAGAAGCGCAAGATCACCGACGGTGACAAGCTCGCCGGCCGTCACGGCAACAAGGGCGTCATCTCGAAGATCCTGCCGATCGAGGACATGCCGTTCCTGGAGGACGGCACCCCGGTCGACATCATCCTCAACCCGCTGGGTGTCCCGTCCCGAATGAACCCGGGACAGGTCCTGGAGATCCACCTCGGCTGGCTCGCCAGCCGCGGCTGGGACGTCTCCGGCCTCGGTGACGAGTGGGCCAAGCGCCTGCAGGCCATCGGCGCCGACCAGGTCGCCCCCGGCACCAACGTCGCCACCCCCGTCTTCGACGGTGCGCGCGAGGACGAGATCTCCGGTCTCTTCGAGGCCACGATCCCGAACCGCGACGGCGACCGCCTGGTACAGCCCTCCGGCAAGGCCAACCTGTTCGACGGCCGCTCCGGCGAGCCGTTCCCGGACCCGGTCTCGGTCGGCTACATGTACATCCTGAAGCTGCACCACCTCGTCGACGACAAGCTGCACGCTCGTTCGACGGGCCCGTACTCCATGATCACCCAGCAGCCGCTGGGTGGTAAGGCTCAGTTCGGTGGACAGCGATTCGGTGAGATGGAGGTGTGGGCCCTTGAGGCTTACGGCGCCGCATACGCCCTCCAGGAGCTCCTGACGATCAAGTCCGACGACGTGACCGGCCGCGTGAAGGTCTACGAGGCCATCGTCAAGGGCGAGAACATCCCCGAGCCGGGTATCCCTGAGTCCTTCAAGGTGCTCATCAAGGAAATGCAGTCGCTCTGCCTCAATGTGGAGGTGCTGTCCTCGGACGGCATGTCCATCGAGATGCGCGACACGGACGAGGACGTCTTCCGCGCGGCGGAGGAGCTCGGTATCGACCTGTCCCGGCGCGAGCCGAGCAGCGTCGAAGAGGTCTGACGGGTTGGCCGGCCGGATCCCAGTGATCCGGCCGGCTCTCCCCGGACCCGTTCAGACCATTGCTGAAGTGCCCCGATTTCTCGCCTGACGCGAGGGGGCTCGAACCCCCGAAAGAGGGATTGACGACAAGTGCTCGACGTCAACTTCTTCGACGAGCTGCGGATCGGCCTTGCCACCGCGGACGACATCCGGACCTGGTCCCACGGCGAAGTGAAGAAGCCGGAGACCATCAACTACCGCACGCTCAAGCCCGAAAAGGACGGACTCTTCTGCGAGAAGATCTTCGGTCCGACCCGGGACTGGGAGTGCTACTGCGGCAAGTACAAGCGTGTCCGCTTCAAGGGCATCATCTGTGAGCGCTGTGGCGTCGAGGTCACGCGCGCCAAGGTGCGTCGTGAGCGCATGGGCCACATCGAGCTTGCCGCTCCCGTCACCCACATCTGGTACTTCAAGGGCGTCCCGTCGCGCCTGGGCTACCTCCTCGACCTCGCGCCGAAGGACCTCGAGAAGGTCATCTACTTCGCCGCGTACATGATCACGTTCGTGGACGAGGAGCGCCGTACGCGCGACCTGCCGTCGCTGGAGGCGCACGTCTCCGTCGAGCGTCAGCAGATCGAGAACCGCCGCGACGCCGACCTCGAAGCCCGCGCCAAGAAGCTCGAGACCGACCTGGCCGAGCTGGAGGCCGAGGGCGCCAAGGCCGACGTGCGCCGCAAGGTGCGCGAAGGTGCCGAGCGTGAGATGAAGCAGCTGCGCGACCGTGCGCAGCGCGAGATCGACCGCCTCGACGAGGTGTGGAGCCGCTTCAAGAACCTCAAGGTCCAGGACCTGGAGGGCGACGAGCTGCTCTACCGCGAGCTGCGTGACCGCTTCGGCACGTACTTCGACGGCTGCATGGGTGCCGCCGCCCTGCAGAAGCGCCTGGAGTCCTTCGACCTCGACGAGGAGGCCGAGCGCCTCCGCGAGATCATCCGTACCGGCAAGGGCCAGAAGAAGACCCGTGCGCTCAAGCGCCTCAAGGTCGTCTCCGCGTTCCTGCAGACCAGCAACAAGCCCAAGGGCATGGTGCTCGACTGCGTGCCGGTCATCCCGCCGGACCTGCGTCCGATGGTGCAGCTGGACGGTGGCCGCTTCGCGACCTCCGACCTGAACGACCTGTACCGCCGCGTGATCAACCGCAACAACCGCCTCAAGCGTCTCCTTGACCTCGGTGCCCCCGAGATCATCGTGAACAACGAGAAGCGGATGCTGCAGGAGGCCGTCGACGCGCTGTTCGACAACGGCCGCCGCGGTCGCCCGGTCACCGGTCCCGGCAACCGCCCGCTCAAGTCCCTCAGCGACATGCTGAAGGGCAAGCAGGGTCGATTCCGTCAGAACCTTCTCGGTAAGCGTGTGGACTACTCCGCGCGTTCCGTGATCGTCGTCGGCCCGCAGCTCAAGCTGCACCAGTGCGGTCTGCCGAAGGCCATGGCGCTGGAGCTCTTCAAGCCGTTCGTGATGAAGCGCCTGGTCGACCTGAACCACGCGCAGAACATCAAGTCGGCCAAGCGCATGGTCGAGCGCGGCCGCACGGTCGTGTACGACGTCCTGGAAGAGGTCATCGCCGAGCACCCGGTTCTCCTGAACCGTGCGCCGACGCTGCACCGCCTCGGCATCCAGGCCTTCGAGCCGCAGCTGGTCGAGGGCAAGGCCATCCAGATCCACCCGCTCGTCTGCACCGCGTTCAACGCGGACTTCGACGGTGACCAGATGGCCGTGCACCTGCCGCTCTCCGCGGAGGCGCAGGCCGAGGCCCGCATCCTGATGCTGTCCTCGAACAACATCCTGAAGCCGGCCGACGGTCGCCCCGTCACCATGCCGACCCAGGACATGGTGCTGGGCCTGTTCTTCCTCACCACGGACGAGGAGGAGCGCAAGGTCATCGGCCAGGGCCGTTCCTTCGGTTCGACGGCCGAGGCGATCATGGCCTTCGACGCCCGCGAGCTGTCGCTCCAGGCGAAGGTCGACATCCGCTTCCCGGTGGGCACCATCCCGCCGCGCGGCTGGGTGCCGCCGGTCGCCGAGGAAGGCGAGCAGGAGTACCAGCAGGGCGACACGTTCCGGCTGCGTACGTCCCTGGGCCGCGCGCTCTTCAACGAGCTGCTGCCCGAGGACTACCCGTTCGTCGACTACTCGGTCGGCAAGAAGCAGCTCTCCGAGATCGTCAACGACCTCGCCGAGCGCTACCCCAAGGTCATCGTGGCGGCGACGCTCGACAACCTGAAGGCGGCGGGCTTCCACTGGGCGACCCGTTCCGGTGTCACCGTGGCCATCTCCGACGTCGTGGTCCCCGAGGCCAAGAAGGCGATCGTCGCCGGCTACGAGGCGCAGGACGAGAAGGTCCAGAAGCAGTACGAGCGCGGTCTGATCACCAAGGACGAGCGCACGCAGGAACTCATCGCGATCTGGACCAAGGCGACCAACGAGGTTGCCGAGGCGATGAACGCGAACTTCCCCAAGACGAACCCCATCTTCATGATGGTTGACTCGGGTGCCCGAGGAAACATGATGCAGATGCGGCAGATCGCCGGTATGCGTGGTCTGGTGTCCAACGCCAAGAACGAGACGATCCCGCGTCCCATCAAGGCGTCCTTCCGTGAGGGCCTCACCGTTCTGGAGTACTTCATCTCCACGCACGGTGCCCGTAAGGGTCTGGCGGACACCGCCCTGCGTACCGCCGACTCGGGTTACCTGACCCGTCGTCTGGTGGACGTCTCGCAGGACGTGATCATTCGCGAGGAGGACTGCGGCACCGACCGCGGCCTCAAGCTGAAGATCGCCGTCAAGGGTGCGGACGGTGTGCTCCGCAAGACGGAGGACGTCGAGACCTCGGTCTACGCCCGCATGCTCGCCGAGGACGTCGTCGTCGACGGCAAGGTCATCGCGCCTGCCAACGTCGACCTCGGTGACGTCCTGATCGACGCCCTGGTGGGCGCCGGCGTCGAGGAGGTCAAGACCCGTTCGGTCCTGACCTGTGAGTCCGCGGTCGGCACCTGTGCCTTCTGCTACGGACGCTCGCTCGCCACCGGCAAGCTGGTCGACATCGGTGAGGCGGTCGGCATCATCGCCGCCCAGTCCATCGGTGAGCCCGGTACCCAGCTGACGATGCGTACCTTCCACACCGGTGGTGTGGCCGGTGACGACATCACCCAGGGTCTGCCCCGAGTCGTCGAGCTCTTCGAAGCCCGTACGCCCAAGGGTGTCGCCCCGATCTCGGAGTCCGCCGGCCGGGTCCGGATCGAGGAGACCGAGAAGACCAAGAAGCTCGTGGTCACGCCGGACGACGGCAGCGACGAGATCCCCTTCCCGATCTCGAAGCGCGCCCGTCTGCTGGTGGGCGAGGGCGACCACGTCGAGGTGGGCCAGAAGCTCACCGTGGGTGCCACCAACCCGCACGACGTGCTGCGGATCCTCGGGCAGCGCGCGGTCCAGGTCCACCTGGTCGGCGAGGTCCAGAAGGTCTACAACTCGCAGGGCGTGTCGATCCACGACAAGCACATCGAGATCATCATCCGGCAGATGCTGCGCCGCGTGACGATCATCGAGTCCGGCGACGCGGAGCTGCTGCCGGGCGAGCTCGTCGAGCGCTCGAAGTTCGAGACCGAGAACCGTCGTGTGGTCACCGAGGGCGGTCACCCCGCCTCCGGCCGTCCGCAGCTGATGGGTATCACCAAGGCCTCGCTGGCGACGGAGTCGTGGCTGTCCGCGGCTTCCTTCCAGGAGACGACCAGGGTCCTGACGGACGCGGCGATCAACGCCAAGTCCGACTCCCTGATCGGCCTCAAGGAGAACGTCATCATCGGTAAGCTCATCCCGGCCGGTACGGGTCTGTCCCGCTACCGCAACATCCGGGTCGAGCCGACCGAGGAGGCCAAGGCCGCGATGTACTCGGCCGTCGGCTACGACGACATCGACTACTCGCCGTTCGGCACGGGCTCCGGCCAGGCCGTTCCGCTGGAGGACTACGACTACGGTCCGTACAACCAGTAAGCGAGTCGCTTGACCGACGGAGGGCGGTCACCCCGTTTCGTACGGGGTGGCCGCCCTCCGGCGTACGCGCGAAGGCGCAAACTCGTTCCCCTCACCTCCGCAGTGACGGATGATGGGGGGATACAGATCGTCCGGGGGAGTTGGTTGTGTCGTATCCGCCGAGGCAGCCGGACCGGCTGCCTCGGCGCAGAGCCCGTCGATGCTGGCCTCGCACGCGGAGCGCGAGCGCGCTGTCGATGTGCTGCGGGCCGGTTTCGCCGAGGGGCGTCTTGATGACGGAGAGCTGGAGAAGCGGGTCGCGCGGGCCCACGAGGCCCGGACCGTGGGGGAACTGAGCCTTCTCGTCGACGACCTGCCCCAGGGCCCTTTCTTCTCCGGGCCCGCCCCCGCCGGCCACTACGGCCCCGCTGTGCCGGCGACCTTCCTGCCCGCGCCGCAGCTCAGGACGAACGGCAAGGCCAAGGGTGCGCTGGTCTTCGGCGTCCTGGCCCCGGTGACCGCGGTGACGGGGGTGCCCGCGGTCGTTCTCGGGCACATGGCGCGCAAGGAGATACGGCGCAGTGACGAGCAGGGCGACGGCCTGGCGGTCGCCGGGCTCGTGCTGGGATGGGCGTCGATCATCGGCTGGATATTGCTCGTGGCTGGGTTCGTCACCGCCGTGATCGTCACGCGCTGAGGTCGTCGGCGTGCGGCGTGTGGAGGCGCGCCGCATTTGTTTTGACCGGAGTCGATGAGGTAGGTACGCTCAGACCTTGTGCCTGGGGTGTGCCTGGGCTCGTGTGCGTGTCCTCAACCGCATGGCGAGTCCGTCATTGGCTACCGCAATCTGCGCTCCTTCTGCCTTGCGGCAGAAGCCTGCAGTATTCGACACACCCGACCGCGTGGGTCGGTGACGTTCCAGGTTAGTTTCACGAACGGCACACAGAAACCGGAGAAGTAGTGCCTACGATCCAGCAGCTGGTCCGGAAGGGCCGGCAGGACAAGGTCGAGAAGAACAAGACGCCCGCGCTCGAGGGTTCGCCCCAGCGCCGCGGCGTCTGCACGCGTGTGTTCACGACCACCCCGAAGAAGCCGAACTCGGCACTCCGTAAGGTCGCGCGTGTGCGTCTGACCTCCGGTATCGAGGTCACGGCCTACATCCCGGGTGAGGGACACAACCTGCAGGAGCACTCGATCGTGCTCGTGCGTGGTGGCCGTGTGAAGGACCTGCCGGGTGTTCGTTACAAGATCATCCGCGGCTCGCTCGACACCCAGGGTGTCAAGAACCGCAAGCAGGCCCGCAGCCGCTACGGCGCCAAGAAGGAGAAGTAAGAATGCCTCGTAAGGGCCCCGCCCCGAAGCGCCCGGTCATCATCGACCCGGTCTACAGCTCTCCTCTTGTCACCTCGCTGATCAACAAGATCCTGCTGGACGGCAAGCGTTCCACCGCCGAGCGGATCGTGTACGGCGCCATGGAAGGCCTCCGCGAGAAGACCGGCAACGACCCGGTCATCACGCTGAAGCGCGCGCTTGAGAACGTCAAGCCCTCGCTCGAGGTCAAGTCCCGCCGTGTCGGTGGCGCCACCTACCAGGTGCCGATCGAGGTCAAGCCCGGTCGTGCCTCCACCCTCGCCCTGCGCTGGCTCGTGGGCTACTCCCGCGCCCGCCGCGAGAAGACCATGACCGAGCGCCTCATGAACGAGCTGCTCGACGCCTCCAACGGTCTTGGCGCTGCCGTCAAGAAGCGCGAGGACACCCACAAGATGGCCGAGTCCAACAAGGCCTTCGCGCACTACCGCTGGTAGTCGCTACCCACATCGAGACCGAGAGAAGATTGAGCCTTATGGCCACCACTTCGCTTGACCTGGCCAAGGTCCGCAACATCGGGATCATGGCCCACATCGACGCGGGCAAGACGACCACCACTGAGCGGATCCTGTTCTACACCGGCGTCTCGTACAAGATCGGTGAAGTCCACGACGGCGCTGCCACGATGGACTGGATGGAGCAGGAGCAGGAGCGCGGCATCACGATCACGTCCGCCGCGACGACCTGTCACTGGCCGCTCAATGATGTTGACCACACCATCAACATCATCGACACCCCGGGTCACGTCGACTTCACCGTCGAGGTGGAGCGTTCGCTCCGCGTCCTCGACGGTGCCGTCACCGTGTTCGACGGTGTCGCCGGCGTCGAGCCGCAGTCCGAGACCGTCTGGCGTCAGGCGGACCGCTACGGCGTGCCGCGTATCTGCTTCGTCAACAAGCTCGACCGCACCGGTGCCGAGTTCCACCGCTGCGTCGACATGATCGTCGACCGCCTCGGTGCGGTTCCGCTGGTCATGCAGCTCCCCATCGGTGCCGAGGCCGGCTTCCGTGGCGTCGTCGACCTCGTGTCGATGAAGGCCTTTGTGTGGCCGGAAGAGGCCCTCAAGGGCGAGATGTACGACACGGTCGACATCCCGGACACCCACATCGAGGCAGCCAACGAGTGGCGCGGCAAGCTCCTCGAGGCCGTCTCCGAGAACGACGACCAGATGATGGAGCTGTACCTGGAGGGCGAGGAGCCCACCCAGGAGCAGCTGCACGAGGCGATCCGCCGGATCACCCTCGCATCGAAGGGCGGCGCCGACTCCGTCACCGTCACCCCGGTGTTCTGTGGCACGGCGTTCAAGAACAAGGGCGTCCAGCCCCTGCTCGACGCGGTCGTCCGCTACCTGCCTTCCCCCCTGGACGTCGAGGCCATCGAGGGCCACGACGTCAAGGACCCCGAGGTTGTCGTCAAGCGCAAGCCCTCGGACGACGAGCCGTTCTCCGGCCTGGCGTTCAAGATCGCGAGCGACCCGCACCTCGGCAAGCTCACCTTCGTCCGGATCTACTCCGGTCGCCTCGAGGCCGGCACCGCGGTGCTGAACTCGGTCAAGGGCAAGAAGGAGCGCATCGGCAAGATCTACCGCATGCACGCGAACAAGCGTGAGGAGATCGCGTCGGTGGGCGCCGGCGACATCATCGCCGTCATGGGCCTGAAGCAGACCACCACCGGTGAGACGCTGTGTGACGACAAGAACCCGGTCATCCTGGAGTCCATGGACTTCCCGGCGCCGGTCATTCAGGTCGCCATCGAGCCCAAGTCCAAGGGTGACCAGGAGAAGCTGGGTGTCGCCATCCAGCGCCTCTCCGAGGAGGACCCGTCCTTCCAGGTGCACTCCGACGAGGAGACCGGCCAGACCATCATCGGTGGTATGGGCGAGCTTCACCTCGAGGTGCTCGTCGACCGCATGAAGCGCGAGTTCCGCGTCGAGGCGAACGTCGGCAAGCCGCAGGTCGCGTACCGCGAGACGATCCGCAAGGCCGTCGAGCGCATCGACTACACGCACAAGAAGCAGACTGGTGGTACCGGCCAGTTCGCGAAGGTGCAGATCGCCCTTGAGCCCATCGAGGGTGGCGACGCGTCCTACGAGTTCGTCAACAAGGTCACCGGTGGCCGCATCCCCCGTGAGTACATCCCCTCGGTGGACGCGGGTGCCCAGGAAGCCATGCAGTTCGGCATCCTGGCCGGCTACGAGATGGTGGGCGTCCGCGTCACCCTTCTCGACGGTGGTTACCACGAGGTCGACTCCTCCGAGCTCGCCTTCAAGATCGCCGGTTCGCAGGCGTTCAAGGAGGGTGCTCGCAAGGCGTCCCCCGTGCTCCTGGAGCCGATGATGGCCGTCGAGGTCACCACGCCCGAGGACTACATGGGCGATGTCATCGGCGACCTCAACTCCCGCCGTGGCCAGATCCAGGCCATGGAGGAGCGCAGCGGCGCTCGCGTCGTGAAGGGCCTCGTGCCCCTCTCGGAGATGTTCGGCTACGTCGGAGACCTCCGCAGCAAGACCTCGGGTCGCGCAAGCTACTCGATGCAGTTCGACTCCTACGCCGAGGTTCCGCGGAACGTCGCCGAGGAGATCATCGCGAAGGCCAAGGGCGAGTAACTCTCCCGAGCTCACGCTTTAGGCTTGTCACCGGAGCCTGGTGGGGCATTCGTCGCAGAGCGCAAGCAATGCGGTGAATGCCCCCGGCCCCGGCATCCCAGCAAAGATCACCTGGCGCCGATGAAGCAAGGCGTACAGAACCACTCCACAGGAGGACCCAGTGGCGAAGGCGAAGTTCGAGCGGACTAAGCCGCACGTCAACATCGGCACCATCGGTCACATTGACCACGGTAAGACGACCCTCACGGCCGCCATTACCAAGGTGCTGCACGACGCGTACCCGGACCTGAACGAGGCCTCGGCCTTCGACCAGATCGACAAGGCTCCCGAGGAGCGCCAGCGCGGTATCACGATCTCGATCGCGCACGTCGAGTACCAGACGGAGTCGCGTCACTACGCGCACGTCGACTGCCCGGGTCACGCCGACTACATCAAGAACATGATCACGGGTGCCGCGCAGATGGACGGCGCCATCCTCGTGGTCGCCGCCACCGACGGCCCGATGCCGCAGACCAAGGAGCACGTGCTCCTGGCCCGCCAGGTCGGCGTTCCGTACATCGTCGTCGCCCTGAACAAGGCCGACATGGTGGACGACGAGGAGATCCTGGAGCTCGTCGAGCTCGAGGTCCGTGAGCTCCTCTCCGAGTACGAGTTCCCGGGCGACGACCTGCCGGTCGTCAAGGTCTCGGCGCTCAAGGCGCTCGAGGGCGACAAGGAGTGGGGCCAGACCGTCCTCGACCTGATGAAGGCCGTCGACGAGAACATCCCGCAGCCCGAGCGTGACGTCGACAAGCCGTTCCTGATGCCGATCGAGGACGTCTTCACGATCACCGGTCGTGGCACCGTCGTCACCGGTCGTATCGAGCGTGGCATCCTCAAGGTCAACGAGACCGTCGACATCGTCGGTATCAAGACCGAGAAGACCACCACCACGGTCACCGGCATCGAGATGTTCCGCAAGCTGCTCGACGAGGGCCAGGCCGGTGAGAACGTCGGTCTGCTCCTCCGTGGCATCAAGCGCGAGGACGTCGAGCGCGGCCAGGTCATCATCAAGCCCGGTTCGGTCACGCCGCACACCGAGTTCGAGGCCCAGGCCTACATCCTGTCGAAGGACGAGGGTGGCCGTCACACCCCCTTCTTCAACAACTACCGCCCGCAGTTCTACTTCCGTACCACGGACGTGACGGGCGTTGTGACCCTTCCCGAGGGCACCGAGATGGTCATGCCGGGCGACAACACCGTCATGAACGTCTCGCTGATCCAGCCCGTCGCCATGGAAGAGGGCCTGAAGTTCGCCATCCGTGAGGGTGGCCGGACCGTGGGCGCCGGCCAGGTCACCAAGATCGTCAAGTAATTACCTGACTGTCTGACCTGGTTGCTCCGCACAGAGCACCGAGAAGGGCCCCGGCCCGCCGCGCAAGCGGTGGACCGGGGCCCTTCGTCATCTGTACGGGCGGGGCGCAGGGGCGGTGCGGCCCTGATCCGCCGCGCCGGCCCTTCCTCAGGGGCGCCAGAGCCAGGGCAGGGCGTCGGGCCCCAGGGCCACCACCGTCGGCCGGCCGTCCTTCCCGATGTGCAGGACCGGCCCGTCCAGCGCCACCGGACCGCGCCGTCGCACGAAGAGCCTTCCCGGCGTACGGAGCTGGAGCAGGCCCTTGGCGGTGCGGCCGAGCAGCACCGGGGCGCCCGGTGTCCCGGCGGCGGCCACCGGGCCGTACCCGTCGAAGCCCGCCCGGTCCCGGATCAGGCGCCCGTATCCGTCGATGCCGGTCTCGTCCGCCGTCTCCCCGGTCCGTACGGTCGTCAGGGCGGCCTTCGCCGCCGCGCGGTAGAACAGCTCGATGCTCCCGTCCGCCCCCGGCAGCGCCGCCGGACCGTCCCCGGGCACCGGCACCCCGGTGATCTGGGTGCGCGCGGTCAGCGCGTCGCCGGGCGTGTCCTGCGTCCAGTGATGCACCGCGAAATGGCCTGCCGCGAAGACATGGACACAGCCCTCGGCGTCCACCACGGCACTCAGCCCGTCCTGGATCTCGCCGCCGCCCATGTCCAGCCACCCGCTCCACCGGCCGGTCGTGTCCCGTACCCGGGTACTGAGGCCCTTCTCCGCGTTCCGCACGAAGAGATGCACCCGCCCGTCGGGCGCGGCGACCGCGACCGGGACACCGATCCGGCGCCCGCCGTCGTGGTCGCGCACCGGGTTCCCCAGTCCCTGCCAGGCGCGGAAGGAGCCGCCGGGGGAGCGCTGCTCCAGCGCGACGATCTCGCGTTCGTTGTCCGCGCCGTGCCCGCTGAGCGCCGAGAACCGCAGCCCGAAGAGCAGATGGCGCCCGTCCGGCAGCGTCGCGCTGCCCAGGACCGGGGCGAGCGGGCCGCCGCCGAGGTCGTCCGGCGCGTCCCACTCCCCGCTGCCCGGTGCGCTCTCGCGCCGGCGCACCGCCCGCAGGCCCAGCACCCCGTACGTGACGAGCCGGCCGTCCGGTTCGGCGGCGACGGTGGGCCGGGGGCCCGGGTAGCGGTAGTGGGTGGACCGTACCCAGCCCTTCCGGTTGGTCAGTGGCCGGTTGCCGCCCACGCCGTAGTCCCCGCAGCCCGCCGGGTTGCCGCACCGCCAGTCGGCCGAGCCGCCGTACGGCACCAGGTGCGAGGCCTTCTCGGCCAGCACGGCGGGCGGCAGGTTCTTCGGCCAGTGCCGGTTGTAGTAGCCCCGGAACGCGGTGGTGGCGAAGCTCGGCACCTCGCCGCCGCTCTTGGTGGTCCCTGCCACCCACCGGATCAGCGACGCCCAGGTGAACAGCGCGGTGGCGGTGTGGTCGGGATGGTCGGAGTAGCCCCGCTGCTCGCTGTCCCGGCGGCGGACCGCCTCGCTGCTGTGCTGGATGTCGGGGTCCGGGTCCATGGTGTGCAGGATGCTCGGCCGGTACCGGTCGAACAGCCCGACCAGGACATCGATCAGCCCGTCGTAGGTGTACGAACCCACTTTCTTCAGCGGGGAGCCTTCGGCGACGACGGTCGGCAGGACCAGGCGCCGGTCCTGCCAGAGGCTGGGCAGTCCGAGACGCCCGTACGAGGTGTGCATGGCGGTGTTGATGAAGATCAGCTCGACCCTGCGGCCCCGGTATCGGAGGGTGTTGATCTCGGCGCGGTGGCCGCCGTGCAGCTCGATGACGGACTTGTGCCACGGGGTGAACCTGCCGAGGCCGAGCAGGGTCGCGTACGCCTGGCGGAGCCCCTGGTGACGCGCGGAGGAGTACGCGGCCTTGTTCGGCGCGGGCAGCGGGCGGCCCGGCGCGCGATTGATGCCGGTGGCCTCACCGCCGGTCAGATAGACGCAGACCAGCGGGGTTCCGGCGTCGAGGGCCTGCTGGGTGTCCGGGTTCATGAAGTACAGGTCGTCGTCCGGGTGGGCGAGGATCTGCATCATCTGGGCCGGGTGCGAGGTGCTGATCGGCAGTCCGGGCATCGGGTCCGCGGCGGGATCGCGGCGGCGGGGCGGCGAGGGCGCCGTGCAGGCGGTGAGGGCCGCCAGGCCGGTCGCGCCGGCCGCCGCCATCACAGTGCGCCGCGGCACTCCCGACCGGGATGCGCGCAACGAGGGTCGATCCGTCACACCGTGCTCCGTCCACTTCCCCCGCAGCGGGCGGCTGTGCGGCCCTGTGCTGCGTGCCGAATCCGTGCAGGTCGCGGCGGGGGGCGAGCCGCTGCTGCGGGGGGAGAGACGGAGATTTCCGGGGGCGGGTTGCCTGGGTATCCACGGGTGTGACCCGAACAGCTCAACTCGCGGGTGTACGCACCATGAACACGTCGACCGGGTCCTGCCGCTCCTCGGTGAACCCGTGCCGTTCGTAGAGCGCGCGGGCGGCGCTGCCCTGCAGCACGTCCAGCCGTACGGTCGCGCCCTCCTCGTCGGCCCGCGCGAGCAGCGAGCGGAGCACCGCGGTGCCGATGCCGCGCCCCTGGAGGGCGGTGGAGAGATAGAAGTTCTCCAGCCACAGCCCGCCCTCGACCGGGCGCAGGGTGACGCAGCCCGCGAGCTCCCCGTCCACGACGACGACCGAGGTGTGCTCCGGCGCGTAGTTGTCCCGCAGCCGCTGTCGTACGCGGTGCTCGTCGTAGCGCCCGAGCCGCTCCAGGTCGGGGCGCATCACGGCGGCCCTGAGCTCGGCGATCACCTCGACGTCCTCGGGCCGGGCGGGGCGCAGGGTCCAGGCCGCGGTGGTGCTTGTCGTCATGGACGGATTCTCGCCGACCGCCGTCACCGCAGGTCCGGCGCCTCCCCGCGGTCCACCCGGCGCAGCCCCGCCTCCGGGATGCCGCGCAGCAGCCGCGCGCCGATCTCCGAGAGCCGGGCCCCGTCGGGCGGGGTGCGGCCCAGGCCGATGGCGTACTGGACGTGGGACGCGTCGGAGCCGCACGGGCGGGGCCAGGCGTGCGCGTCCGGGGAGCCCGCTTCCGCGAGGGCGGCGAGCAGGGCCAGGAGGCGGCCGCGGAGGCGCCCCTCGTCCGCGCCGTGCCGCACGGAGACGATCGCCCAGGCGGCGTGCCGCGCGTGCAGCGGCGGCGGGGCGCAGAGCAGGGCATGCGGTACGGAGCCGGAGTCGGCGGCGGACTCCAGGATCTCCCAGGCGCGGAAGAGCTCCTCGGCGACGAGGTCGCGGCCGGCGGCGGAGACCTGCGTGGTGCAGGAGCGGACCGGGTCGGTCGGGGTCAGCACGGTGAAGGGGAGCGCGGTGGTCCCGACTGCTCCGCCGGGGCCGACCGCGCGGTCCCAGTCCCAGGTGGCCCAGGTCGCGAAGAACTGCCTGAGCAGGGGGAGCGGCGGCAGGTCGCCCGACTCGTGGGCGGTACGGGCCGCGAGCACGGACCAGGCGAGGCCGGGCAGTCCGCCGCACGGGGCGGAGTCCAGGCCGCGGGCCCGCGCCCATGCCTTCACCGAGCGGGCGAGCCGGGTGAACGCCGCCCGGTGCGGGTCCGCCGCCGCGAGCACGGCATCCGCGTCGCTCACCGCGCTGAGCGCCGTGGCCGCCGCCTCGCCCAGCTCGGCGCGCCGGGCCACCGCCTCGGCCGGGGGGAGGGCACCCGTCGCCACGGTCACCAGGTCCACCCCGAGCCCGCCGAGCGAGAAGCGCAGCCCGGGTACGCGGGCACCGGTCACCTCGCGCAGGCCGACGGCGTCCGGCAGGGCAACGGCCAGCCGCTCCCGTACCCCCGGCGGATCCACCGCGCCCGGCAGCGCCGCGACCAGGTCCACGTCCGCGCCGGGCAGCGCACAGCCCATCCGCCGCGAGCCGGCCGGATGGACATGCCCTCCGGGCAGCGCGGCGGCCACCCGGCGCACGGCATCGGTCGCGAACGCCTCCTCCGCCGCGTCCGCGCGGATTTCTTCCGCCACCTCGGCGGCCAGCTCCACCCGCACCCCGAAGTGGTCCGAGACGTACAGCCCGTCCGGCGTCGGCACGTCGCCCAGCAGCACCGCCGAGACGGGCCGCAGCCGCTCCGGGCGGACCAGCACCCGGTCCAGCCGGGACACCCGCCCGGTCAGGGAGGAGACGGCGGCCAGCGGGTTGACCGACGGGTCGAAGGTGGGCGTCCGGTCGTCCGCGCCGTGCACCCGGCTCCAGGCGTCCGTCATCCCCAGCCGGTCCTGCGGGGTGTCCCCGCCGTCGTTGAAGTCGCCGAGCAGCGTCACATCGCCCTCGATCGCCGCCAACCCCGCGGCCAGATCGGCCAGTTCGGCATCGCGCCGACCGGCGCCGTTCGCCGAGTGGTCGCTGCTGAGATGGGTGGCGGCGACCGTGACCGGTCCTTCCGCGGTCTCCACGACGACGGCCGCGACCGCCTTGTGCGGGCCGAGCGCGTGCAGACCCGCCTCGCGCACCGGGACCCTGCTGAGCAGCAGCAGACCGCAGTCGGCGACATCCCGGCCGGCCGGGTCGGCCCAGAGCGTGTAGCCCCCGCGGACCCAGGGCGCCGCCAACAGCAGGGCGAGCAGGGCGGGTTCGGCCTCCTGGAGCGCGATGACATCGGCGTTCGCGGCGCACAGGGCGTCGAGCAGGAGCGGCCGGCGCCGGGCGGTGTCGATGCGGTCGCTGTCGTAGCGGTCCCAGAGGGTGTTCCAGGTCAGCAGCGTCAGAGGGCCGGAGGCCGGGGCGGGCACCGGTACGTCCTCGGGCGCGGGCGTCCAGGCGGCATCGGACACCGAGAACGCGTGCGGCGTGCGGGAGACGAAGTACGGGGACGGCAGCCGGCGCGGGGCGCGCACCCGCCCGGCGTCCGTCGCGTCGATCCGGTCCACGCCCGAGGACCGGTCCCACACCAGCTCACCGTCCGCCTCGAAGAACAGCACCCGGTGCCAGGGGATGTCCCCGCCGGGCGTGAAGCGGGGCAGCGGCACCCGCTTGGGCACGGTCCCGCGCTGCGCCACGCCCAGTACGAAGCGCGCCGGGTCGAACCGGGCGTCCCAGCGGACCCGGTGGTAGATCTCCTCGCTGGTACGCATTCAGGGCCTTCCGTCTGGATCCTGCCGGGCTCGCGTGCCCCGGTGCCGCGCCTCGCGGCGTTGTCGTCACTCGCCATGGCTCCCTCCCCAAGCTCTCGGCTCCGCTTGAGCAGGGGAGACCCCATCGACTCCCTCCTCCGCCTTGCGATTCACGGCACCGGACCCCGCTCCCTGATCCGGCCTGATCCAGACGGAAGGCCCTACGCCCTGTCCTCCACGGTTCCGCTCGCGCCGATGTACCAGGTGCGGTGCGCCTGGCCGGGGTACGGGGGCACGAACCTGTGCAGCTGCGAGGTCAGCACCTCGGCCGGCACGGGGTGGCTGCGACATCCGTTGCGGCGGATCAGCTCCGCGTCGCCGACCAGGGCCACGGCGTGGGTGAGCAGCGCGTCCCTGCGCCGGGCGACCGCGTGCACCAGGGAGCGCTGGTGCGCGTTGAGCGAGGTGGCGTCCCAGACGACCGTGGAGCCAGCCGTGAGCGCCGCGTCCAGCCGGTCGAGCCCCTCGCGCAGCACGTCCCCGTTGGCCTTCTGGTCGGCGCGCGAACCCCGGGCCAGACGCAGATCGTCGAGCGAGAGGTAGGTGTCGACGCCGGGCAGCGCACGCCCGAAGGTGCTCTTGCCGCTGCCGGACGGGCCGACCAGATGGATCAGGCGCGGGAAGTCCCCGGCCCGCCAGCGCCAGGTCGCGGCGACCGCCTCCTCGGCGGTGGCGACCCGGCCCAGGGCGTACGCCTCACGGGCCTGCGCCCAGCAGCGGTCGGCGCTCTCCGGGTCCAGCCCCGCGAAGGCCTCCCGCAGCCCGGCCGGTTCCGCCAGGCCCTCCGCGTGCAGCGCGGACCACTCCACCTGCTCGCGCGCCCCGGCGGTGTCCGCCACCGTGGCGGCCAGCGCGTGCAGCAGCGGCAGATCGGCGCCGAACGACATCCGGACCAGCCCGGTGCGGCGCTCCTCGTCCGGGTACGGGCGGTGCAGCGCGGGGTGCAGTCCGACGAGGTCCGCGACGCGGCGGGCGAGCGGCATCCCCAGCGCCGGTGCCAGCGCGGGTGCGAGTCCGGTGCGGCGGGAACGGTGCAGCAGGGCAGCCAGCACCCCGGTCAGCCGGTTCTCGCCCGTCCGGCCCAGTGCGTCGAGGGCGTCGCCCATCGCGCGCGCGGCCCCGGCGTCCCCCGCGTCCGTGCCCGTGGCGGTGGCCAGGGCCGCCGCGTCGACCGGCGCTCCGGACCGTACGGCCCACAGGGCGGCGGCCGGGCCGAGCCCGTTCTCCACGACGGCGGCGTGCATCCAGTGCGTATCGGTCTGTACGTGGCCGGGCCGCACCCACTTGGCCACCAGGCGCCCGAAGTCCGGTGCGCCGAAGCCGTCCACGGGCCGTACGACGTACCCCTCCTGCCGTCCGGTGTCCGGCTTCAGCGCCCGCAGCAGCTTCTCGGCACGGGCGTCGAGGACCCCGCGCCACAGCACGGGCGGCACCGGTATCCCCAGCCCCCGCAGGAACGCCACGGTCCGGTCCCAGCCCAGGCAGCGCTCCCCGTCCCAGACGGAGAAGCCGTAGAAGAAGCTCTCCAGGCCGTCGTACGGGATCGAGTGGCGCGCGAACATGTTCTCGCCGCAGATCCGCCACCCGTCGGGGATACGCGCCCCGACCCGCCCCTGGAGCGCCTTCACCCAGCCCCGCGAGGGGTGGTGCGCGGAGTCGAGGGAGCGGGCGTGGAGCCCGTCGGCGTAGAGGGTGGTGTTCTCGCCGTCCAGCTTCTCGGTGACGACGACCTCGCGGCCGGTCAGCGCGGAGAGGTCCGTGATCCGTACGTCGTCCGAGGTGGCTCCGGGGGACCAGGGCAGATGCGCGGTGCGCGGATAGTGCGTACGCATGATCGATGCCCCTGGTGACGACGGTTTGCCCGGCCGATCACCTTAGGCACGGGGGTCCGGATCGTTCGACCCGATTACGATGAGCGGCGCCCGGCACGGCTCCCGCTGCGCGCCCGCGTTTGACCGAGCGAGCACGGCGGGTAAGATCCTCCGCCCGATTGGCCAGGCTCACACCCCGTATGGCACACTGACCAGGTTGCTCGGTTGAGTGTCAATGCTGCGCGCCTCCCGCCGGGAGGACCGGAAGCGAGTCCCACAGTACTCGTCGATCCCTCGCGGGTCGGACGTACGGGAATCTTCCGGGAAGCGTCAGTGGGGCACCGGCCAGGCGCCCGGTGGGTGTTTCGCCCCCGGTCCTGCGGTCCTCGGGCCCGCACCCCCTTGGTTGGGAAATCCTTCGGGAGATCTGCGTAGAGGGGATGCGACACGCCCGACCGCGTGGGTCGGAGGTGGAGTCATGAGAGCCCCCGGGTTCCAGAGCGTTACGAGAGACAGGACTACTAGTAGCCATGGCGGGACAGAAGATCCGCATCCGGCTCAAGGCCTACGACCACGAGGTCATCGACTCCTCGGCGAAGAAGATCGTCGAGACGGTGACCCGCACTGGTGCGTCGGTCGCAGGCCCGGTGCCGCTGCCCACTGAGAAGAACGTGTACTGCGTCATCAAGTCGCCGCACAAGTACAAGGACTCGCGCGAGCACTTCGAGATGCGCACGCACAAGCGCCTCATCGACATCCTCGACCCCACGCCGAAGACGGTTGACTCGCTGATGCGTCTCGACCTGCCGGCCGGCGTCGACATCGAGATCAAGCTCTGAGGTGACGCGCGAGATGGCTAAGAACATTAAGGGCGTCCTGGGCGAGAAGCTCGGCATGACCCAGGTCTGGGACGAGAACAACCGGGTCGTCCCGGTGACCGTCGTCAAGGCCGGGCCCTGCGTCGTCACCCAGGTCCGCACGAACGACAACGACGGCTACGAGGCAGTCCAGATCGCCTTCGGCGAGATCGACCCCCGCAAGGTGAACAAGCCCCTCAAGGGCCACTTCGCCAAGGCCGACGTGACCCCGCGCCGCCACCTGGTGGAGCTCCGCACCCCTGACGCCAGCGAGTACACGCTGGGCCAGGAAGTCACTGCCGAGGTGTTCGAGTCCGGCGTCAAGGTCGACGTCACGGGCAAGAGCAAGGGCAAGGGCTTCGCCGGTGTGATGAAGCGTCACAACTTCAAGGGTGGCAAGGCGTCCCACGGTGCCCACCGTGTGCACCGTATGCCTGGCTCCATCGGTGGCTGTGCCACCCCCGGCCGTGTCTTCAAGGGCATGCGCATGGCGGGTCGCATGGGCAACGAGCGTGTCACCACCCAGAACCTGACCATCCACGCGGTTGACGCGGAGAAGGGTCTGCTCCTCATCAAGGGCGCAGTCCCCGGTCCGAACGGCGGCCTCGTCCTGGTCCGTACCGCGGCCAAGGGGGCTTGAGGTAATGAGCACCATTGACATCCTTTCGCCGGCAGGCGACAAGGCCGGTACCGTCGAGCTCCCCGCGGAGATCTTCGACGCGAAGACCAGCGTTCCGCTGATCCACCAGGTCGTTGTCGCGCAGCTGGCAGCTGCCCGTCAGGGCACGCACAAGACCAAGACCCGCGGCGAAGTCCGTGGTGGTGGCCGCAAGCCGTACCGCCAGAAGGGCACCGGCCGCGCGCGCCAGGGTTCGACCCGTGCGCCGCAGTTCGCCGGCGGTGGCGTCGTCCACGGCCCGCAGCCGCGTGACTACTCGCAGCGGACCCCGAAGAAGATGAAGGCCGCCGCCCTGCGCGGTGCCCTCTCCGACCGGGCACGCCACTCCCGCATCCACGTCGTCACCGGCGTGGTCGACGGTGCAGTCTCCACGAAGGCCGCCAAGACGCTGTTCGGCAAGATCTCGGAGCGCAAGAACCTGCTCCTGGTCGTCGACCGTGCCGACGAGGCCGCGTGGCTGTCCGCCCGCAACCTGCCCCAGGTGCACATCCTGGAGCCGGGCCAGCTGAACACGTACGACGTGATCGTCTCTGACGACGTGGTCTTCACCCAGGCCGCCTTCGAGTCCTTCGTGTCTGGCCCCCAGACCGCTGAGACCGAAGGGAGCGACGCCTGATGAGCGAGGCGACCGTTACCAGCAAGACCTACTCGGACCCGCGCGACGTTCTCGTCAAGCCGGTCGTGTCCGAGAAGAGCTACGCGCTGCTCGACGAGAACAAGTACACGTTCATCGTCGCGCCCGGCTCCAACAAGACCCAGATCAAGCAGGCCGTGGAAGCGGTCTTCTCGGTCAAGGTCACCGGGGTCAACACGATCAACCGGCAGGGTAAGCGCAAGCGCACCAAGACCGGTTTCGGCAAGCGCGCTGACACCAAGCGCGCCATCGTGACCCTCGCCGAGGGCGACCGTATCGACATCTTCGGCGGCCCGACCTCCTGACGGAGGTCGAGTCGTCCGGAATCGGACGAGGACTGAGAAATGGGTATCCGCAAGTACAAGCCGACGACCCCGGGCCGTCGTGGCTCCAGCGTCGCCGACTTTGTCGAGATCACGCGGTCCACGCCGGAGAAGTCGCTGGTCCGCCCCCTGCACAGCAAGGGCGGCCGTAACAACGCCGGTCGTGTGACCGTTCGCCACCAGGGCGGTGGCCACAAGCGCGCCTTCCGAGTGATCGACTTCCGTCGTCACGACAAGGACGGCGTGCCGGCCAAGGTCGCGCACATCGAGTACGACCCGAACCGCACCGCGCGCATCGCGCTCCTGCACTACGCGGACGGCGAGAAGCGCTACATCATCGCGCCGCGTGGCCTGACGCAGGGCGACCGTGTCGAGAACGGCCCGGCCGCCGACATCAAGCCCGGCAACAACCTGGCGCTGCGCAACATCCCGGTCGGTACGACCATCCACGCCATCGAGCTGCGGCCCGGCGGCGGCGCGAAGTTCGCCCGTTCCGCGGGTGCCTCCGTGCAGCTGCTGGCGAAGGAGGGCACCATGGCCCACCTTCGTATGCCGTCGGGTGAGATCCGCCTGGTCGACGCCCGCTGCCGCGCCACCATCGGTGAGGTCGGCAACGCCGAGCAGTCGAACATCAACTGGGGCAAGGCCGGCCGCATGCGCTGGAAGGGCGTCCGCCCGACCGTCCGCGGTGTCGCGATGAACCCGGTTGACCACCCGCACGGTGGTGGTGAAGGCAAGACCTCCGGTGGTCGCCACCCGGTCTCGCCGTGGGGTCAGAAGGAGGGTCGTACTCGTTCGCCGAAGAAGGCATCGAACAAGTACATCGTCCGCCGCCGCAAGACGAACAAGAAGCGCTAGGAGCGGGTTTAGATGCCGCGCAGTCTCAAGAAGGGGCCCTTCGTCGACGGCCACCTCATCAAGAAGGTGGACGTACAGAACGAGGCAGGCACCAAGAACGTCATCAAGACCTGGTCCCGTCGCTCGATGATCGTCCCGGCCATGCTGGGTCACACCATCGCGGTGCACAACGGCAAGATCCACGTCCCGGTGTTCGTCACCGAGTCGATGGTCGGCCACAAGCTCGGCGAGTTCTCGCCGACTCGCACCTTCCGCGGCCACGTCAAGGACGACCGGAAGTCGAAGCGCCGCTAACCGCGGGGTGGAAACGACTATGACTTACACCGAAGGGACAACCATGGAAGCCAGGGCCCAGGCGCGGTACATCCGCGTCACGCCCATGAAGGCCCGCCGCGTGGTGGACCTCATCCGTGGCATGGATGCCACGGAGGCTCAGGCGGTCCTGCGTTTCGCCCCGCAGGCCGCGAGCGTGCCGGTTGGCAAGGTGCTGGACAGCGCCATTGCCAACGCCGCACACAACTACGACCACACCGACGCCTCTTCGCTGGTCATCAGCGAGGCGTACGTGGACGAGGGCCCGACCCTGAAGCGGTTCCGTCCGCGTGCTCAGGGCCGTGCCTACCGGATCCGTAAGCGGACCAGCCACATCACCGTGGTCGTCAGCAGCAAGGAAGGAACCCGGTAATGGGCCAGAAGGTAAACCCGCACGGGTTCCGGCTCGGCATTACCACGGACTTCAAGTCCCGTTGGTACGCCGACAAGCTGTACAAGGACTACGTCAAGGAAGACGTCGCCATTCGTCGCATGATGACGAAGGGCATGGAGCGGGCCGGCATCTCGAAGGTCGAGATCGAGCGCACCCGCGACCGCGTCCGCGTTGACATCCACACCGCCCGTCCGGGCATCGTCATCGGTCGCCGTGGCGCCGAGGCCGACCGCATCCGTGGCGAGCTGGAGAAGCTGACCGGCAAGCAGGTCCAGCTGAACATCCTCGAGGTCAAGAACCCCGAGGTGGACGCTCAGCTGGTGGCCCAGGCCGTCGCCGAGCAGCTCTCCTCCCGCGTCTCCTTCCGTCGTGCCATGCGCAAGAGCATGCAGAGCTCGATGAAGGCCGGCGCCAAGGGCATCAAGATCCAGTGCGGTGGCCGCCTCGGCGGCGCCGAGATGTCCCGCTCGGAGTTCTACCGCGAGGGCCGTGTGCCCCTGCACACGCTCCGCGCGAACGTCGACTACGGCTTCTTCGAGGCCAAGACGACCTTCGGCCGCATCGGCGTGAAGGTCTGGATCTACAAGGGCGACGTCAAGAACATCGCCGAGGTCCGCGCCGAGAACGCCGCTGCCCGCGCCGGCAACCGCCCGGCCCGTGGCGGCGCTGACCGCCCGGCCGGCCGTGGTGGCCGCGGTGGCGAGCGTGGCGGTCGCGGTCGCAAGCCGCAGCAGCAGTCGGCTCCGGCTGCCGAGGCCCCCAAGGCCGAGGCTCCCGCCGCTGCCGCTCCGGCTGCCGAGAGCACCGGAACGGAGGCCTGACCGAAATGCTGATCCCCCGTAGGGTCAAGCACCGCAAGCAGCACCACCCGAAGCGCAGCGGTATGTCCAAGGGTGGCACGCAGGTTGCGTTCGGCGAGTACGGCATCCAGGCGCTGACCCCGGCGTACGTGACGAACCGCCAGATCGAGGCTGCTCGTATCGCGATGACCCGCCACATCAAGCGTGGCGGCAAGGTCTGGATCAACATCTACCCGGACCGTCCCCTGACGAAGAAGCCGGCCGAGACCCGCATGGGTTCCGGTAAGGGTTCTCCCGAGTGGTGGATCGCGAACGTCAAGCCGGGTCGGGTGATGTTCGAGCTGTCCTACCCGAACGAGAAGATTGCTCGTGAGGCGCTTACCCGCGCTGCTCACAAGCTTCCGATGAAGTGCCGGATCGTTCGGCGCGAGGCAGGTGAGTCGTGATGTCGGCCGGTACCAAGGCGTCCGAGCTGCGCGAACTGGGCGGCGAGGAGCTCCTCAACAAGCTCCGCGAGGCCAAGGAAGAGCTGTTCAACCTCCGCTTCCAGGCGGCGACCGGGCAGCTCGAGAACCACGGTCGGCTCAAGTCCGTCCGTAAGGACATCGCCCGGATCTACACCCTGATGCGCGAGCGCGAGCTGGGCATCGAGACGGTGGAGAGCGCCTGATGAGCGAGAAGACTGTGACTGAGACGAACACCGACCGCGGTTTCCGCAAGACCCGTGAGGGTCTGGTCGTCAGCGACAAGATGGACAAGACCGTCGTCGTCGCTGTCGAGGACCGTGTCAAGCACGCGCTGTACGGCAAGGTCATCCGCCGTACGAACAAGCTCAAGGCGCACGACGAGCAGAACGCCGCAGGCGTCGGCGACCGCGTCCTCCTGATGGAGACCCGGCCGCTGTCCGCCACGAAGCGGTGGCGCGTCGTCGAGATCCTCGAGAAGGCCAAGTAATTCCTGAGGGGCATTCCCCTCAGGCAAGTTCCGCCAGGCTCGGCGGGGGCTCGCTCCGGTGACGGAGTGGCCCCCGCCGGGAACCGGCAGACGATCAGGAGATAGACGTGATCCAGCAGGAGTCGCGACTTCGCGTCGCCGACAACACGGGTGCGAAGGAAATCCTCACCATCCGTGTTCTCGGTGGTTCGGGTCGCCGCTACGCGGGCATCGGTGACGTCATCGTCGCCACCGTCAAGGACGCGATCCCCGGTGGCAACGTGAAGAAGGGTGACGTCGTCAAGGCCGTCATCGTTCGCACCGTCAAGGAGCGTCGCCGTCAGGATGGCTCGTACATCCGCTTCGACGAGAACGCCGCCGTCATTCTGAAGAACGACGGTGACCCCCGCGGCACCCGCATCTTCGGCCCGGTGGGCCGGGAACTGCGCGAGAAGAAGTTCATGAAGATCATCTCGCTCGCGCCGGAGGTGCTGTAAGCATGAAGATCAAGAAGGGCGACCTGGTTCAGGTCATCACCGGTAAGGACAAGGGCAAGCAGGGCAAGGTCATCGTGGCCTACCCCGCTCAGGACCGCGTCCTCGTCGAGGGTGTCAACCGGGTCAAGAAGCACACCAAGGCCGGTCAGACCGCTCGCGGTTCGCAGACCGGTGGCATCGTCACGACCGAGGCCCCCATCCACGTGAGCAACGTTCAGCTCGTCGTGGAGAAGGACGGCAACAAGGTCGTCACGCGCGTCGGTTACCGCTTCGACGACGAAGGCAACAAGATCCGCGTTGCCAAGCGGACGGGTGAGGACATCTGATGGCTACCACCACCACTCCGCGTCTGAAGACGAAGTACCGCGAGGAAATCGCCGGCAAGCTGCGTGAGGAGTTCTCGTTCGAGAACGTCATGCAGATCCCCGGTCTGGTCAAGATCGTGGTCAACATGGGTGTGGGCGACGCCGCCCGCGACTCCAAGCTGATCGACGGCGCCGTGCGCGACCTCACCACGATCACCGGTCAGAAGCCGGCCGTCACCAAGGCCCGCAAGTCCATCGCGCAGTTCAAGCTGCGTGAGGGCCAGCCGATCGGCTGCCACGTCACCCTCCGTGGTGACCGGATGTGGGAGTTCCTGGACCGTACGCTGTCGCTCGCGCTGCCGCGTATCCGTGACTTCCGTGGTCTGTCGCCGAAGCAGTTCGACGGCCGTGGCAACTACACCTTCGGTCTCACGGAGCAGGTCATGTTCCACGAGATCGACCAGGACAAGATCGACCGGGTCCGGGGCATGGACATCACCGTGGTCACCACGGCGACCAATGACGACGAGGGTCGTGCCCTCCTTCGTCACCTCGGCTTCCCGTTCAAGGAGAACTGACCGTGGCGAAGAAGGCTCTGATCGCTAAGGCCGCCCGTAAGCCGAAGTTCGGCGTCCGCGGGTACACCCGCTGCCAGCGCTGCGGCCGGCCCCACTCCGTCTACCGCAAGTTCGGCCTGTGCCGCGTGTGCCTTCGTGAGATGGCTCACCGTGGCGAGCTGCCGGGCGTGACCAAGAGCTCCTGGTAAATCTCCTTCGCCCTTTGGGCGTTGGGTTTACCCGGAGACTCTCGGTAAGCATCTGGTCGGCAGGAGCCCGCCCTCACATGCCGTAGGCTTGTGGGGTTGGGCGCCTGCCGCCCAAGACCGACTTACTACGCCGTAGGTCCCCGCACCGCACCCGTCCTGCCTCTGAGTGGGGAGAGGGATGGCGCATACAGGAAACCCCGGCGAGAGAGGCCGAAGGCCAACTCATGACCATGACTGATCCCATCGCAGACATGCTCACGCGTCTGCGCAACGCGAACTCGGCGTACCACGACGACGTCGCGATGCCGCACAGCAAGATCAAGTCGCACATCGCGGAGATCCTCCAGCAGGAGGGCTTCATCACCGGCTGGAAGGTCGAGGACGCCGAGGTTGGCAAGAACCTCATCCTCGAGCTGAAGTTCGGCCCGAACCGCGAGCGCTCGATCGCCGGCATCAAGCGAATCTCGAAGCCGGGTCTGCGTGTATACGCAAAGTCCACCAACCTGCCGAAGGTCCTCGGCGGCCTGGGCGTGGCGATCATCTCCACGTCCCACGGTCTCCTGACCGGCCAGCAGGCCAGCAAGAAGGGCGTAGGTGGGGAAGTCCTCGCCTACGTCTGGTAGTCGGGAACGGAGGAATAGCTCATGTCGCGAATCGGCAAGCTCCCCATCCAGGTTCCCGCCGGTGTGGACGTCACCATCGATGGCCGCACGGTCGCGGTGAAGGGGCCCAAGGGCACCCTCTCGCACACCGTCGCGTCGCCGATCGAGGTCACCAAGGGTGAGGACGGCTTCCTCAGCGTCACCCGCCCGAACGACGAGCGTCAGAACAAGGCCCTTCACGGCCTGTCCCGCACGCTGGTGGCGAACATGATCACCGGTGTGACCCAGGGATACACCAAGGCGCTCGAGATCAGTGGTGTCGGTTACCGCGTCCAGGCGAAGGGCTCCAACCTGGAGTTCGCCCTGGGCTACAGCCACCCGATCCTGATCGAGGCCCCGGAGGGCATCACCTTCAAGGTGGAGTCCCCCACGAAGTTCTCCGTCGAGGGCATCGACAAGCAGAAGGTCGGCGAGACCGCGGCCAAGATCCGCAAGCTGCGGAAGCCTGACCCGTACAAGGCCAAGGGCGTCAAGTACGCCGGCGAGGTCATCCGCCGCAAGGTCGGAAAGGCTGGTAAGTAGCCATGGCATACGGCGTGAAGATCGCCAAGGGCGACGCCTACAAGCGTGCCGCCCTCAAGCGTCGCCACATCCGCGTCCGCAAGCACATCTCCGGTTCGCCGGAGCGTCCGCGCTTGGTCGTGACACGGTCCAACCGCCACATGGTGGCTCAGGTCATCGACGACATCGCGGGCCACACGCTCGCGTCGGCGTCGACCCTGGACGTCTCCATCCGTGGTGGCGAGGGCGACAAGAGCACCCAGGCCAAGCAGGTCGGCGCCCTGGTCGCTGAGCGCGCCAAGGCCGCAGGCGTCGAGGCCGTCGTGTTTGACCGCGGTGGTAACCAGTACGCCGGGCGGATTGCCGCTCTGGCTGACGCCGCCCGTGAAGCCGGTCTGAAGTTCTGAGCCCGGTTCCTACGCACAGCGGACGTAACAGAGAGAGGTAAATCCAATGGCTGGACCCCAGCGCCGCGGAAGCGGTGCCGGTGGCGGCGAGCGGCGGGACCGGAAGGGCCGTGACGGCGGCGCAGCTGCCGCCGAGAAGACCGCGTACGTTGAGCGCGTTGTCGCGATCAACCGCGTCGCCAAGGTTGTGAAGGGTGGTCGTCGCTTCAGCTTCACCGCGCTGGTCGTGGTGGGCGATGGTGACGGCACCGTCGGTGTCGGTTACGGCAAGGCCAAGGAAGTTCCCGCGGCCATCGCCAAGGGCGTGGAAGAAGCCAAGAAGAACTTCTTCAAGGTTCCGCGCATCCAGGGCACCATTCCTCACCCGATCCAGGGCGAGAAGGCTGCGGGCGTCGTCCTGCTGAAGCCTGCTTCCCCCGGTACCGGTGTTATCGCCGGTGGCCCGGTGCGCGCCGTTCTGGAGTGCGCCGGCGTTCACGACATCCTGTCGAAGTCGCTCGGCTCCGACAACGCGATCAACATCGTGCACGCGACCGTGGCGGCCCTCAAGGGCCTGCAGCGTCCCGAGGAGATCGCGGCTCGCCGTGGTCTGCCGCTCGAGGACGTCGCCCCTGCGGCTCTGCTTCGTGCACGTGCGGGAGCGGGTGCGTAATGGCTCGCCTCAAGATCACGCAGACGAAGTCGTACATCGGCAGCAAGCAGAACCACCGCGACACCCTGCGTTCGCTCGGGCTCAAGCGCCTGCACGACGTGGTTGTCAAGGAGGACCGCCCCGAGTTCCGCGGAATGGTGCACACCGTCCGCCACCTCGTGACGGTTGAGGAGGTCGACTGACATGGCGGAGAACAAGCCGCTGAAGGCCCATGACCTCCGGCCCGCCCCGGGCGCCAAGACCGCCAAGACCCGTGTGGGTCGTGGTGAGGCGTCCAAGGGTAAGACCGCCGGTCGTGGCACCAAGGGCACGAAGGCCCGTTACCAGGTTCCGGAGCGCTTCGAGGGTGGGCAGATGCCCCTCCACATGCGTCTCCCGAAGCTCAAGGGCTTCAAGAACCCGTTCCGCACCGAGTACCAGGTCGTGAACCTGGACAAGCTCGCGACGCTCTACCCCGAGGGTGGAGAGGTCACCGTGGCCGACCTGGTCGCCAAGGGTGCGGTGCGCAACAACCACCTCGTCAAGGTCCTCGGACAGGGCGAGATCTCCGTGGCACTGCAGGTTTCGGTTGACGCCGTCTCCGGCTCCGCCAAGGAGAAGATTGCCGCCGCGGGCGGCACCGTCACCGAGCTCGTCTGAGACAACTCGATGGCCTGAACATCCGACCGGGGATGCCTCTCATATGGGGCATCCCCGGTTGGTCGTTCCTAGGGGGGCATGGTCGCCGGTAAGGTGGCGTGCGTCGTTGTGTGGTAACCCCTGGGCGCCCGCCCGGGGACTTTGACTGTTTACGTATTCGTCGATCCTCAAGACCGTCACCTCTACGCTTTGCGCGGGGGTCGCAGGAGGCACCGTGCTCACCGCGTTCGCCCGGGCGTTCAAGACGCCCGACCTGCGCAAGAAGCTGCTCTTCACGCTCGGCATCATCGTGCTCTACCGGCTCGGGGCACACATCCCGGTACCGGGAGTGAGCTACGAGAACGTCCAGACCTGTGTTGATCAGGCCAGCAAGGGCAACAACAGCCTCTTCGGCCTGGTGAACATGTTCAGCGGTGGTGCACTGCTGCAGATCACGATCTTCGCGCTCGGCATCATGCCGTACATCACGGCCAGCATCATTCTTCAGCTGCTGACCGTGGTCATCCCCCGACTCGAGGCGCTCAAGAAGGAGGGGCAGTCCGGCCAGGCCAAGATCACGCAGTACACGCGTTATCTGACCGTCGCGCTCGCCATCCTCCAGGGCACCGGCCTGGTGGCCACCGCCACCAGCGGCGCCCTCTTCAGCGGCTGCCCGGTCGCCGACCAGATCGTCCCGAACCAGTCGATCTTCACGACCATCGTGATGGTCATCACGATGACCGCGGGTACCGCGGCCGTCATGTGGCTCGGTGAGCTCATCACCGACCGCGGCATCGGCAACGGCATGTCGATCCTGATGTTCATCTCGATCGCCGCCAGCTTCCCCGGCGCCCTGTGGGCCATCAAGACCAGCGGCAAGCTGGCCGACGGCTGGATCGAATTCGGCACCGTCATCCTGATCGGCTTCGTGATGGTGGGCCTCGTCGTCTTCGTCGAGCAGGCCCAGCGCCGCATCCCGGTGCAGTACGCGAAGCGAATGATCGGCCGCAGGTCGTACGGCGGTACCTCGACGTACATTCCGCTGAAGGTCAATCAGGCGGGTGTGATTCCCGTCATCTTCGCTTCTTCGCTGCTCTACATCCCCGCCCTGATCGTCCAGTTCTCCAACTCCACTGCGGGCTGGGCGACCTGGATCAAGGACAACTTCGTCAAGGGCGACCACCCGTACTACATCACGGCGTACTTCCTGTTGATCGTTTTCTTCGCCTTCTTCTATGTGGCGATTTCGTTCAACCCCGAGGAAGTCGCTGACAACATGAAGAAGTATGGTGGCTTCATCCCGGGTATCCGGGCTGGTCGACCTACTGCCGAGTACCTGAGCTACGTGCTCAACAGGATCACTTGGCCGGGCTCGCTGTACTTGGGTCTGATCGCTCTTGTGCCGACGATGGCGTTGGCCGGCTTCGGTGGTGCGAACGCCAACTTCCCGTTCGGCGGGACGAGCATCCTGATTATCGTGGGTGTGGGGCTGGAGACCGTGAAGCAGATCGAGAGTCAGCTCCAGCAGCGCAATTACGAAGGGTTCCTCCGCTGATGCGAATCGTCCTCGTCGGGCCGCCCGGTGCCGGCAAGGGAACGCAGGCTGCGTACCTTGCCAAGAACCTGTCGATTCCGCAGATCTCCACGGGCGATCTCTTCCGCGCCAACATCAGCCAGGGCACCGACCTTGGCAAGCGGGCCCGCGCCTTCATGGACGCGGGTCAGTTGGTGCCGGACGAGGTCACCATCGGGATGGCCAAGGACCGCATGTCCCAGCCGGATGCCGAGAACGGCTTCCTGCTGGACGGCTTCCCGCGCAACGTGGGTCAGGCCGAGGCCCTTGACGCCATGCTCAAGGACGAGGGCACCAAGCTCGACGCGGTCCTGGACCTGGAGGTCCCCGAGGACGAGGTGGTCAAGCGCATCGCCGGCCGCCGGATCTGCCGGAACGACGGCTCGCACGTCTTCCACGTGACGTACAACCCGCCGAAGGCCGAGGGCGTCTGCGACGTCTGCGGCGGCGAGCTGTACCAGCGCGACGACGACACCGAGGACACGGTTCGTACGCGGCTGGAGGTCTACCACACGCAGACCGAGCCGATCATCGACTACTACCGGGCCCAGAACCTGGTGGTCACCATCTCCGCGCTCGGCAAGGTCAACGATGTGACCGAGCGGGCGATGGAGGCTCTCAAGTCCGACCAGGGCTGAGCGAAAACACCCGCAGTGCTTGTGCAGTCGGGCGGGGGGGGAGAGGGAGACGAGGCACAAAAAGCTCGCCGGCGCGGCGGTTTGGTGGGGAGAAGGAGATCCAAAACGCTAACATATCAACTCTCCAG
>NZ_JBHWIY010000003.1:190476-298279 GCF_042731715.1 Streptomyces sp. NPDC059832 | reverse complement strand
GGAGGCCCTAGACCACAACGGCGGAGAAAAAACACCCCCACCGGTTTTGGCCCCTCCCTCCACGCCCCCGGGAACCCCCCCGGCCGACTGCTTGCGCCGTATCGTTGTGTGAGTACGCCGCAGACATCACCGTTCGATGCAGTCCGATGCAGAGAGGCGCCGCGCAATGGTGCAGATCAAGACCCCCGAGCAGATCGCGAAGATGCGTGAGGCGGGGCTGGTGGTCGCTGCCATTCACGCGGCCACCCGCGAGGCGGCGGTGCCCGGCGCCACCACGCTCGACCTGGACCAGGTCGCCCGCAAGGTGATCGCCGACCACGGTGCGAAGTCGAACTTCCTCGGGTACGGCGGGTTCCCCGCGACCATCTGCACCTCGGTCAACGAGGTCGTCGTCCACGGCATCCCGGACGACAAGACCGTCCTCAAGGACGGCGACATCATCTCCATCGACGCCGGCGCGATCGTCGACGGCTGGCACGGCGACGCCGCGTACACGGCCTTCGTCGGCACCGGTCACGCTCCGGAGCTGGTCGAGCTCTCCCGGGTGACCGAGGAGTCCATGTGGGCCGGTATCGCCGCGATGAAGGTGAACAACCGCCTCGTCGACATCTCGAAGGCGATCGAGTCCTACATCCGCCGCCAGCCCCGCCCCGCCACCGGCAAGTACGGGATCATCGAGGACTACGGCGGCCACGGCATCGGCACCGAGATGCACATGGACCCGCACCTGCTGAACTACGTCGCCCGCAAGCGGGGCAAGGGCATCAAGCTCGTCCCCGGCGTATGCCTGGCCATCGAGCCGATGGTCTCGCTCGGTACGGCACAGACCGAGGTGCTCCAGGACGACTGGACCGTCATCACCACGGACGGCACCTGGTCCTCCCACTGGGAGCACTCGATCGCCCTCACCGAGCAGGGTCCCCTGGTCCTGACCGCCCCCGACTGCGGCAAGGAGAAGCTGGCGCAGTACGGCATCGAGGCGGCTCCGGACCCGCTGGGCTGAGCGCGCACCGCCGGGCGGAGCCCGGCGCAGCCGGCCGAAGCCTGTGAGGCGCTCCGGCGCCGAGCCCGCGAGGGCTGTGGGGTGGAGGGGCCGGCATCGAGGCGGCTCCGGACCCGCTGGGCCGAGCCGGCGTACCGCGGCGCCGAGCCCGAGGGGGGATTTGGGCTGCTTGTGGAGGTCTAAGGATCTCCTCGGGTGGGCAAACTTGACGGATTCGTCTTTTGGGGTTCGCTGACGTAGACTGACTCGTCGGCTGTCGTGCATCAGTGTGTCCGCATGCGATGCCGAAAGTCGATCAAGGTAGCCGATTCGAAAGGCGAAGCGTGGCCAAGAAGCAAGGTGCCATCGAAATTGAGGGCACCGTGATCGAGTCCCTCCCGAACGCCATGTTCAAGGTGGAACTCCAGAACGGTCACAAGGTCCTCGCGCACATCAGCGGCAAGATGCGGATGCACTACATCCGAATCCTTCCGGATGACCGGGTCGTCGTGGAGCTCTCCCCGTACGACCTGACGCGTGGCCGGATCGTCTACCGCTACAAGTAGATCTTGCCTCCACCCCGCTTCCGCGCGGTGACGGCACTGACCCGGAGAACCTGACATCCCATGAAGGTCAAGCCGAGCGTCAAGAAGATCTGCGACAAGTGCAAGGTGATCCGCCGTCACGGTCGGGTCATGGTCATCTGCGACAACCTGCGCCACAAGCAGCGCCAGGGCTGACGCACGACCCCCTGCATCTCGCAGTACTTCGCGCGACGCACGTAAAACGTACATACGCAGAGTCCGTCCAAGCTTCGGCTGACGACACCTCCGGCGGGGGCCGGGGACCCGGGCGTACCACCTCTCGTCACGAGCGGTCGGCGATCGGGAGCGGCACTGCGGAAGACCCCCGAATTAACAACTGGAGCCATTGAATGGCACGCGTTTCAGGTGTTGACATCCCGCGCGAAAAGCGCGTGGAGGTTGCCCTCACCTACGTCTTCGGTATCGGGCGCACCCGGTCCAAGGAGATCCTCGCCACCACCGGCGTGAACCCGAACACCCGCGTTCGTGACCTGGCCGAAGAGGACCTGGTCAAGATCCGCGAGTACGTGGACGCCAACCTCCGCACCGAGGGTGACCTTCGCCGCGAGATCCAGGGCGACATCCGCCGCAAGATCGAGATCGGCTGCTACCAGGGCATCCGCCACCGTCGCGGTCTGCCGGTCCACGGCCAGCGCACCAGCACGAACGCTCGTACCCGCAAGGGCCCGCGTCGCGCGATCGCCGGCAAGAAGAAGCCGGGCAAGAAGTAGTCCTCAGCGGACGCACTGCGGGCGTCCGGGCCACCGGTCATCCGCAGCAACCAGCGGTCTTCGCTGTAGGACCGATCACCTCCCCTCTCCATCTGGAGTCAAGACATGCCCCCCAAGGGTCGTCAGGGCGCAGCCAAGAAGGTGCGTCGCAAGGAAAAGAAGAACGTCGCTCACGGCCACGCGCACATCAAGAGCACGTTCAACAACACCATCGTCTCGATCACGGACCCCTCGGGCAACGTGATCTCCTGGGCCTCCGCCGGCCACGTCGGCTTCAAGGGCTCGCGCAAGTCCACCCCCTTCGCCGCGCAGATGGCCGCCGAGTCGGCCGCCCGCCGCGCGCAGGAGCACGGCATGCGCAAGGTTGACGTCTTCGTCAAGGGTCCGGGCTCCGGCCGCGAGACCGCGATCCGTTCGCTCCAGGCCACCGGCCTGGAGGTCGGTTCGATCCAGGACGTCACCCCCACTCCGCACAACGGATGCCGGCCGCCCAAGCGTCGCCGCGTCTGATTCCGTCTGAAGCAACGGAGACAACTGGAAAATGGCGCGATACACCGGGGCCGACTGCAAGCGTTGCCGTCGGGAGAAGCAGAAGCTGTTCCTCAAGGGCAGCAAGTGCGAGAGCGCGAAGTGCCCGATCGAGATCCGTCCTTACCCCCCGGGTGAGCACGGACGCGGGCGCACCAAGGACAGCGAGTACCTGCTTCAGCTTCGTGAGAAGCAGAAGTGCTCGCGTATCTACGGTGTTCTTGAACGACAGTTCGTGAACTACTACAAGGAAGCGAACCAGAAGACCGGCAAGACCGGTGAGAACCTTCTGCGCATCCTTGAGACCCGCCTCGACAACGTGGTCTACCGGGCAGGCTTCGCCAAGTCCCGCGACCACGCCCGTCAGCTGGTGCGTCACGGACACATCGCTGTGAACGGCACGAAGACCGACATTCCGTCGGCCCGCGTCGCCGTGAACGACGTCATCGAGGTTCGTCAGAAGTCCAAGGCCCTGACCCCCTTCCAGGTGGCCCAGGCCGAGGCCGGCGAGCGCACCGTTCCGGCGTGGCTCGAAGCCGTGCCGTCGACGATGCGGATCCTCGTGCACTCCCTGCCCGAGCGCCAGGTGATCGACACCCAGGTGCAGGAGCAGTTGATCGTCGAGCTCTACTCCAAGTAGCAGCTCGTGGGTCCGGGCGGTACGGCTCTTCGGGGTCGTGCCGCCCGTACCCTTGTCGGTATCTGGGGGCGTCAAATAGTGGGCGCCCACGACTGAAGGAACGCAACATGCTTATCGCTCAGCGTCCGTCGCTGACCGAAGAGGTCGTTGACGAGTTCCGCTCCCGGTTCGTCATCGAGCCGCTGGAGCCGGGCTTCGGCTACACCCTCGGCAACTCTCTTCGCCGCACGCTCCTCTCCTCGATCCCCGGCGCTGCTGTCACCAGCATCCGGATCGACGGTGTCCTGCACGAGTTCACCACCGTGCCGGGCGTCAAGGAGGACGTCACCGACCTCATCCTCAACATCAAGCAGTTGGTCGTCTCCTCGGAGCACGACGAGCCGGTCGTGATGTACCTGCGCAAGCAGGGTCCCGGCCTGGTCACCGCTGCTGACATCGCCCCGCCGGCCGGTGTCGAGGTCCACAACCCGGACCTGGTCCTGGCCACGCTCAACGGCAAGGGCAAGCTGGAGATGGAGCTGACCGTCGAGCGCGGTCGCGGCTACGTCTCCGCCGTCCAGAACAAGCAGGTGGGCCAGGAGATCGGCCGTATCCCGGTCGACTCCATCTACTCGCCGGTGCTCAAGGTCACGTACAAGGTCGAGGCGACCCGTGTCGAGCAGCGCACCGACTTCGACAAGCTGATCGTCGATGTCGAGACCAAGCAGGCCATGCGTCCCCGTGACGCCATGGCTTCGGCCGGTAAGACCCTGGTCGAGCTGTTCGGTCTGGCGCGCGAGCTCAACATCGACGCCGAGGGCATCGACATGGGCCCGTCCCCGACGGACGCCGCGCTCGCCGCCGATCTGGCGCTGCCGATCGAGGAGCTTGAGCTCACGGTCCGTTCGTACAACTGCCTCAAGCGCGAGGGCATCCACTCCGTGGGTGAGCTCGTGGCTCGTTCCGAGGCCGACCTGCTCGACATCCGCAACTTCGGTGCGAAGTCGATCGACGAGGTCAAGGCGAAGCTGGCCGGTATGGGCCTCGCGCTGAAGGACTCGCCTCCCGGCTTCGACCCGACCGCCGCCGCCGATGCCTTTGGCGCCGACGACGACGCGGACGCCGGTTTCGTGGAGACCGAGCAGTACTGATCCGCCTCCGGCCGGGGTGCCCGGGATTTCTGGGCGCCCCGGACCGGGGTGAGGCTCTGGCCTCGATCGCCGGACGGGCTCGATTTTCGGGCTGAGGCCCGATGTCGGGTGAGTGCGGCAGACGAAGACTTCCGTGTGGCGTCCGCCGCGCGGGAACTGACACCGGTACCTGATACGGCCGGTGCAGCACACAAGGAGAAAAACCATGCCTCAGCCCGCCAAGGGTGCCCGTCTGGGCGGCAGCGCTGCGCACGAGAAGCTTCTTCTCAACAACCTCGCGAAGTCGCTGTTCGAGCACGGCCGCATCACCACGACCGAGGCCAAGGCCCGTCGCCTGCGTCCGGTCGCCGAGCGTTTCATCACCAAGGCGAAGAAGGGCGACATCCACAACCGTCGCCTGGTGCTGCAGTCGATCACGGACAAGGGCGTCGTGCACACGCTCTTCACCGAGATCGCCCCGCGGTACGAGAACCGCCCCGGTGGTTACACCCGCATCACCAAGATCGGCAACCGTCGTGGCGACAACGCCCCGATGGCGGTCATCGAGCTGGTCGAGGCGCTGACCGTGGCCCAGCAGGCCACCGGTGAGGCCGAGGCCGCCACGAAGCGTGCGGTCAAGGAAGACGCCCTCAAGAAGGACGAGGCTCCGGCCGAGGCCGTCGAGGACGCCAAGCCGGCCGACGACGCCGAGTCCAAGGACGCCTGAGCGTTCTGAGACCACTGGACGGGCCCGCATCACCCTTCGGGGCGGTGCGGGCCCGTTCCGTATGTACCTGCGAGTAGCTGCGGGAAAGGACCCTTGGGTGAGTGACGAAGTGGAGCCCGGCTTCGTACGGGTGCGGCTGGACCTGGCGTACGACGGCAAGGACTTCTCGGGCTGGGCGAAGCAGACTTCCAGGCGGACCGTCCAGGGGGAGATCGAGGACGCGCTGCGGACCGTGACGCGCTCCTCGCGGACGTACGACCTGACCGTCGCCGGGCGCACCGATGCCGGGGTGCACGCCCGGGGCCAGGTCGCGCATGTGGATCTGCCGGACGAGGTGTGGGCCGAGCACGCGGACAAGCTGCTGCGGCGGATGGCCGGGCGGATGGCGCCCGATGTACGGATCTGGCGGATCGCGCCGGCGCCCGCCGGTTTCAACGCGCGGTTCTCGGCGCTGTGGCGCCGGTACGCCTACCGCGTCTGCGATCGTCCCGGCGGGGTGGATCCGCTGTTGCGCGGTCATGTGCTGTGGCACGACCGGCCGTTGGACGTGGCGGCCATGAACGAGGCGGCGGCCCGGATGGTCGGGGAGCACGACTTCGCCGCGTACTGCAAGAAGCGCGAGGGCGCGACGACCATCCGTACGCTGCAGAAGCTGAGCTGGGTACGGGACGGGGCGACCGGGATCCTGACGGCGACCGTGCAGGCGGACGCGTTCTGCCACAACATGGTCCGCGCGCTGATCGGCGCGGCGCTCTTCGTCGGGGACGGGCGCCGTCCGGCCGAGTGGCCGGCCCAGGTACTGGCGGCCCGGGTGCGGGACCCCGGGGTGCACGTGGTGCGTCCGCACGGGCTGACGCTGGAGGAAGTGGCCTACCCGGCCGACGAGTTGCTGGCCACCCGCGCCGTGGAGGCGCGCAATGTGCGCACGCTCCCCGGGAGCGGTTGCTGCTGAGTCATCTACTCCCGGGCCGCTGCCGCCGCGGCGGTGTGTGCCCGCCGTTGGCGCCAGGCGCGCCTCAGGCCGGCCGCCGTGAACAGGGCCGCGAGCGTGTACGCCGTCGCGAGGGACGGGGTGATGTCGGGGGCCGCCCAGCCGTACACCGCGGCCGCGGTGAACAGCAGCAGGCTCAGTACGCGCAGCAGCCACCAGCGCGGCCGGCGGGGCTCGTACGCGTCCGGGGACGCCGGGTGCTCGCCGTCCTGGGTGGTCATCGTGGAGCGCATGCCGGCCAGCAGGCCCCGCCGGGTGAGCACCCGGGCGCCCGGCAGGGTGTCCAGGACGTCCGGGCGGTCACCGAAGCCCGGCGGGAGCGGGGGCAGGGCGAGGGCCGCCAGGAGGTCCGACTGGTGGCGGGGCGGGTTGCCGGTGGAGCGGAGTATGTGCGTCAGCGGGCGGGGGTCCGGGAGGGCGAAGGCGTGGGCCAGGGCCTCGGCCGTGGCGGTGACCGCGGCGTGGTCGGGGGCCGGGGACGTGGCGTTCCACTCGTGGGCGGCCAGCGGCCTGCCCTTGCGGAACAGCGTGAGCCCGCAGCGCTCGGGGGTGCGGCGCAGGACCAGCGTGGGCCACTTCTCGCCGGTGGTGAAGTTGTCGGCCGCCGTGGTCAGCGGGTCCTCCGTGGACAGAATCGAGCGCTTGGCGGGGCGTGCCCCGGCGACGGCCTCGACATAGGTGTGCCTGTCGGTCGCGGGGGCGGTGCGGAGCGAGACGCCGCACATCAGCGCCGCCTGCGCCACCTCCGCCGGGCGGGCCACCGCTATCGCCACCGCGCAGGGGGCGTCGGGGGCGGGGGCCGGCGCGGTGCGGGGCTGCGGGGGGCGGCCGAAGAAGGGGGTCAGGGACGCCAGTTGGATACGGGTGCCGGAACGGGTTTCGAGGAACTCCTGGCGCGGGTCGTCGCCGAAGTACGCCCAGGGGAACTCGGTGGCGTGGGTGCCGATGCTGCGGAAGGCGTCGAGGGCTTCGTCCCAGCGCTCCGTGCGCAGCAGCATCAGGGCCAGGCAGTTGCGGAAGCCGGCCGCCTCCTGGCTGCCCGGTCCGTACGCCTCCGAGAGCTCCAGGGCGCGGGTGACCGCGGCTGCGACGCGGGGCGCGTACGGGTCGGGGCCGGGCGGTGCGCCGGGGGACCGAACCACGTACTCCAGCGCCGCGAACAGCGGCAGCGCGTGCAGCTTCGAGCCGGGCGGGGCGGTGTCGGCCGCGCGCTCGGCGAAGTCGAACATCTCCGTGTGCGAGCCGTGCCATTTCGCGCAGAGGTAGGTGAGGGCGGCGGTGTGGCATCCGTAGTGGTGCGGGTCGCGGGCCAGGGCCTGCGCCCAGTATCCGTCGAAGACCTCGCGGGGGGCCTGGCTGCCCAGCGCGTGGGTCAGGGCGATGCGCCAGGGCACGGGGTCGGCGGGGTTGAGTTCGGCCGCTCTGCCGATCACCGGTGCGGCGTCCTCCAGCAGTGCGAAGAAGGCCCGGAACCGGTCGCGCGAGACCTGCCCGGCGCTTTCCGTGGAACGCATCTCCCACGCCTGGTGGATGCCGAGATCTGCCCTGACCAGGGCCGCGTCCGGGTCCTCGGGGTGTTCGGCCTGCCAGGCGTCCAGCCAGCCGGGGTTGTGCAGGGCGGCCCCGGCGAGCCGTGCCGCGTAGCCGTCCCTCAGCTCCCACTGCCTGTGCTCGCGGGTCCCGGCGAGCAGCTCCCGGGCGGGGCCGTGGTCGCCGTCGGCGGCCGAGGCCAGGGCGGCCCGGAGCGCGGGGTCCGGCGCGTCGACGGACACGGCCTCGTCCGGCGGCAGATCGGCGCCGATGGCCGCGCTGTGGCGCAGCACGCGGGGAAGGGCGAGCAGGAACGGAAGGCGCACGGATCCCCGGTACCCGTCAGCCGGTCTGCGCGGTGGCCGCGGCCGAGGCCTGGAGCTCGCCGCGGTGGCGGATCTGACGGAACGTGAAGTTCGTCAGGTCGTCACCGGTGGCGTAGGCGTTCTTGTCGGCCGTGGTGACGTTCTTGCCGTTGGTGTACCCGCTGATGGCGAAGTAGGCGTAACGGCCGTAGGAGTTGGCGGTACGGCGGCAGACCGATCCGGGCAGGCAGAAGGACGGCACGCCCGCGCCGCTCAGCGTGGCGATGCTGCCGCTCGCCTGCCGGGCCGCCTTCTTCGCCTGTGCTTCCGTCCGGAAGACCGCGAGGCCGACGGTGACGGCGACGCCGTCCTTGCTGTACGTGGCCCGGACGACCTGGTCGCAGCCGTTGTTCACGAGGATCGGGCCGAGGGCGCCCTTCGTGGTCGCGGCGCAGTTCTTCGTCTGCTGGGTCGCGCCCTTGACGTAGACCCGGTTGCCCATCGTCAGCTTCTTGCCGGGGAAGAACGCGTCGACGGTGATCGGCGCCCGGTCCTTCTTCGCGTCGGAGATGTAGTCCTTCGGGTCCGGCGGGGGCGGCGGGGCCACCGAGGAGAAGGACGGCTCGGGCTCGGCGGTGTCGTTCGGCAGATCGCTCGGCGCGGGCAGCTCGCTCGCGTTCTTGCCGGAGTTGTTGCTGTTGTTCTTGTTGGTCGAGATGACCGCCGTGGCCACGATCGCGCCGATCGCCGCGGTGGCGAGCACGCCGCCGCCGATCAGCAGCCACCTCTTGCGGCGGTTGCGCGCGGCGGACTCGTCGGCCAGCGCTGCCCAGTCCGGAGTCTGTGTGCCCCCGGGCCCCCCGGAGGGCCCCCCTTGCCCAAAGCTCATGCGGCGAATCCTAGAGGAGACGTAAACCGGTTGGGCCAGGGCTTCGCGGGCCGTGACAATGCTGTGCATGGGACATCTTGAAGCGGGCCACCTGGAGTACTACCTACCGGACGGGCGGGTGCTGCTCGGCGATGCTTCGTTCCGGGTGGCGGACGGGGCCGTGGTCGCCCTCGTGGGGGCCAACGGCGCCGGGAAGACGACGCTGCTCAGGCTGCTCGCCGGGGACCTCCAGCCGCACGGCGGTTCCGTCTCGGTGAGCGGCGGGCTCGGGGTGATGCAGCAGTTCGTGGGCTCCGTGCGCGACGAGCGCACCGTCCGGGACCTGCTCGTCTCCGTGTCCCAGCCGCGTATCCGGGAGGCGGCCCTGGCGGTCGACCGGGCCGAGGAGCTGATCCTCACCGTCGACGACGAGGCCGCGCAGATGAAGTACGCGCAGGCCCTGAGCGACTGGGCGGAGGCCCGCGGGTACGAGGCCGAGACCGTCTGGGACATGTGCACCACGGCCGCGCTCGGCGTCCCGTACGAGAAGGCGCAGTGGCGCGAGGTGCGCACGCTGTCCGGCGGTGAGCAGAAGCGCCTGGTGCTGGAGGCGCTGCTGCGCGGTCCCGACGAGGTGCTGCTGCTCGACGAGCCGGACAACTATCTCGACGTGCCCGGCAAGCGCTGGCTGGAGGAGAAGCTCAAGGAGACCCGTAAGACGGTCCTCTTCGTCTCCCACGACCGCGAGCTGCTGTCCAGGGCCGCCGAGAAGATCGTCAGCGTGGAGCCGAGCCCGGCCGGCAGCGACGTGTGGGTGCACGGCGCCGGCTTCGACACGTACCACCAGGCCCGCAAGGACCGGTTCGCCCGGTTCGAGGAGCTGCTGCGGCGCTGGGAGGAGGAGCACGCCCGGCTGAAGGCGCTGGTCCACCGGCTGCGGCAGCAGGCGGCGATCAGCCCCGACATGGCGTCCCGCTACCGGGCGATGCAGACCCGCTTCAAGAAGTTCGAGGACGCGGGCCCGCCGCCGGAGCCGCCGCGCGAGCAGGACATCAAGATGCGGCTGCGCGGCGGCCGGACCGGGGTACGGGCGGTGACCTGCAAGAACCTTGAGCTGACCGGGCTGATGAAGCCGTTCGACCTGGAGATCTTCTACGGGGAACGGGTCGCCGTCCTCGGCTCGAACGGTTCGGGGAAGTCGCACTTCCTGCGGCTCCTCGCGGGCGAGCAGGTCGCGCACACGGGGGAGTGGAAGCTCGGGGCACGCGTCGTACCCGGGCACTTCGCGCAGACCCACGCCCATCCGGAGCTGCTGGGCAAGACGCTGGTCGAGATCCTGTGGACGGAGCACGCCAAGGACCGGGGCGGCGCCATGTCCGTACTGCGCCGCTACGAGCTGGAACGGCAGGGCGACCAGCCCTTCGAGAAGCTGTCCGGCGGGCAGCAGGCGCGGTTCCAGATCCTGCTCCTGGAGCTGGCCGGCACGACCGCGCTGCTGCTGGACGAGCCGACGGACAACCTGGACCTGGAGTCGGCGGAGGCGCTGCAGGACGGTCTGGAGGCGTACGAGGGGACTGTGATGGCCGTCACGCACGACCGGTGGTTCGCGAAGTCCTTCGACCGCTATCTGGTGTTCGGCTCGGACGGCGTCGTACGCGAGACGACGGAGCCGGTGTGGGACGAGCGGCGGGTGGAACGGGCGCGGTAGCGCGCGGCGTGACCTGGGCGGGGTGCGCCTTGTCCGGGCGGGTGGGGGTGGTGCCCCTCCGGGGAGTCTTCCCGGAGGGACCCCGGACCCCCACCCGACGGCCCAAGGCGCACCCCCGCGGGGAACCCGCACCGACCAGCCCGTCCGGCGATTGAGGACGGAACCCCCGGCAGCGGGGCCGGCCAGGCCGGGGAACCCCGCTGCCGCCCGCCCGGGGGCCACGCGTTTTGACCCGTCCGGGGCGGGGCGGGTAGTCTCGTTGATTGTTATGCGTATTGGCTTCGTCGTTCTCACGCGTAGGGCCCTTACGTAGGTTCTCTGGAGCAGTTACCAGTGGCTCGCATACGGGCAGCGTCCCCGGCATTGTGAGCCCCAGCTGCATGATCGCTTCAGAGGTGCCATGTGTCTGGACCCCATCCACTGAAGAAGCGAAGGCTACGAAGTGCGTACGTACAGCCCCAAGCCCGGCGATGTGACGCGCCAGTGGCACATCATTGACGCGCAGGACATCGTCCTGGGCCGTCTGGCCACCACGGCTGCGAACCTCCTCCGCGGCAAGCACAAGGCGATCTACGCCCCCCACATGGACATGGGCGACTTCGTCATCATCATCAACGCCGAGAAGGTTCACCTCTCCGGCAACAAGAAGACCCAGAAGATGGCGTACCGCCACTCCGGGTTCCCGGGTGGTCTGCGCTCCGTCCGTTACGACGAGCTGCTCGCCAAGAGCCCCGAGAAGGCCGTCGAGAAGGCCATCAAGGGCATGATCCCCAAGAACAGCCTGGGCCGTCAGATGCTCTCGAAGCTCAAGGTCTACGCGGGCGACCAGCACCCGCACGCTGCTCAGCAGCCGGTCCCGTTCGAGATCACCCAGGTCGCGCAGTAGTTCCGGCCTCCCCCTAAGACCAAAAGAAAGATCTGAGGAGAATCGTGGCCGAGACCACTGTTGAGAACCCCGTCGAGGGCACCGAGGGCGAAGAGGTCTTCGCCGAGGTGACCACCTTCGAGTCCGAGGTTCCCGTCGAGGGCGAGTACACCAGCGAGTCGCTGGCCTCCCGCTTCGGCGACCCGCAGCCCGCCGCCGGCCTTGGCCGTCGGAAGAACGCCATCGCCCGCGTCCGGATCGTTCCGGGCACCGGCAAGTGGAAGATCAACGGTCGCACCCTTGAGGACTACTTCCCCAACAAGGTGCACCAGCAGGAAGTCAACGAGCCCTTCAAGGTGCTTGAGCTCGACAACCGCTACGACGTCATCGCCCGCATCTCGGGTGGCGGCGTCTCGGGTCAGGCCGGCGCCCTGCGTCTCGGCGTGGCCCGTGCGCTGAACGAGGCGGACGTGGACAACAACCGCGCCCCGCTGAAGAAGGCCGGCTTCCTCTCCCGTGACGACCGTGCGGTCGAGCGCAAGAAGGCCGGTCTCAAGAAGGCCCGCAAGGCCCCGCAGTACAGCAAGCGCTAATCCGCCTGCTCATCTGCTTTACACGTTCGCCCCGGCGGCACACCTCGTGCTGCCGGGGCGTTCGTTTATCGACACCCTCGGGCGTATAACGGCATAAGACGCTCATAGGCTTGTTGCGCTGCTTTGGTTGATTTGGTTTTGCGGTTTCGGAGCATCTTCGGAGGACACCAGTGGGACGACTCTTCGGCACGGACGGTGTGCGCGGTGTCGCCAATGCGGATCTGACGGCCGAGCTGGCGCTCGGTCTCTCGGTCGCTGCGGCGCATGTTCTCGCCGAGGGGAGCACTCTCGACGGGACCCGGCCGACAGCCGTGGTGGGCCGTGACCCACGCGCGTCCGGAGAGTTCCTGGAGGCCGCCGTCGTGGCCGGTCTCGCCAGCGCCGGCGTGGACGTCCTGCGCGTCGGTGTGCTGCCCACCCCGGCGGTGGCGTACCTCACCGGCGCGCTGGGCGCCGACCTCGGTGTGATGCTCTCCGCGAGCCACAACTCCATGCCGGACAACGGTGTCAAGTTCATCGCCCGCGGCGGTCACAAGCTCTCCGACGAGCTGGAGGACCGGATCGAGTCCATCTACCAGCAGCACCGCACCGGTGAGCCGTGGGAGCGCCCGACCGGGGCCGGTGTGGGACGCGTCACCGAGTACGCGGAGGGCTTCGACCGTTACGTGGCCCACCTCGTCGCGGTCCTGCCGAACCGGCTCGACGGGCTGAAGGTCGTGCTCGACGAGGCGCACGGGGCGGCTGCCCGGGTCTCGCCCGAGGCCTTCGCGCGGGCCGGTGCCGAGGTCGTCACGATCGGTGCCGACCCGAACGGCCTGAACATCAACGACGGCTGCGGCTCCACCCATCTGGAGCCGTTGAAGGCCGCCGTCGTGGAGCACGGCGCCCACTTCGGCATCGCGCACGACGGCGACGCCGACCGCTGCCTGGCCGTGGACGCCACGGGCGAGGAGGTCGACGGCGACCAGATCCTGGCCGTCCTCGCCCTCGCCATGCGCGAGGCCGGACAGCTGCGCAAGGACACCGTGGTCGGCACCGTCATGTCCAACCTCGGCTTCAAGATCGCGATGGAGCGGGAGGGCATCCAGCTCGTCCAGACCGCCGTCGGCGACCGCTACGTACTGGAGTCGATGAAGGCCGAGGGCTACGCACTGGGCGGCGAGCAGTCCGGCCATGTCATCGTCCTGGACCACGCCACGACCGGCGACGGCACGCTGACCGGCCTGCTGCTCGCGGCCCGGATGGCCGCCACCGGCCGTACGCTCGCCGATCTGGCCGGGGTCATGCAGCGGCTGCCGCAGCTGCTGATCAACGTCCGCGACGTCGACAAGTCCCGGGTCGCGACCTCCCCCGAGGTCGCCGAGGCCGTGGCCGAGGCCGAGCGCGAGCTGGGCTCCACCGGACGCGTGCTGCTGCGCCAGTCGGGCACGGAGCCGCTGGTGCGGGTCATGGTCGAGGCGGCCGACATCGAGCAGGCGCGGGCTGTCGCCGAGCGGCTGGCCGATGTGGTGAAGTCCGCGCTGGGATAGGACGGGCCCGCACGCGCCGTCAGGTGGACGGCGGCGCGGTCGCCACGCCCGGTCCACCGGACCGAAGCGCTCCACCCGGGGACGGCCGGGTGGGTGCCGGCGTCACCGGGCTCACGTACCCCTGAGGCGTTCCGGTCGTCCGGGCCTCAGCAGGTCTTGACCCGGTGGGGTTCCGGGGCCGGTGCGTTCGCACGGTGCTGCGGGTGGCCGCCCTTGGTGGGCCGTGGGCGGACCGGCCACCAGATGCTCCGGCCGAGGAGGGCGGCGAGGGCGGGGACCAGCACCAGCGAGAGGACGAGCGCGGAGAGCATGATGCCGAGCGTCATCGCGAAGGCGATCTGCTCGTTGCCCGGGGTCGTGGCGAGGGTGGCGAAGGAGCCGGCGAGCACCAGCCCGGCCGTCGCGATGGCCGGTGTCGTGTGCCGTACCGCGCGGGCCACGGCGGCGCGGGCCGGGCCCGGTCGCCGCATCTCCTCCCGGATCCGGTCGCTGATCAGGATGTTGTAGTCGGTGCCCAGGGCCACGACGAACAGGAACAGCACCAGGGGCAGGGTGAAGTCGACGCCCGGCCTGCCGAGGGCGTGCTGGAAGAGCAGGGTGGCGGCGCCGAGGGTGGCGGCGAAGCCGAGCCCGACGGAGAGCATCAGGACCACCGGTGCGAGCAGGCTGCGCAGGAGCAGCAGGAGGATCAGCGCGATCAGTGCGGCTGCGACCGGGAAGACGGTCTTCAGGTCGTGGTCGACGGCGGTGGAGATGTCGGCGTGGATTGCCGCCGTCCCGCCCACGTGTGTCGTCGTTCCGGCGGGTGTGTGCTGGGTGACCGCGGCCCGGATCGGTCCGGAGGCCAGGTCGCGGGCTTGTTGGCTCTGTGGGTCGGCGGTCGGGTAGAGGTCGATCCGGGCGGCGCGGTGGTCCTTGTTCAGGGCGGTCGGTGCGACCTTGCCCACGCCGTGGACCCGGGTGAGTGCCCGGGAGAGGCCGTCGAGCCGGCCGGTGGTGAGGGTGTCGCCGTCCTTGGCGGTGACGAAGACGCTCGTCGGGTCCGACACTCCGGCCGGCAGTGTGCGGGAGATCTCGGTCGCGGTGCTCGCGGCGGGGGTCGCGTCGTCGGAGCCGCCCCGGCCGTAGTCCATGCGGATGCCGGTCAGCCCGGCGGCCAGCGCGGCGAGCAGGGCGACGGAGGCCGTCAGCATCGTCAGCGGTCGTCGCGTGACCAGCGTGCCGAAGCGGGCGGCACGTCCTTCGCCCGGCTTGTGGCGAAGGGTTCGGGAGGGCCAGAACATCTTGCGCCCGGCGGCCGCGAGCAGCGCCGGCAGCAGGGTGAGGCTGCCGAGCAGCATCACCAGGACCGCGACGGCGATGGCGGGGCCCAGCGAGCGGAACTGCCCGAAGGTCGCCAGGCCCAGCGTGGCGAACGCGGCCACGATGGTCAGCGCCGCCGAGGTGATCGCGGTGCCCACCCGGCCCGAGACCTCCTCGGCCGCCTCGCGGGCGGACTGTTCGGGCCGGGCGCGCAGTTGCTCGCGGAAGCGGAACAGCAGGAACAGCAGGTAGTCGATGCCGATGCCGAGCAGGACCACGTTGATCAGCCCCGGGGTGCTCGCGTCGAGCTTGCGCCCGGTGAGCAGCGCCGCGCCCGCCACGGTTCCCGCCGCCACGGAGCCGATCATGGCGACCGCGAGCAGCGGCAGCAGGGCTGCCAGCACGCTGCGGAACACGAGCACGTTGAGCAGGATGATGAGCGCCGTGAGGAGGGCGCCCCCGACCTTCGCGGCGGTTTCGTGGGCGTCGGTGGTGTCGACGGTGTCGGCGAGGCTCCCGGTGAAGCCGGTGCGCATCCCCGCCTCGGAGAACTGTGTCCGGGCGGCGTCCCGGAAGGCCCGGTAGACGCCCTGGACCCCCTGGTCCGCGGGATTCCCCGTCAGCTGGACGGAGAGCAGTTCGAAGCTCCGGTCGGGTGCCGTCATCGACGGGGCGATGCGGGGTGTCTGGGAGCGGTCCGGGACCAGGAACCGAGGCATGTCGTCCTCCCTGGGCATGATCACCCGGTGCCGGCCCAGCTTCGCCGCCCCGGCCTCGACCCGCTTGTGGTCGGCGGCGCCGAGGGCCTTGCCGTCGGACCGGGCGACCAGCACGGTCACCGTGGTGGCGTCGGGGTTCACGCCGAACTGTTCTTCGGCGATCCGGAGCGCGGCGGCCGAGTCGTAGGAGCGGGGCAGGAAGTCCCCGGTCCGGTGCTGGGTGACGCGGCCGATCAGGGTCGGGATCAGGGCGCTCATCACGACCCCCAGCACCGCCCAGAGGGCGATGACCTTCCATGGGTGTCTGGTGGAATATCCGGTCAGGGCGCGGATCACGAGGTCCTCCGGCGGACGGACTTGAATGCGGACGGCTGCCGGGGGCTCCCGGCCGGTCTCCAGACCATCACCGCGAGGGGGCGCCGGGCGTCGTGGCAGCGGATGATCCGGATCGGGGCCCTGGGTCCCTCCCGAGCCCTTGACCAGGACCCTGGTCCCGGTCCTGGTCAAGGGCTCGGGAGTGCCACCGCCGGTGCTGTGCAACCCTGTCCCGGGGGGCCGGGAAGCCGGGAGGCCGAGATGCCGGACACAGGGGGGAACGGACATGCCCAGGAGCCGACACATCGCGCCCGACGATTCCCGGACGCCGCTGCACATCGACGGCGCCGAGCCGCCGTGGACCCGCAACGACGCGCTCGTGACCGGCGGGGCCTGCGCGATGAACCTGCTCAGCTACGTGTTCTTCAACGACCCCGACGGCCGGCACGACGTGAGCGTGGCGGGGTTCCTTCTCGTCGCCCTGGCGGCCATGCCGCTGCTCGCCCGGCGCAGCCACCCGGTGGCGGCGCTCGCCGCCGTGCTGGCACTCGACGCGACGGCCGCCCTGACCGTCCCACTGCCCAGCCACTTCGGCGCCGTCCTGGTGGTGGCCCTGTACACGGTCGCCAGGGCCTGTTCCGGCCGGGTGACGGCGGTCGCGGCTGTCGTGACGATGTCGCTGACACTGCTGAGCCAGAGCAACGGCCGGATTCCGCCCTGGCAGGAGGCGGTCACCCCGCCGCTCTCCACCTTGATCGTCGTCGGCACCGCCATGGCGGTCAACCGCTGGCAGCGGGAGGTGGCGGCCAACCGCAGACTCCTCGCCGACCGTGCGGTGGCCGACGAGCGCCGCCGCATCGCAAGGGAGTTGCACGACATCGTGGCCCACCACATCACCACCATGCAGCTGATGGCCGGCGGAGCCAGGGCCAACCTCGCCCGACCTGAGGTGGTCCTGGACGCCCTGGTCACCCTGGAGTCCTCCGGGCGGCTCGCGTTGCGCGAGATGCGCCAGCTCCTCGACGTGCTGCGGGCCGGTGACGAACCGGAGGCCGCGCCGTCGCTGCCCCAGCCCGGCGTCGAGGACCTCGACCGTCTGGTGGCCGAGTCCCGCCTCGCCGGACTGCCCACCGAGTTCGGCGTCCGGGGGCCGCGGCGCCCGCTGCCGCCGACCGTCGGCCTCACGGTGTTCAGGATCGCCCAGGAGGCCCTCACCAACACCCGCAAGTACGCGGGGGACGCCCGCGCGTCCGTGCGGCTGACGTACCACCAGGAGCGGATCACCGTCGAGGTGCGGGACGACGGCGGGGGCGCACCGCCGCGGGAGGGGGCGTCGGTGGACTCGGGCGGTTACGGCCTCATTGGCATGCGCGAGCGCGTCGCCCTGCACGGCGGCACCCTGACCGTCGGCCCGCAGGCCGATGGGGGGTTCGCCGTGGTGGCCGACCTGCCGCTGAGCACGGACGAGGCGGCCGAGGCGGCCGTCCAGCACGAAGGAGCACACCGATGAACGGGACCGGGCCGACGCCGCGGACGATCAGGGTGCTGATCGCGGACGACCAGCCGCTGGTCCGGCGAGGTCTGTCGCTGATCCTCTCCCCCGACCCGTCCTTCGAGGTGGTGGGCGAGGCCGAGGACGGCGCGCAGGCCGTCGCCCTCGCCCGCCGGCTGCGCCCCGACGTCGTGGTGATGGACATCCGGATGCCGGTCCTCGACGGGGTCGGCGCGACCGGGGAACTCGCCGTCACCGTGCCCGGCTGCCGGGTCCTGGCCCTCAGTACCTTCGACCTCGACGAGTACGTGGTGGGCGCCCTGCGCGCCGGGGCCTACGGGTTCCTGCCCAAGGACAGCTCCCCGGAGGACCTGAGCGCGGCGATCCACACCGTCCACGCGGGCGAGGCCGTCGTCGCGCCGCGCCTGCTCACCCGGCTGATCTCCACCCACGTACGGGCATCCCGCGCTGCGCGGCCGGTCCCCGCCGGCCCGACCGGCCCGGGTGAACTCACCCCCCGCGAGGTCGAGGTGTGGCGCCTGATGGCCACCGGCCTCGACAACACCGAGATCTCCCGCGCCCTGGACATCAGCCTCTCCACGGTCAAGAACTACATCACCAGCATCTTCGGCAAACTCGCCGTCCGCGACCGCGCCCAGGCGGTCATCGCGGCCTACGAATCGGGCCTGGTCACCGCCCGCGCGGACTGACTCCGCGCCGCCCGCGGGGCCTGGCGGACGATCAGGCGCAGATGCGGCACGTGGCCACTCCCGGGAGGCTCGCGGACTCAGAGTTTGCGCAGCGACAGCCGCTGGACCTTGTGGTCAGGGCCCTTGCGCAGCACCAGGGTGGCACGGCCCCGGGTGGGCGCGACATTCTCCACCAGGTTGGGCTTGTTGATGGTCCGCCACATCGTCGCCGCGTACTCCATGGCCTCCTCCTCGGAGACCTGGGTGTACTTGCGGAAGTACGAGAACGGGTTCTGGAACGCGGTCGCGCGCAGTTTCCGGAACCGGTTGAGATACCAGCTCTCGATGTCCTCGGTGCGCGCGTCCACGTACACGCTGAAGTCGAAGTAGTCGGCGAGACCGACCCTGGTCCGGCCGTCCTTGCCGGGCATCGCGGGCTGCAGCACGTTCAGCCCCTCGACGATCAGGATGTCGGGGCGGCGTACGGTGAGCCGCTCGTCCGGCACGATGTCGTAGATCAGGTGCGAGTAGACGGGCGCCGTCACCTCGTCCTTGCCCGCCTTGATGTCGGCGACGAAACGGGTCAGGGCGCGCCGGTCGTACGACTCGGGGAACCCCTTGCGCGACATCAGGCCGCGGGCCTGGAGCTCCTTCATCGGCAGCAGGAACCCGTCCGTGGTCACCAGCTCCACGCGCGGATGCTCGGGCCAACGGGCCAGCAGTGCCTGGAGGATGCGCGCGGTGGTGGACTTGCCGACCGCGACACTGCCCGCGACGCCTATGACGAACGGGGTGCCGCGCTGCTCGCCGTGGCCGTTCCCCGCGTCCCCGAGGAAGGTGTTCAGGGCGCCGCGCAGACCCGAGGTGGCCTGGACGTAGAGGTTGAGGAGCCGGGAGAGCGGCAGGTAGACGTCGCGTACCTCGTCGAGGTCGATGACGTCCCCGAGCCCGCGCAGCTGCTCGACCTCGTCGGCGGTCAGCGGCAGCGGCGTCTTGTCGCGCAGCGCGCTCCACTCGGCGCGGGACAGATCGACGTACGGCGTCGCCGCGTGCTCGGCGCGTCGGTGGGTGCTCCGTGGCGGCGAAGAGATCACGGGTTCATTGTTGCGGGAGTTCGAACGGAGTGGGGGGTGGGCTCGGTCACGTGGGGGAGGGCCGGGCCGGTGCCGCCGCCGTCGTTCACGGCTGTGCGCCCGCCTCCGTGCCCGCCTTCGTGCCGACGTCCGTGCTCACCTTCCTGAGCACGCAGAGCTCTCCGCTGTCGGGGTCGCCGATGAACGTCCACAGGACGGCGGAGTCGGTCTTCCCCCTGGCCGCGAGTTGGCCGGTGACCTTGCCGGGGGCGAATGCGACGGACAGTTCCGTCGCGCCCTCCTGGGTCGCGTACACGTCGGACTCCCAGGTGCCGGTCCCGGTCATGATGGACGGGAAGCCGAATCCGGAGCTGTCGCCGGTGGTGGCGTCCGTGTAGTCGCCGCAGACGTTCGTGGCGCTGAAGGTGCCGTCCTCGGCGAGGACGAGCCGGCCGCCGTGCTCGTCCTGCCAGGTGCCGCGCAGCTGACCTTGCGTCAGTACGAGCGGCGGGCCGTCGGGCTCCGGGGGGATGTTCACGTAGCGCAGGACGAACAGCAGGACGAACAGCCCCACGGGGACGAGCACGACGAGGACCGCCCCGATGCCCAGCCCCAGCACGACGGCGGCCTTGTTCGACATCCGGCGCTTCGGCCGCGGAGGGGGCACGGGGAACGGCCGGGAGGGCCGGAGATCCCGGGGTGGACGTTGCGACGACGTGACTGGCCCTTCGGCGCCGGACATGCGCCCCACCCCCCGGTTCTCGGCCGACCGGCCGGAATCGGTGCCGGTCGGCGGCGACGCCATGATGCACCCGGGGGCACCTGCCGCCGTCGGCAGGGTCCGGTGTCCGCACCCCTGTGGCGGACACCGGACCCGGTTCAGGGGCGCCCGGTGACGGCGGGGCGCCTCGCCCGCGGCCTCAGGGCTTCTCGCCCTTGGCGTCGACGACGGCGGCTTCGACCCGGGCTTCGCTCGTGAGGACCTGCCCGGCCTTGAACTTGATCGTCCGGCGCTTCACCTTGCCGTCGGAGAGCGCGTACTCGTAGTCCTCGGTGACCACGAAACGCAGACCGACGTAGCTGAAGTCGTGCGGGTCGAGCAGGATCTCCCGCTGCTCATGGAGGCCGTCCTCCTTCCGGGTGATGGCGATGGCCTCGCGCCCGGCGGCGTCCTTCACCAGGTGGTCGGTGACGTGCACGCCGGGGATGGTGGCCATGGCCCGGTAGATCCGGGCGAGGGCGGCCGGTGCGATCGGATACGCCTCGACCATCAGCCCCATCGCCCGGAAGCTGTGCTGCGCCTCGGCCTCGGGCGGGCTGTCGGCCGTGTTGCCGGTCGGATGGAACGAGCGGACCTTCGCCAGCAGCCGCGCCGGGTCGTCGGGCAGCGCCTCGGTGGCCCGGTAGACCTGGCGGGCCGTGCGGTAGTCGGAGTCCTTGCCGTTCTTGGCCGCGGCGGAGTTGTCGTACGGAACCCAGGCGTCGGGGTCGTACGTGACGCGGCCGGCGGCCATGCCGTTCTGGTCGCCCTGCGCGGCCTGCACCGTCCTGGTGTAGATCCACTGGTCGTCGCGCGGCTCCGGCCCGGCCGGCTGCTTCTCCAGCGCGTCGGCGGCCCGGTTCAGCACCTCGGCCGGGCTGTCCAGCCGCAGGGTCCCGGCGGTCGAGGCGGGTCCGGAGCGGTCGGGCGCCGCGGCGTCCCCGAGCTGGGTGCCGAGCACCGCCGCCACGGTGATCGCCGCGGCCGCGCCGACCGCGGCGACCCGCCAGTCCGCCCGCAGGCGGTGGACGCGACGACCCGGGGCCGCGGCCTCGGTGAGCCGCTGCCGGCCCGGGGCGAGCGCGCCGCGGTCGGGAACGGGCGCGTCCGCGCGGAGCTCGCGCAGCTGGGTCATTTCGTCCATGACGGGGTCAGCTCCATGGCGTCGGGCGTGAACGAGGGGTCCATGCAGAGGGCCTCGCGGACCTTGCGGCGGGCGCGATTGAGCCGGGACCGCACGGTGCCGAGCGGGATGCCCAGCGCCGCGGCGACCTCCTGGTACCCGAGGTCGGCCCAGGCGACGAGCAGCAGCACATGCCGGTCGCCGGGCGAGAGCGCGGCGAGCGCCACCGCCAGGGGTGCCTGGGCGGCGATCCGGTCGTCGGAACGCTCGCTCCAGGAGGCGGCCACCGGGTCCTGGCCGGTACGGGCCAGGGCCCGCAGCCCCCGCTCCTCGCTGCGCCGGTGCTTGCCGATGAGGTTGGCCGCGATGCCGTACAGCCAGGGGCGGGCGCTGCGGTGGGAGCGGTCGTAGCGGCGCCGGGAGCGGAAGGCGATGAGGAAGGTCTCCGCCGTGATGTCGTCCGCCGCGCCCTCCCCGAGGCGGCGGGCGGCATAGCGGTGGATGTCCGGTGCGTGACGGTCGTAGAGCCCGGCGAAGATCTCGGGCTCCTCCAGCGACTGCGCGATGACCTCGGCATCGTCGTCGGGGCTGGCCGGCGGTCCGGTCACATCGGCTCCTGGGGCTCGGCGGGTGAGTGTGTCACCCCTTGTTCCCCGCTGGGGCCGGAAAGGTTCACAGGGTATGCGGGGCGGCCACCCCCGATGCCGCCCCGCGCGCACCGGGCGGCTCGCCCCCCGGGGCGCCGTCCTCCCTGCCGCCCCGTTCCCCTTCTGCGACGATGCGAAGAAGAGGGGCGGGTGACCACGAAGGGAACGATATGTGCGGAATCGTCGGTTACGTCGGTGGACAGTCGGCCCAGGACGTCGTCGTCGCGGGTCTCAAGCGCCTTGAGTACCGGGGCTACGACTCGGCGGGCCTCGCCGTGCTCGCGGACGGCGGTCTGGCCGCCGCCAAGAAGGCCGGCAAGCTCGTCAATCTGGAGAAGGCCCTGGCCGAGGCGCCGCTCCCGGCCGGGACCACCGGGATCGGACACACCCGCTGGGCCACCCACGGCGCCCCCACCGACACCAACGCCCACCCGCACCTCGACAACGCGGGCCGCGTCGCCGTCGTGCACAACGGAATCATCGAGAACTTCGCCGCCCTGCGCGCCGAACTCGCCGAGCGCGGCCACGACCTGGCCTCCGAGACCGACACGGAGGTCGTCGCCCATCTGCTCGCCGAGGCGTTCTCCTCCTGCGCCGACCCGGCGGAGGCGATGCGGCAGGTCTGCCGCCGGCTGGAGGGCGCCTTCACCCTCGTCGCCGTGCACGCGGACGCCCCCGGCACGGTGGTCGGGGCCCGGCGCAACTCACCGCTCGTGGTGGGGGTGGGGGAGGGGGAGTCGTTCCTGGCCTCCGACGTCGCCGCGTTCATCGCGCACACCCGCTCCGCGATCGAGCTGGGCCAGGACCAGGTGGTCGAGCTGCGCCGCGAGGGGGTCACCGTCACCGACTTCGACGGGCGGCCCGCCGAGGTCCGCGCGTACCACGTGGACTGGGACGTCTCCGCCGCCGAGAAGGGCGGCCACGACTACTTCATGCTCAAGGAGATCGCCGAACAGCCCAAGGCCGTCGCCGACACCCTCCTCGGACGGATCGACGGCTCGGGCTCGCTCCGCCTCGACGAGGTACGCATCCCGCCGTACGAACTGCGCGAGGTCGACAAGGTCGTCATCGTGGCCTGCGGCACCGCCTTCCACTCCGGGATGATCGCCAAGTACGCCATCGAGCACTGGACCCGCATCCCCTGCGAGACCGAGCTGGCCAGCGAGTTCCGCTACCGCGACCCGATCCTCGACCACCGCACCCTGGTCGTCGCGATCTCGCAGTCCGGCGAGACGATGGACACCCTGATGGCCCTGCGGCACGCCCGCGAACAGGGCGCGAAGGTCCTCGCCATCTGCAACACGAACGGCTCCACCATCCCCCGGGAGTCCGACGCCGTGCTCTACACGCACGCCGGCCCCGAGGTCGCCGTCGCCTCCACCAAGGCCTTCCTCACCCAGCTGGTCGCCTGCTACCTCGTCGCCCTGTATCTCGGACAGGCCCGCGGGACGAAGTGGGGCGACGAGATCCGCACCGTCATCCGCCAGCTCTCCGAGATCTCCGGCGCGGTCGAACGGGTCCTGGAGACCATGGAGCCGGTACGCGAACTCGCCCGCTCCCTCGCCGGTCACGACACCGTGCTCTTCCTGGGCCGCCATGTCGGCTATCCCGTGGCCCTGGAAGGCGCGTTGAAGCTCAAGGAGCTCGCGTACATGCACGCCGAGGGCTTCGCCGCCGGTGAGCTCAAGCACGGCCCGATCGCGCTCATCGAGGACGGCCTCCCGGTCGTCGTGGTGGTGCCGTCGCCGCGCGGCCGGTCGTTGCTGCACGACAAGGTCGTGTCGAACATCCAGGAGATCAGGGCCCGCGGTGCCCGCACCATCGTCATCGCCGAGGAGGGTGACGAGGCGGTCGTCCCGTACGCCGACCACCTGATCCGGATCCCCATTACGCCTACGCTGCTCCAGCCGCTGGTGTCGACCGTGCCGCTGCAGGTATTCGCCTGCGAACTGGCCACGGCCCGCGGCAACGACGTGGACCAGCCGCGCAATCTGGCGAAGTCCGTGACCGTGGAGTAGCGAGGGATGAGGGAATACGCGTGATCATCGGGGTCGGGATCGACGTGGCCGAGATCGAACGGTTCGACGCGGCGCTGGAACGCACGCCGCAGATGGCCGAACGGCTCTTTCTGGAACGGGAGTTGCTGCTGCCCAGCGGCGAGCGGCGCGGTATCGCCTCGCTCGCCGCCAGGTTCGCCGCGAAGGAGGCCCTCGCGAAGGCGCTCGGCGCGCCCGGCGGACTGCACTGGACGGACGCCGAGGTGTACGTCGAGGACAGCGGACAGCCCCGGCTGCGGGTCAGCGGCACCGTCGCCGCCCGCGCCGCCGAGCTGGGCGTACGGCATTGGCACGTGTCGCTCAGCCACGACGCGGGGGTGGCGTCCGCCGTGGTGATCGCGGAGGGTTGAGCACATGCGTACCGCCTACAGCGTTCAGACCGTACGGGCCGCCGAGCGGGCCCTGATGGCCCGGCTGCCCGAGGGCGCGCTGATGCAGCGCGCCGCCGCGGGACTCGCGGCGGCCTGCGCCGATGTGCTGCGGCGGCGCGGCCGGGTGTACGGGGCCCGGGTCGTCCTCCTCGTCGGCAGCGGCGACAACGGGGGCGACGCGCTGTACGCGGGCGCCCGGCTCGCCCGCCGGGGCGCCGGCGTGCGCGCCGTGCTCACCTCGCCGGACCGCGCCCACGAGGGCGGCCTCGCGGCCCTGCTCGCGGCCGGCGGGCGGGTCGCGGAGGGCGCGGACGCCTGGGGCGGCCACATCGATCTCGTGGTGGACGGGATCACCGGCATCGGCGGCCGGGGCGGGCTGCGTCCGGGCGCCGCCGGGCTGGTGCGGGCCTTCGCGGCGACCGGCGCGCCCCTGGTCGCCGTCGACCTGCCCAGCGGGGTCGAGGCCGACACCGGTGAGGTGCCCGGCGAGGCGGTGCGCGCCGACGCGACCGTCACCTTCGGCACGTACAAGCCGGGCCTGCTCGTCGACCCGGCCGCCGAACGGGCCGGCGCGCTGCGCCTCGTCGACATCGGGCTCGGGCCCGAACTGCCGGACGTACCCGACCTGGAGGCGCTCCAGTACGCGGACGTCGCCGCGTTGCTGCCCGTCCCCGGCGCCGAGAGCGACAAGTACCGGCGCGGGGTCGTCGGCATCGTCGCCGGTTCCGCGCGGTACCCGGGCGCGGCGGTGCTGGCCGTCTCCGGGGCGCTGCGGGGCGGCGCGGGGGCCGTGCGGTACGTCGGTCCGGGCGCGGGCGCGGTGATCGCCCGTCATCCGGAGACGCTGGTCCACGCGGGGCCGCCGTCGAAGGCGGGGCGGGTGCAGGCCTGGGTCGTCGGGCCCGGACTCGGTGACGGCGCGGAGGCCGCCGAGGGGGTCCGGGACGTGCTGGCGGCGGACGTCGCGGTGCTGGTGGACGCGGACGGGCTGCGGCTGCTGGACGCCGGTGTCGTACGCGCCCGCACCGCGCCGACCGTGCTCACCCCGCACGCCGGTGAGGCCGCCGCGCTGCTCGGCGTGGCGCGCGAGGAGGTCGAGGCGGGGCGGCTCGCCGCCGTACGGGAGCTGGCCGCCCGCTACCGCGCCACGGTTCTGCTCAAGGGGTCGACGACCCTGGTCGCCACCGACGACCCGGACACTCCCGTACGGGTCAATCCGACCGGCACCTCCTGGCTGGCCACGGCCGGCAGCGGCGACGTCCTCTCCGGACTGACCGGCTCCCTGCTGGCCGCGGGCCTCGCCCCGCGTGACGCCGCGTCGGCCGGCGCCCATCTGCACGGACTCGCCGCCCGCCACGCCTCCGACGGCTCGCCCGTCGCCGCCCAGGACGTCGCGGAGGCGATCCCGGCGGCGTGGCGGGACGTACGGGCCTGAGCGATCCTGGGCCCAGGCAGCAGCCGACCGCAGCCGACAGGAGGGCCGACCGTGGGCAGCAGCGAGGTACGCGTACGCCGGGTGTACGAGCCGAAGGAGGACGGCGACGGCACCCGCGTCCTCGTCGACCGGCTCTGGCCGCGCGGCGAGTCCAGGGAGAAGGCCGCGATCGACAAGTGGCTCAAGGACATCACCCCGTCGAACGAGCTCCGCGACTGGTACCACGAGGACCGCACCGCCACCCGCTACGACGAGTTCGTCGACCGCTACCGCGCCGAACTGGCCGACCCCGTCCACACGGCGGCCGTCCGGGAACTGGTCGAACTGGTCCGGGAGGGCGGCCCGGTGACACTGATCACGGCGGTCAAGGACGTACCCCACAGCCATGTCCCGGTCATCGTCGACCATCTGGAACACGAGCTGCGCCATCACTGAGGTGCGCACCCGGCACCGGGCGGACGCCCCCTGCGGCGGGCCCCTTCCGACCCGCCGCCCGAAGGCCCTGCCGTACGCCTCTGAGAGACTGGGCGCGATGAACGAGACAGCGTCCTTGAGAGCCCGTGCCGAGATCGACCTCGCCGCGCTGCGCGCCAACGTGCGGGTGCTGCGCGCGCGGGCGGGCGGCGCGCAACTCATGGCCGTCGTCAAATCCGACGCGTACGGGCACGGGGCGGTGCCCTGCGCCCGCGCCGCGCTGGAGGCCGGGGCGACCTGGCTGGGCACCGCGACGCCGCAGGAGGCGCTCGCCCTGCGGGCCGCCGGACTCGGCGGCCGGGTGATGTGCTGGCTGTGGACCCCGGGTGGTCCCTGGCGCGAGGCGATCGAGGCCGACATCGACGTGTCGGTGAGCGGGATGTGGGCCCTGCGCGAGGTCGTCGCCGCGGCCACGGACGCGGGCGTCCCGGCCCGGATCCAGCTCAAGGCGGACACCGGCCTCGGGCGCAACGGCTGCCAGCCCGCCGACTGGCCGGAGCTGGTCGCCGCCGCCCGCGCCGCCGAGGACGCGGGCACCGTCCGGATCACCGGCCTGTGGTCCCACTTCGCCTGCGCCGACGAGCCCGGCCACCCCTCCATCGCCGCCCAGCTGGCCGTGTTCCGGGACATGGTGGCGCATGCCGAGAAGGAGGGCGTCGAACCCGAGGTGCGGCACATGGCCAACTCCCCGGCGACGCTGACCCTCCCCGAGGCGCACTTCGACCTCGTACGGACCGGGATCGCGATGTACGGCATCTCGCCCAGTCCCGAGCTGGGCACCCCGGCCGACTTCGGGCTGCGCCCCGTCATGACGCTCATCGCGTCGATCGCCCTGGTCAAGCAGGTGCCGGCCGGTCACGGCATCAGCTACGGCCACCACTACACGACCTCCGCCGAGACCACTCTGGGCCTGGTGCCGGTCGGCTACGCGGACGGCGTCCCGCGCCACGCCTCCGGCCGGGCGCCCGTCCTGGTCGGCGGCGTCACCCGGCGGATCGCCGGCCGGGTGGCCATGGACCAGTTCGTCGTCGACCTCGACGGGGACGAGATCGAGGTGGGCAGCGAGGCGGTGCTCTTCGGCCCGGGGGACCGGGGCGAGCCGAGCGCCGAGGACTGGGCGCAGGCCGCCGACACGATCGCGTACGAGATCGTCACCCGGATCGGCACCCGCGTACCGCGTGTGCACCTGCACGTGACCCCGGCCGAGTCCTGACCGATCATGCGCCCCTGACCAGGCACGATCTGATCACGACCGGAACAGACCGGCCCTGACCTGACGGATACGACCGACGAGGAGCGCGGCACGGTGAGCGAGATCAGCGCGGGGGACGCGGTGACGACGGCCGCTACGGCGGTCGGCTGGCGCCGGGCGGGTATCGCGGGAGCCGCCATAGGTGTGATCGCGGCGGGCGCGGCCGCCGGTGTCGCGGTCGAGCGGCTCACGGTCGGCCGGGGCATGCGCAGAAGGGCCAGGCTGGCCCTGGACGCCACCGGGCCGTACGGCTCGCTGCGCGGGCTGCCGGGCCGGGCCACCGCCGACGACGGCACCGAGCTGTACTACGAGGTCGACGAGGTCGAACCGGACGGCGGCACGGGCGGCTCCGCGGGCAGCGGGGGCGCCGCCGCCGGCTCCGGCACGCGCCGCCGTCGGCTCTTCGGCCGCAAGGACCCCGCGCCCGTCACCGTGGTCTTCAGCCATGGCTACTGCCTCAGCCAGGACTCCTGGCACTTCCAGCGGGCGGCGCTGCGCGGTCTGGTCCGCACCGTCCACTGGGACCAGCGCAGCCACGGCCGTTCCGAGCGGGGCCGGGACCAGGCAGAGGGCGTCCCGGTCGGCATCGACCAGCTCGGCCGCGATCTGATGGCCGTGATCGAAGCGGCTGCCCCCGAGGGGCGGCTGGTGCTCGTGGGGCACTCGATGGGCGGCATGACGATGATGGCGCTCGCCGACCGGTACCCCCGGCTGATCCGGGACCGGGTCGCCGCCGTCGCCTTCGTCGGCACATCGAGCGGGAAGCTCGGCGAGGTCAACTTCGGGCTGCCGATCGCGGGCGTGAACGCGGTGCGGCGGGTGCTGCCCGGGGTGCTCCGGGCGCTCGGCTCCCAGGCGGAGCTGGTGGAACGGGGCCGCCGGGCGACCGCCGATCTCTTCGCCGGGCTGATCAAGCGGTACTCGTTCGGTTCGCGGGACGTCGATCCGGCGGTCGAGCGGTTCGCCGAGCGGCTCATCGAGTCCACCCCGATCGATGTGGTCGCCGAGTTCTATCCGGCCTTCACCGAACACGACAAGAGCGGCGCGCTGCCCGCCTTCCTCGACGTCCCGGTGCTGATCCTGGCGGGCGACAAGGACCTGGTGACGCCCAGCTCGCACAGCGAGACCATCGCGGACCAGCTCCCGGACGCGGAGCTGGTCATCGTCCCGGACGCCGGCCACCTGGTGATGCTGGAGCACCCGGAGACGGTCACGGACCGGCTGGCGGACCTGCTGGTACGCATCGGAGCCGTGCCGTCAGCGGCTAACGTTGGCGGACATGGAAGCACCGCACAACAGCCTGGCGACTGAGGCCACCGAGGGCGCCGCGCCGGGCGCCGTCACCCTGGGCCTGGCCGTCGAATCCCCCGAACAGATGCAGGCGCTCGGCCGCCGGATCGCCGCGGTCCTGCGGCCCGGCGACCTCGTGATGCTCACCGGCGAACTCGGCGCCGGGAAGACGACGCTGACCCGGGGCCTCGGCGAGGGCCTCGGCGTGCGTGGCGCGGTCACGTCCCCCACCTTCGTGATCGCCCGCGTCCACCCGTCGCTGACCGGCGGTCCGGCCCTGGTCCACGTCGACGCGTACCGCCTGGGCGGCGGGCTCGACGAGATGGAGGACCTGGACCTCGACGTGTCGCTGCCGGACTCGGTGGTGGTCGTGGAGTGGGGCGACGGCAAGGTCGAGGAGCTGTCCGACGACCGGCTGCAGGTGGTGATCGACCGCGCGGTCGGCGACACGGACGACGAGCGGCGCGAGGTGACGCTGGTGGGGATCGGCGCGCGCTGGGCGGGACTGCGCGAGATCTGAGCGCGGGGCCGGATTCCGACAGGCTGTCGGCAAATTGTTGCGCCGGGCGGTGCGGGCGTGGTCACATGGATGACGAGAGCTGGTTAGGTCTGCCTAACCACGCCTTCCACCGGAGCCTCAGGAGGCATCCATGACGACGTCCGCAGAACGTGAAGTGCCGCCGCCGCCATCGATGAAGGACCTGCTGGCGGCCTGTGCCGCGGCCACGGCGGTCTCCACCCCGCCGCCGTCCGCGGACGAGGACGACGGAACCGGCGACGGAGCTCCGGCCGCACCCGCGCCCCGTTCCGAGCCGGACCTCGAACGCCGGGCGGGCTGAAAAGCCGGGCGGGGCGAAACAAGAGCCGGACGAAACGACGGCCGGGCCGAAACGCCGGCCGGGGGCGTCCTAGCGGACGACGACCACCTTCGTGCCCACCAGCGCGAAGTCCCACATCGCGTCCCCGTCGGCCCGGGACATCCGCACGCCACCCGTCTTCAGCGTCGGGTCCGGGCTCTCCATCGAGCCGTCGACCGCCGCGCTGAAGCCCACGGCCACGTCGTCCACCATCGCGAACCGCACCACGTGCTCGATCATCACGCCGTCCGAGCCCTTGGAAGGGGCTCCCGAGCGCGGGGTGTTCACCCGGTAGGTGCCGGGGAGCGGATTCAGCGCGCTCGGCATGACCTCGAAGGTCCGGGTCACCTTCCCGTCCCCGTCGACGAGCCACACCCGGCGGTCGGCCAGGGCGTACACGACCCGCGTCCCGGTGCCGGAGCCCTTGGGGAGCGCGGCCGGGCGCGACTTCTCCTTCGGCTTCGCGTGCTCGGTGGCGGTGGCGGAAGCCTTCGGTTTGGGGGCAGCGAGGTTGTCGGGGGCGTTCGCCGATGCCTGGAAGGCCAGGACGCCGACCGCGACGAGCGCCGCCGCAGTGAGCCCGGCCACGATTCCCGAGCTGCCCCTAGACACCGTGCGCGCCCCTTTCGCTTCCGTATGTCGTACAAGCGTTTAGCGTTTACGTCGTACCCGCGTGAACACGCTGACGGTAGCAGCCGGGACCGGTCGCACCGGGACGCCGTACGGGGCGCCGTGCCTCCCTCGGCGGAGCCGTAGGCTGTTTGCGTGCTCTTGCTCGCCGTGGATACCGCAACCCCCGCCGTCACCGTCGCCCTTCATGACGGGACCTCCGTCGTCGCCGAGTCCGGACAGGTCGACGCCCGAAGGCACGGGGAGCTGCTGCTGCCCGCTGTCGACCGGGTCCTCGCCGAGGCCGGTGTGAGACTCGACGCCGTGACGGACGTGGTCGTCGGCGTGGGCCCCGGACCGTACACCGGGCTCCGGGTCGGCCTGGTCACCGCCGCGACCTTCGGCTCCGCCCTCTCCGTACCCGTGCACGGGCTGTGCACCCTGGACGGTCTCGCGTACGCCGCGGGCCGGGCCGGTCTTGAGGGCCCGTTCGCCGTCGCGACGGACGCCCGCCGCAAGGAGGTCTACTGGGCGCGGTACGACGACCCGCGCACCCGGGTCACCGAGCCCGCCGTCGACCGGCCCGCCGACATCGCCGGACAGCTCGCCGGACTCCCCGTCGTCGGCGCGGGCGCGGTGCTCTACCCCGAGGCGTTCCCGGACGCCCGGGAGCCCGAGCACGTCAGCGCCGGAGCGCTGGCCGCCCTCGCCGCCGAGCGGCTCGCCGCGGGCGCGGAGCTGCTGCCGCCGCAGCCGCTCTACCTCCGCAGGCCCGACGCCCAGGTGCCGAAGAACTACAAGGTGGTCACTCCGAAGTGACGACCACGACTGCCGTTCTGCGCGAGATGCGCTGGTGGGACATCGACCCGGTGCTGGAGCTCGAAGGCGAGCTGTTCCCGGACGACGCCTGGTCGGCCGGCATGTTCTGGTCCGAGCTGGCGCACTCCCGCGGCCCGCGGGCCACCCGCCGCTATGTCGTCGCCGAGGACCCCGTCACCGGCCGGATCGTCGGCTACGCGGGCCTCGCCGCGGCCGGTGACCTCGCCGACGTGCAGACGATCGGGGTCACCCGCGACCACTGGGGCGGCGGCCTCGGCTCCGAACTCCTCACCGACCTGCTGAAGCACGCCACGGCCTTCGAGTGCGCCGAGGTGCTCCTCGAAGTCCGCGTCGACAACACCCGGGCCCAGAAGCTCTACGAACGCTTCGGCTTCGAGCCGATCGGCTTCCGCCGCGGCTACTACCAGCCGGGCAACATCGACGCACTCGTCATGCGCCTCCACGTACAAGAACACGTACAAGAAACAGAGACTGACTGATGGCTGACGAACCGCTCGTACTCGGCATCGAGACCTCCTGCGACGAGACCGGCGTCGGCATCGTCCGGGGTACGACGCTGCTCGCCGACGCCGTCGCGTCCAGCGTCGACACGCACGCCCGCTTCGGCGGCGTCGTCCCGGAGATCGCCTCCCGCGCGCATCTGGAGGCGATGGTCCCCACCATCGAGCGCGCCCTGAAGGAGGCCGGGATCAGCGCCCGCGACCTCGACGGCATCTCCGTCACCGCGGGCCCCGGGCTCGCGGGCGCGCTGCTCGTCGGCGTCTCGGCGGCGAAGGCGTACGCGTACGCGCTGAACAAGCCGCTCTACGGGGTGAACCACCTCGCCTCGCACATCTGCGTGGACCAGCTGGAGCACGGCCCGCTGCCCGAGCCGACGATGGCGCTGCTGGTCAGCGGCGGGCACTCCTCGCTGCTGCTCGCGCCGGACATCACCAATGACGTACGGCCGCTGGGCGCCACCATCGACGACGCGGCGGGCGAGGCCTTCGACAAGATCGCCCGGGTGCTGAACCTCGGCTTCCCCGGTGGCCCGGTCATCGACCGGCTGGCGAAGGAGGGCGACCCGAAGGCGATCGCGTTCCCGCGCGGTCTGACCGGCTCGCGCGACCCCGTCTACGACTTCTCCTTCTCCGGCCTGAAGACCTCGGTGGCCCGCTGGATCGAGGCCAAGCGCGCGGCGGGCGAGGAGGTGCCGGTACGGGACGTGGCGGCGTCCTTCCAGGAGGCCGTGGTGGACGTGCTCACCCGCAAGGCCGTCCGGGCCTGCAAGGACGAGGGCGTCGACCACCTGATGATCGGCGGCGGAGTCGCGGCCAACTCGCGGCTGCGGGCACTGGCCGAGGAGCGGTGCGAGCGGGCCGGCATCCGGCTGCGGGTGCCGCGCCCCGGGCTGTGCACGGACAACGGCGCGATGGTCGCGGCGCTGGGCGCGGAGATGGTCGCCCGGGGCCGCCCGGCCTCGGACCTGGAGCTGTCGGCGGACTCCTCGCTGCCGGTGACCGACCCCCATGTGCCCGGCGCCCATGCGCACGATCACGACCACGTCCACGAGATCAGCAAGGACAACCTCTACTCATGACCGTAGCCCTCATGTGGGAGGCCCGTGCCGTGGCCGGCCGGGGCGCCGAACTCCTGGAGTGGGCGCGGGCCCGTTCGGCCGAGCTGGCCCGCGAGCCGCTCCGCCGCGAGCTGCTGCGCGCCCCGCAGGACCGGGTCCTGGTCATCACCTGGTGGGCGGGCGCGTACGGCGACGAGCTGCCCGAACTCCCCGAACCGGACGCCGAGTTGATCACCCGCCCGGTGCACCGCTGGCGCTTCGAGTCCCTGGGGGACGCCGGACCCGACGCCGGCTGACCGGCCCTCGGCCGGGGCGGGCTCCCCGGTCGGCCGGTCCCTCAGCCGGTGGCGGTTCCCCGGTCGATCAGCCCCCGGATGATCGCGTCGAGTTCGTCCGCCGCCTCGTAGTCGGCGGCGTACGCGCGCCACTCGTCCTTGATCGCGGCGAGCCGGGGCAGCGTCGCCGCGTCCTCCTCGGTCACCATCTCGGGGAAGTAGCGCCTGCCCGGCGGGTTCTGCGCGCGGCGTTCGGCCGCCCGGCGGAAGATCAGGTCGCCGTAGACGTAACTCCAGATCGTCCGGTACGCGCGTACCGCCTGGGCGGGGGAGAGGCCGCAGGCGAGCGCCGAGTCGATGATCTCCTCGACCATCCAGAGCGCGTTCCGGTCGGTTACTTCGCCCAGCGCCAGGATGTCCAGCACCCACGGGAGCCGGCCCAGGATGTCGTGCATGTGCACGGCCACGGCGAGCAGCCGCTCGCGCGGGTCCTCGGGCAGCTCGGGGCGCGGGAAGGCGGCGGCGGTGCCCGACAGGGTGAGCATCAGCAGCTCGTCCTTGTCCTGCACGTAGTGGTAGAGCGCCATCGGAGTGGAGCCGAGCTCCTTCGCCACCCGCCGCATGCTCAGGGCGTCCACGCCCTCTTCCTCGATGATGCGGCGCGCGGTGGCGACCATCGCGTCCGGATCGAGCCGGCGCGGCCGTCCGACGGATCGTTTCGCCGGGGCCTGTTTCCTCGCCGGTGCCCGCTTCTCCGCCGGCACCTGTTTCTTCGCGGGCGCCTGCTTCTCTGCCGGTGCCCGCTTCTTCGGTGGCACCTGTTTCTCCGTCGGCACCTGCTTCTTCTCTGTCCCTGACACCCCGGCATTGTCCCCGTTCCGCTGTTCCCGCGCCGTCCCGGGCCCCCTCGCCATTAATTTCTATACGCGTATAGTAATAGCTCGACCGGATGACCGCGAGGGAAGGGAACGTCGTGGACGAACAGTCACGGCACACACGTTGGCTGCTGGTGGTGGCTCTCACCGTGCAATTCATGGTGGCGTTGGACATGTCGGTGGTGAACGTCGCGCTGCCGGACATGCGCAGTGATCTCGGCTTCACGCCCCAGGGGCTGCTGTGGGTGGTGAACGCCTACGCGCTGGCCTTCGGCGGCCTGCTGATGCTCGGCGGGCGGCTCGCCGATCTGCTCGGCAGCCGCGTGATCCTGACGGCGGGCCTGGTGCTGTTCGGCGCGGCGAGCCTGGCCGGCGGGCTCGCCTGGTCGCCCGGCGGGCTGATCGCCGCGCGGGCGGTGCAGGGGATCGGTGCCGCCGCGCTCGCCCCGGTCGCCTTCGCCCTGATCGCCCTGGCCTTCCCGGCCGGGCCCGCCCGCTCCCGCGCCCTGGGGCTGTGGGGCATGGCGGGCGCGGCGGGCGGCGCGGTCGGCGTGCTCGCGGGCGGGGTGCTCACCGATGCGGCGGGCTGGCGCGCGGTGATGCTGGTGAATGTGCCGATCGTGGGGTTCGCGCTGGTGGGGGCCTTGCGCAGTGGACTGCGGGGCGGCGCGGCCCGGACCGGTGCCCGGCTCGACGTGGCGGGAGCGCTGCTGGCCACCGCGGGCACGACGCTGCTGGTCCTCGGACTCGTACGCACATCGACCGACGCATGGGGGTCGGCCCGGACGCTGGGCACGCTCGGCGCCGCCGTACTGCTGCTGATCGCCTTCGTCGTCGTCGAGCTGCGGACCCGCACCCCGCTGCTCCGTCCCGGTCTGCTGACGGGGCGGCCGGTCCTGACCGCGAATCTCTTCTGCCTGCTGCTGAGCTCCGGGCAGTTCGCCGCGTTCTACTTCGTCTCGCTCTACATGCAGCAGGTGCTCGACTACGGGCCGACCGCCGCCGGTATCGCCTTCCTGCCGTTCTCGGCGGGCGTCGTCGCCGGTTCGATCGTCGCCACCCGTACGGTCGCGTCGCTCGGCACCGGACGGCTGCTGGCACTCGGCGGCTTCCTGGCCGCGCTCGGCCTGGCCGGATTCGCGGCGACGGCGCGGGCCGACGGCGGCTTCCTCTACTCGATCCTCGGCCCGTCCCTGGTCTGCAGCATCGGCATCGGGATGTGCTTCGTACCGCTCGGTACGGCGGCCACGACCGATGTGGCGCCCGACGAGACGGGCATGGCCTCCGGGCTGCTGAACAGCGCCCGTCAGGTGGGCGGCTCGCTGGGGCTCGCCGTCCTGGTCACCGTCGCCGCCCGGGTCACCGGTGACGGGGGCCGTCCGGCCGACCTGGCGGCCGGGTACTCGGCGGCGTTCTGGGTCTGCGCCGGGCTGCTCGCGGTCGCGGCGCTGGTGGCCCTGGTGCTGCTCCCGGGACGTGGGCGGACGGCTGCGGCGGGGGCTCCGGAGACCGTCCCGGAGGCCGCTCCGGTGGCCGGGCCGGAAAATTCTCAGAAGAATCTCCGGGGAACTGTCGATCCGGCCGGGTCCCGTTCGACGCAGGGGTGAGAGGCGGGGGAAAGCCCCCGCCCGTCAGACCTAGGAGTCACCATGCCGCGCTTCATGTCGCTGATCCGCATCGACGAGCAGAACCCCTTCGACGCCCCGGACCCCGAGTTCGAGAAGCGCATGGGCGCCCTGTTCGAGGAGATCACCAAGGCCGGCGTCATGCTGGAGACGGCCGGGCTCACCCCGACCTCCCAGGGGACCAGGGTCACCTGGTCCGGCGGGAAGCTCAGCCAGACCGACGGGCCCTTCACCGAGACCAAGGAGGTCGTCGGCGGCTACGCCATCCTCCAGGTCAAGGACAAGGAGGAGGCCCTGGAATGGACCAGGCGGTTCCTGCAGTCCCACCCGGAGAACTGGACCGTGACCTCCGAGGTCCGCCAGATCGACGAGGCCACCTTGGGAGCCTGACCGGCCCCGCTTGCCGCGACCCGGCACGGCTGCTGTGATGAGTGACCGTGACGGCAGCAAGCACGACGGCGGCGGCGGTCGAAGCGGTCTTCAGGATCGAGTCCGCGCGGATCATCGCAGGTGTCACCCGCATCGTGCGGGACGTGGGCATCGCCGAGGAACTCGCGCAGGACGCCCTGGTGGCCGCACTGGAACAGTGGCCGGAGTCAGGTGTCCCGGACCGGCCGGGCGCCTGGCTCATGGCCACCGCCAGACACCGCGCGATCGACCTCGTACGCCGCAAGGAGACGTACGCGCGCAAGCTGGCCGAGGTGGGGCGGGCCCTGGAGGACGTGCCGCCGCCCGAGCCGGCCGAGGCGGACGACATCGACGACGATCTGCTCCGGCTGATCTTCACCGCCTGCCATCCGGTGCTCTCCACCGGGGCCCGGATCGCGCTCACCCTGCGGCTGCTCGGCGGCCTCACCACCGACGAGATCGCCCGCGCGTTCCTGGCCCCCGAACCGACCGTCGCCCAGCGCATCGTCCGGGCGAAACGGACCCTGGGCCGCGAGGGCATCCCCTTCGAGGTGCCCGACGGACCGGAGCGCGCCGCCCGCCTCGGTTCCGTGCTCGAAGTGATCTACCTGATCTTCAACGAGGGGTACGCGGCGACCGCGGGCGACGACTGGCTGCGCCCGGCGCTCTGCGAGGACGCGCTGCGGCTGGCCCGGGTGCTCGCCGGCCTGATGGAGCAGGAGCCCGAGGTCCACGGACTGGCCGCACTGCTGGAGCTCCAGGCCTCGCGCACCGCCGCCAGGACCGGGCCGGACGGTGCGCCGGTGCTGCTCGCCGACCAGAACCGGGCCCGCTGGGACCGCCTGCTGATCCGGCGCGGAATCGCCGCCCTGGAGCGGGCCGTGGCGGCGACCGAGGAGGGCGCCGGGCTCGGCCCGTACACCGTGCAGGCCGCTGTTGCCGCGTGCCACGCGCGGGCGGTGACGTACGAGGACACCGACTGGACCACCATCTCCGCCCTCTACGACCGCCTCGCCGCGATCACGCCGTCCCCGGTCGTCCAACTGAACCGGGCCGTGGCGGTCTCGATGGCGCGGGGCCCGGAAGCCGGCCTCGCCCTGGTCGACGCGCTGGCGGACGACCCGGCGCTCAAGGACTACCACCTGCTGCCCAGCGTCCGCGGGGACCTGCTGGCCAGGACGGGGCGCACGGACGAGGCGCGGGCGGAGTTCGTACGGGCGGCCGGGCTGACCCGCAACGAACGGGAACGGGCGATGCTCCTGGACCGCGCCGGGCATCCGGACCGCGACGGCCGATGAGTTCCGGCCGCCGGACAGGTCTACCCTGCACAGCCTTCCGCGCCACCCGACAGGAGCAGACCATGCAGAAGATCACGACCTTCCTGTGGTTCGACACCCAGGCCGAGGAAGCCGCGAAGTACTACGTGTCCGTCTTCGGCGGCGACTCGAAGGTGCTGAGGACGACGTACTACCCCGAGGCCGCGCCGGGCAGGACGGGATCGGTCATGACCGTCCAGTTCCGGCTGGCCGGCCAGGAGTACACCGCGCTCAACGGCGGCCCGCAGTTCCCCTTCACCGAGGCGATCTCGCTGTCGGTGGACTGCGCCTCGCAGGAGGAGGTGGACACCCTGTGGGACGAGTTCACCAAGGACGGTGAGGAGGGGCAGTGCGGCTGGCTCAAGGACAGGTACGGCCTGTCCTGGCAGCTCGTTCCCCACGGGTTCGACGAGGCGCTGTCCGACCCGGACCCGGCCAGGGCCGCGCGGGCCATGAAGGCGATGATGGGCATGCGCAAGCTGGACCTGGAGGCGCTGCGCAACGCATGAGCCGGCCCGCGCGGTCGGTAGGGTCTGTTCCATGTCCCGCCGCTCACAACTGCCGCCACCGCCACCGCCCGTGGAGATACGTTCCTGGCCCGACCGGGAGGCCCTGCTGACCGACCGGGCCGCGGTCCTCGGCTCGTTGGTGAAGGCGCATGTCTCACCGGGCCGGCTGGCGATGCTGTGGCTCTGGGGAGCGCTCTGCGCGCTCGGCTGGCTGCTGCTGGGCACGGCGCTGATCACCTTCGAGGAGTCGTACGACGTCATCAGCGCCGCGATCGGTGTGGTCCTCGCCGCCATGGGCGTCGGCTGCGTGGTGCCCGCGGTCGTCCTCGTCGTCATGGGCCTGCGCCGCGACCGCAGGATCCGCCGGCTGCTCGACGCCTGGGGCGGCTTGGACCGCGATCCGGTACGCGACGCGGCACTGCGGATGCCGGGCGCCTCCCTCGCCTGGCTGCTGATGTCCTTCGCGCTCTGCGCGGCCGGGCTGTACACCTGCTTCGCCGTCCCGGCCAGTGGCGTGCTGGACGGAAACGCCTACGGCCTGGCCGTCCTGGTCATGGGGCTCGGGCTGACCGGCTGGATCGTCGGACTGATCGGCCTCGTCAAGGCGTTCGCCCACCGGCGCTGGGTGCTGCGCGTACTGGCCGGGGCGCGCGCCCCGGAACCGCTGTTCTCCGTCGGAGGCGGCGCCCACCGCTGACCCCGGACCTATCCTGACCCGATACATGGGTCACGCAGGGGGAGGGCGACATGGAGTGGTACTGGTGGGTGCTCATCATCTTCTGGACGGGCGGCTTCGGATGGGCCGTCGACAACGTCCGTACGGCGCTGCGCAATCGGCACGACCGCAAGCTGGAACTGCTTGAGGCGTCCAAGCGGGAGCGGCTGGCCCTCGACGCGGCGAACAGGCCGCCGGAGCCGGTCTGCGGCTGCACGCACCATCTCGCCAAGCACGACAAGCAGGGCAAGTGCCATGAGCGGATCGAGGTGCCGACGGCCTGGGACGAGACCAAGAAGCCGGTCCGCTTCGAGTCCGGGCAGTGCAACTGCCAGCAGTACGTGGGCCCTCAGCCCCTCTCGCAGGTGTACGCGGACGACCTGACCGACCTCGCCTGACGGCCGTCGGCCAGGTCAGGCCGGGCCGGTCAGCGGGTGGCCGATCAGCATCGTCGGTGCTCCGGCCACCCGGGTCAGGAAGACCGTCGCGGAGTTCGGCCCCTGGAGCTTCATCCGGCGGCGCAACTCCTCCGGTTCGACCGCCGAACCGCGCTTCTTGACGGTCAGGACGCCCACCTTCCGCTCCCGCAGCAGCGCCTTCAGCTTCTTCATGTTGAACGGCAGCCGGTCGGTGATCTCGTACCCGGAGGTGTACGGGGACTCGTACCGCCGGTCGCTCGTGACGTACGCGATGGTCTCGTCGACCAGCCGGCCCTCGCACCGCGCGACGATGTCGGCGACCAGATGGGCGCGGATGACGGCGCCGTCCGGCTCGTACAGATAGCGGCCGACCGGGCCGACGGGCGGGGCGGGCAGCGGGGCCCCGGACCACAGCGTGGCCCCGGCCGGGAGCACGGTGGCGCGGTACGAACCGGCCGCGAAGCCCTCGCCGAACCAGAGCACCGCCTCCTTCACGTCGCCGCCGTCCGAGATCCACTCCGCCTCCGCCTGCGCCGGGATCGCCTCGTGCGGGATGCCCGGAGCGATCTTCAGCGCGGCGCGGGGGGCCGCGAGCGCGGCGCCGGTCGCCCAGGAGAGCGGCGGCGAGTACGCCTCGGGGTCGAAGATCCTGCCCCTGCCGCCGCGCCGGGCCGGGTCGACGAAGACCGCGTCGTAGGGCGAGGTGTCGATGTCGGCGACATCGGCGCACCGCACCTCGATCAGACCGTCCAGGCCCAGCGCGGCGGCGTTGGCGCGGGCCACCTCGGCGGTCAGCGGGTCGCGGTCCACGGCGAGCACGGAGATGCCCGCCCGTGCGAGCGCGATGGCGTCGCCGCCGATCCCGCAGCAGAGGTCGGCGACGCCGCGCACCCCGCCCGCCTCCGCGAACCGCCGCGCGCGATGGGTGGCCACCGAGGTGCGGGTCGCCTGCTCGACGCCGTTCGGCGTGAAGAACATCCGGTACGCGTCCTCGGCGCCGAACTTCGCCACCGCCCGCTGCCGCAGCCGCGCCTGTCCCAGCGCCGCGGACACCAGGGCGGCCGGGTGGCTGCGGCGCAGCCGGGTGGCGGTGGCGAGTTCCTGGGCGGGGTCGTACGACCGCAGCTCCTCCAGGAGCGCGGCGCCCTCGGGGGTGCGCAGGGCCAGGAAGGCGGCGAGCGGGTCGGGGGCGTCGGACCGGTCGTCGGCGGCGGACGGGTCGTTCGGGGCGAGAGCGTTCACCCGCCCCATTGTGAGCCAGCCGGGTAGACCGGCGGGCCCGGTGGCGGTGTCGGGCCGGGAGGCCGATCACGTGCTGGCAGGATGCGACGCCATGCAGCTTGTACGGCAAAAGGGAAAAATGACCACGAAGTGGCGTGGATCGGGTATGCCTCATCCCGAACGGAGACGTGGCCCCGGCGGGCACCGGCCCGCCTGTGCCGTCCTGGCTGCGCTCCTGGTCGCCGCGGTCGGCTCCGGCTGTGCCTCCGGGTCCGGCGGGCAGGCGGGCGGTGGGGCCGAGCACCGGGAGTGGCCCGCTGCCGGGAACCCGGGCCCGGAGGCGGGCACGAACCCCGCCGCCGGACACCCGGGCGGCTCCGGACCGGGCGCCGGCCTGGCCCGCGTACCCGGTGACGCCCATGAGAACGCGAAGCTCGGCCCGGCCGTGCGGGCGAGGCTCGCCAAGAAGTGGGGGCTGGACAGGCCGCCGCTGATCGCACCGCGGCCGCCCGCCGTGAAGCCGCGCATCACCACCCGCGAGGGCTTCGAGGTGAAGGGTGGCGACGACTCGCTGCCGCCGGTCTTCACCACCGTCCCGACCAAGGACCGCGTCGTCTTCCTGACGATGGACGACGGTTCCGAGAAGGACCCCGAGCTGTTGCAGATGATGGACGAGCTGGACATCCCGTACAGCGCGTTCCTCAGCGACTACGAGGTGAGCGACAACTACGGGTACTTCGGCGAGGCGCAGCGGCTGGGCGTCACCCTCAACAACCACACGCTCAACCATCCCTATCTGCCGGGCCTCTCGTACGCCGAGCAGAAGCGCGAGATCTGCGACGAGCAGGACATCATCGAGAAGCAGTTCGGGAAGCGGCCCAGGCTCTTCCGCCCGCCGTACGGCAACTACAACGGGGACACGCTCCGCATCGCGAAGTCCTGCGGGATCGAGGCCGTGCCCCTCTGGAACGCCGAGGCGTTCCCGGACCACATGGAGTGGCGCGAGGAGGACCAGGACCTGCACCCGGGCGACATCGTCCTCACGCACTTCCGCGGCCGTGCGGAATGGGACGGCAGTATGGCCGACCTGGTCCGGGCGGTCATGAAGACCGTCACGGACCGGGGCTACGCCGTGGCCCGGCTGGAGGACTACGTATGAGCAAGGCGCGCCGGCTGCTGGCCGGACTGCTGGCAGCCGGTGCGCTCCTCATCACCACCGGCTGCGCACAGTCGGTGGACCCGATCGAACGGCTGGGCCGCAAGGCCGCGCAGCGGGTGCACCACCCGCCGCGGACGCCCGTGGCGGGCCCGACGGCGCGCGGTGATCACGGCGAGCCGGGGTCGATGGTCGTGATCTCGTGCCGTCAGCCGCCGGAGTCCAGGCACTCGCGGTTGTCGCCGCCGCTGAGGCACTGGTGGCCGGCGCGGCCGGGATCGTCCGAGGGGGCGGGCGCGGGCGCCGGGTGCGAGCGGCCGTAGTCCGCGTGCCCGACCAGCACCGCAACCACGCACAGCAGCAGCGCCGCCAGCAGCTGGATCGCCCCCGCCCAGGGCCGGTTCGCGCGGATCAGCACGACGGCGAACAGGCCGACCACCGCGGCGATCCCGCCGAGGACGAGGACGGGTGTCCAGTCCATCGGCGGCGGGCCCGTCGTCTCCGGGCCGTCGAGGTCCGTTCGCGAAAAGGCCGGTTGGACGGCGGCGACCGCGCAGATCGGCCCCTCCAGGAGAACGAGCAGCAGCCCGAGCACCACATCGAGGCAGCCGTTCACGGCACGCGACTCGTACGGCGCCGTCCGGAGCCCGGGTCCGGCCGCGGGTGCGGAGACGGGGCGGGTCATGTCCACACGGTCGTACGGAACGGTCCGGTCCGTCCGGACGTTGTCCCCATGTCGTCCGGACTGTTGTCCGGACCGTGCCCCGATCGTCGTGTCCGGCGCCGCGGCGGCGACGCCACGATCGCTCGAATTGGCACTCCGCTTGACCGAGTGCTAATCCCGGTCATAGTCTCGGTGCTGGCACTCACCACTGGAGAGTGCCAGCAGTACTGTGCGACTGGCAGGTCCGGCACCCGCGACGACGGATCGACCTGGTCGCCACCCCAAGACTGTTACCCCGTGAGATCTCCGAAGGGGGAGACCGGATCGTGTCGACCGCCAGCACCAAGGTTGCGATCAAGCCGCTCGAGGACCGCATTGTGGTCCAGCCGCTCGACGCCGAGCAGACCACGGCCTCCGGCCTGGTCATTCCGGACACCGCCAAGGAGAAGCCCCAGGAGGGCGTCGTCCTGGCCGTGGGACCGGGCCGCTTCGAGAACGGCGAGCGCCTTCCGCTCGACGTCAAGACCGGCGACGTCGTGCTGTACAGCAAGTACGGCGGCACCGAGGTGAAGTACAACGGCGAGGAGTACCTCGTCCTCTCGGCTCGCGACGTGCTCGCGATCATCGAGAAGTAATTCACCCACGTTTGCTTCTGTTCTGCGCCCCTGGCCCCCGCGAATAACCAGCCGGGTGGTCGGGGGCGCAGTTCGTTCGAGAGGAAAGCTCAGCTCCCATGGCGAAGATCCTGAAGTTCGACGAGGACGCCCGTCGCGCCCTTGAGCGCGGCGTCAACAAGCTTGCCGACACGGTCAAGGTGACGATCGGCCCCAAGGGCCGCAACGTCGTCATCGACAAGAAGTTCGGCGCTCCCACCATCACCAACGACGGTGTCACCATCGCGCGCGAGGTCGAGCTCGACGACCCGTACGAGAACCTCGGTGCCCAGCTGGTGAAGGAGGTGGCGACCAAGACCAACGACGTCGCGGGTGACGGTACGACCACCGCCACCGTGCTCGCCCAGGCGCTCGTCCGCGAGGGTCTGCGCAACGTCGCCGCCGGTGCCTCCCCGGCCGCCCTCAAGAAGGGCATCGACGCCGCGGTCAAGGCCGTGTCCGAGGAGCTCCTCGCGACCGCCCGCCCGATCGACGACAAGACCGACATCGCCGCCGTGGCCGCGCTCTCCGCGCAGGACCCGCAGGTCGGCGAGCTCATCGCGGACGCGATGGACAAGGTCGGCAAGGACGGCGTCATCACCGTCGAGGAGTCCAACACCTTCGGTCTGGACCTCGACTTCACCGAGGGCATGGCCTTCGACAAGGGCTACCTGTCCCCGTACATGGTGACCGACCAGGAGCGTATGGAGGCCGTCCTCGACGACCCGTACATCCTGATCCACCAGGGCAAGATCGGCTCGATCCAGGAGCTGCTCCCGCTGCTGGAGAAGGTCATCCAGGCCGGTGGCTCCAAGCCGCTGCTGATCATCGCCGAGGACGTCGAGGGCGAGGCGCTGTCGACCCTCGTCGTCAACAAGATCCGTGGCACCTTCAACGCCGTCGCGGTGAAGGCCCCGGGCTTCGGCGACCGCCGCAAGGCCATGCTCGGCGACATCGCCACCCTCACCGGTGCGACCGTCATCGCCGAGGAGGTCGGCCTCAAGCTCGACCAGGCCGGTCTGGACGTGCTGGGCACCGCCCGCCGCGTCACCGTCTCCAAGGACGACACGACGATCGTGGACGGCGGCGGCGAGCCCGGCGACGTCAAGGGCCGGGTCAACCAGATCAAGGCCGAGATCGACGCCACGGACTCCGACTGGGACCGTGAGAAGCTCCAGGAGCGCCTCGCGAAGCTGGCCGGCGGCGTGTGCGTGATCCGTGTCGGTGCCGCCACCGAGGTGGAGCTCAAGGAGAAGAAGCACCGTCTGGAGGACGCCATCTCCGCGACCCGCGCCGCGGTCGAGGAGGGCATCGTCTCCGGTGGTGGCTCCGCTCTGGTCCACGCCGTCAAGGTCCTGGAGGGCAACCTCGACAAGACCGGCGACGAGGCCACCGGTGTCGCGGTCGTGCGCCGCGCCGCCGTCGAGCCGCTGCGCTGGATCGCCGAGAACGCCGGCCTCGAGGGCTACGTCATCACCTCGAAGGTCTCCGAGCTCGACAAGGGCCAGGGCTTCAACGCCGCGACCGGCGAGTACGGCGACCTGGTGAAGGCCGGCGTCATCGACCCGGTCAAGGTCACCCGCTCCGCGCTGGAGAACGCCGCGTCCATCGCGTCGCTGCTGCTCACGACCGAGACCCTGGTCGTCGAGAAGCCGGCCGAGGAAGAGGCCGAGGCCGCCCACGGCGGTCACGGTCACTCGCACTGACGCCTGACCGCTCAGGGCGCACAGCCGCAGAAGGCCCCCTGTCCCACCGCTCGGCGGTGGGACAGGGGGCCTTCGGGCGTTTCAGGCCGAGTGGCTCAGACTTCCGGAGTGCACGGGGTCCGCGAAGGGCAGACCGGCCGCGAAGCGCTCCATCTCGTCCAGCGCCTGGTCGGCCATCCGGTGCAGCTCGTCGCCCAGCGAACCCGCCACGTGCGGGGTGAGCAGCACATTGGGCAGGGTGTACAACGGCGAGTGCGCAGGCGGGAGTTCGGGGTCCGTCACATCCAGCACCGCTTGCAGCCGGCCGGCCGTCAGCTCGGGCAGCAGCGCCTCCTCGTCGACCAGCGAACCCCGCGCCGTGTTGATCAGCGTCGTCCCGGTCGCCATGGCGGACAGTTGCGCCGCACCGATCAGATGGTGCGTCTCCGGGAGCTGGGGCGCGTGCACCGAGACGACGGAGCTGCTCGCGCAGAGCTCGTCGAGCGAGGTGAGCCGTACCCCGAGCCGCGCCGCCTCCGCGCCGTCCACGTACGGGTCGTACAGCAGCACATCCAGGTCGAAGGGGCGCAGCAGCTCGATCACGCGCCGGCCGATCCGGGAGGCGCCGACGATGCCGACCGTACGGCGGTAGTTGCCGGCCCCGTCGAGCTCCGCGAGCCAGTCGTGGCCGGCGCGCAGATCGCGGTAGCGGTGCGCGGTGTGCAGGACCCGCTTGCCGGCGAACAGGATCGTGGCGAGGGTGAATTCGGCGACCGGCAGGGCGTTGGCGCCGGCTGCCGATGTGACGGCGATGCCGCGTTCCCAGCAGGCGTCGGTGATGTGGTGCTTCACGGAACCCGCGGCGTGCACGACGGCCCGCAGCCGGGGCGCGGACGCCAGTACCCCGGCGGTGAGCGGTGTCGCTCCCCAGCAGGTGAACAGCACCTCGGCCTCGGCGAGCGCGGCGGCCACCTCGGGCGTCGGGTCGGCCAGGTCGTGGGCGACGAAGTCCGGGTCGGTACGGGTGAGGGCGGCCAGCCGGGTGCGGTGTCGGTCGGCGAGAAGGCGGTCGGCGATGCCGGGCCCCATCGCGAGCAGGGCCGTCGGCCGGTTGTCAGTGGCGTGGGGCATGGTGGAACTCGTACTCCTCAGGGCTCGCGGTGAGAGTCACTTGACGCTGCCGGCGGTCAGTCCGGCCTTCCAGTGCCGCTGCAGCGAGACGAAGGCGACGATCAGGGGGATGACGGCGAGGAGGGAGCCGGTGACGACGAGCGGATAGAAGCTCGGCTCGCCGTGGGTGTTGGTGTTCCAGGAGTACAGCCCGAGGCTCAGCGGGAAGAGCTTGCGGTCCGAGAGCATCACGAGGGGGAGGAAGAAGTTGTTCCAGATCGCTGTGAACTGGAAGAGGAAGACCGTCACGAAGCCCGGCATGACCATGCGCAGTCCGATCGACCAGAAGACGCGCAGCTCGCCGGCCCCGTCGATACGGGCGGCCTCCAGGGCCTCGTTCGGTATGTAGCCGGTGCTGAACACCCGGGCGAGATACACGCCGAACGGGTTGACCAGCACCGGGATCAGCACGGACCAGTAGGTGTTGACCAGGCCGGTCTTGGAGGCCAGGAGATACATCGGCAGGGCCAGCGCCGTGGTGGGCACGAGCACACCCATCAGCACGAGGCCGAACAGCTTCTCCTTGCCCCGGAATTCGTACTTGTCGAAGGCGTATCCCGCGGCGACGCAGATCAGCGAGCAGACGATCGCCCCGCCGCCCGCGTACATGAGGCTGTTGAGGTACCAGCGGAAGTAGATGCCGTCGCCGTAGGAGGCCAGGTTCGACAGGTTCTCACCGAGGTTGAAGCCCTCGAAGGAGAACGCGTTGCCCGCGAGCAGGCCGCCGGTGTCCTTCGTGGCGGCGGTGACCAGCCAGACGAGGGGGAAGAGCATGTAGACGACGGCGAGCAGAAGGAAGCCGTTGACGGCGGTCTTCGACATCCAGCGGCCGCGGGAGGCGGGGGAGTTCATGCTTTCTTGCCCTTCCGGCCGGTGAAGCGGGTGACGACGAAGGACAGCAGCGCGGCCGTGAGCGCCAGCAGGATGGAGGCGGCCGCGGCGAGACCGTAGTCGTTGCGCTCGAAGGCCGCGGTGTACGCGTACATGTTCGGCGTCCAGGTGGAGGAGACGGCGGAGCCGGTCCCCTTGTTGAGGATCAGCGGCTCGGTGAACAGCTGGAGCGAACCGATGACCGTGAACAGCGCGACCATCACGAGGGAGGAGCGGATCAGCGGGACCTTGATGCTGAGCGCGGTGCGCCAGGCACCGGCCCCGTCGACCGTGGCCGCTTCGAGCACGGAGCGGTCGATGGCCTGCAACGCGGCGTAGAAGATCACCATGTTGTAGCCGAGCCACTCCCACAGGGCGATGTTGACGATGGAGGGAAGGGCGCCCTCGGGGGAGAAGAAGTCGAAGCCGATTCCGCCGGACTCCATGGCGCTGACCACCGGGCTGAGCTGCGGGGTGTAGAGGTACACCCAGATCAGCGCGGCGATGATGCCGGGCACGGCGTGCGGCAGGAAGAGCGCGAGCTGGAAGAACCGGCGGGCGCGGGCCAGCGTGGAGTCCAGCAGCAGGGCGAGGGCGAGGGCCCCGATGAGCAGCAGCGGAATGTAGAACAGGCAGTATCCGAGGAGTACGCCGAAGCCCTCGCGGAACGCCCGGTCGCCCAGGGCCGCCGTGTAGTTGTCGAGTCCGCTGAAGACGGTCTCGGTGCCGCCGAAGCCCAGTCCGGACTGCTTCTCGGTGAACAGGCTGAGCCAGACCGCGTAGCCGATCGGCAGCACCATGACCACGGTGAACAGTACGAAGAAGGGCCCCAGCAGGATGGCGGCGGCTCTGGTCGTCCGGGCGCGCTTCATCAGCCTGCGTCCTCGACCTTCAGACCGCGCTTCTTCAGCTCGGCGACCGTGGCGTCGTGCCCGGCCTTCACGGCGTCCTTGATGGTGGTGCCACCGCTCGCGACCTTGCCGAACTGGTCCTTCATGGTGGTGTTCGTCGTGCCGGTCGTCGGGCCCCAGTTCCAGTTCGGGCCGATCGACGTCGCGGCGCCCTCGAACACCTGGTAGATGTCCTCGCCGCCGTAGAAGTCGGCGTCGAAGGACTTCTTGGCCACCGGGCGCAGCGCCGCCGCGGCCGGGAAGGCGCTCGACGTACCGGACTCGATGCGGGCCTTGATGCCTGCCTCGGTGGTCGACATCCAGGTGGCGAACTCGACCGCGGCCTCGGCCTTCTTGCTGGTCCTGGTCACCGCGAACGTGGAGCCGCCGAGCATGCCGCTGGCCGGCTTGCCGTCCCAGCTGGGCATCGGGGCGACGGCCCACTTGCCGCTCTGCTCGGGCAGCGTGCCCTTGAGGACACCCGCGCCCCAGGCCGCGCCGAGGTAGCCGACGGTGCCGCCGTTCTTGAGGGAGTTGGTCCACTCGGGGCTGAACGAGGCGTTGGCGCGGATCAGGTCGTCGTCGAGCAGACCCTGCCAGTAGTCGGCGACCTTGTTGGTGGCCGCGTCGGCGGTGCTGACCTTCCAGGTGTCGCCCTCGGGCTTGTACCACTGGGCGCCGGCCTGCCAGGCCATCGCCTGGAACGTGGTCGGGTCATCGGGGAAGAAGGTGCCGATCCGGGCCTTCTTGTCGGCCTTCTTGATCTTCTCGGCGGCCTTGCGGAACTCGTCCCAGGTCTTGGGGACCTCGACGCCGTACTTCTCGAACAGGTCCTTGCGGTAGTAGAAGGACTGCGGCGAGGCGTCGAACGGAACGGCCCAGTTCTTGCCGCCGAGCGTCGTCAGCTCGACCGCCTGCGGCAGCAGCTTCTTCTTGATGTCGTCGGTGAAGTACTGGCCGATGTCCTGGAGCGCGCCCTGACTGACGTACTCCGGAAGCTGCGGGTACTCGATGGAGACCAGGTCGGGGGCGTTGCCCGCCTTCACCGCGTTGGAGATCTTGGCGTATCCGCCCGCGTTGCCGGACGGGATCTCCTCGTACACCACCTTGATGTTCTTGTGCGAGGCGTTGAACGCGTCAACGACCTCCTTGGACCCCTTGGCCCAGCCCCAGAAGGTGATGCTGACGGGCTTGCCGTCGCTTCCGGCGGAGGCATCGTCGTCGCCGCTGCCGCCACAGGCCGTGAGGAGGGCGAGGGCGGTGGCGGTGCCGACTACGGCGAGGGACGTTCTGCTCGGACTGCGGCTCACAGCGAGGCTCCTGAACTGGCGGCGACATTGGCGTTGGCCGTGATCCTTGGACCAGTTGTGACCGAAGTCAAGAGCGAAAGATCGATTGATCGAAAAAAGATCAGATAAGTTACGTACGGAAGTGCAAGGCGTACGCTGTGGAACCGGGCGCGGGGGCTGCGGGAACGCCTGCGCCGGGATCTGCCCCCGGGCCTGCGGGACAGCCCTCAGAGGAGGCGCGCCCCGCACGAGTCCCTGACCCTCAGCTGCGGCAGCAGCGTCAGATGGCGCCGGGGTGCGCCCGCGCTCTGGCCCAGCCGCTCCACCAGCAGTTCCGTCGCGTGCCGGCCCACCTCGCGCTTGGGCGGTGCCACCGCCGTGAGCGGTGTGTCGGCGAGCGCCGCCACCTCGTCGTCGTAGGCGATCAGGGCCAGGTCCTCCGGCACCCGCACGCCCAGTTCGGCCAGCCGCTGCACCACCTGGATCGCGTCCACGTCGTTGTGGATCAGCGCCGCCGTCGCCACCCCCGAGAGGACCGCCTCGCGCAGCGCCCGCACGGCCTGTTCGAAGGCGTCCGGGGCGAGTTCGGCCGGTACGGAATCGATCACGTCCTGCGGTGCGCGCAGCCCGAGCACGGCCAGGGCCTCCGCGTACCCGGACCGCACCGCGACGGCGGTCGGGGAGTCCGCGCGGGCCATCAGCAGCGGCGCCCCGTGCCCGAGATCCACCAGGTGGCGCACGGCCAGCAGCACGCCGTGCGCATGGTCCGAGCAGACCCGGTCCAGGCCGTCCAGCGGGGAGCCCGCGGTGGGCCTGCGCTCCAGCAGCACGGTCGGCACGGGCAGCGAGGCGATCCAGTCGCCGAACGCGGCGGGGTCGCCCGGGTCCTGCCAGCCGGGCGCGACCAGTAGTCCTTCGGCGCCCGCGGAGAGCAGCCCCTCGGTGCGGGCGTGGTCCTCCTGGGGCCGGTAGTCGGAGATCCGCAGGATGAGCCTGGCCCCGGCCCTGGCGGCGGCCTCGTGGGCGCCGCGGATGACCTCGGCGAAGTAGTAGGTCGACGAGGGCGCGAGCATGCCGAGGACCAGGCCGCTGCCCGCGGAGCCGGGTCCGGCGGCCGTGCCCGGGGCGGCGTCCTGCGGCCAGGAAACCGATCCGTGCACCCGGTCCAGGAGGCCGCGGCCTGCCAGTTCCTCCACGTCGCGGCGGGCCGTCACGGGCGAGACGCCGAGCTGCGAGGCCAGGTCCGAGACCCGGGCCGAACCCCGTTCCCGTACCAGTCCGAGCAGGCGGTCATGACGTTCAGCAGCACTTTCGCGCACGGCAGCAGTCCCCTCGCAGTGTGTGGCCCGGCCCCCGGTCCGTCCGGCGCCGGGGCCGTTGTCCGACCCTAGGGTCTTTCGTTCGGACCGGACCGGGCTCGCGGGGCCTGGTGTGCACGCTCCGGCTCCGCTCCCTGAGCCGGCCTGATCCAAACAGAAGACCCTAGACCAACGTGATCGAACGATGGGAGTTTCGATCATTCAAACGCAATCCATTGACGTTCGATCAATCCAAGTCCAGGATTCCGGCGATGCGGACTCGTCCCGCCCCCACCCCGACTGTTCGTCCCGACCCTGACCGTTCGTACGGAGGAATTGTGAGACATCGCGTCACTGCTGCGGCGCTCGCGGCCCTGACGGCCGCCGGCGGCCTGACCGTCGTGGGCCAGACCGCCGCACAAGCCGCACCCACCGGCCGTACCTTCCACGTCGACTGCGCCGCGGACCCGGCCGGCGCCTCCGGCAGCAAGCAGCACCCCTGGACCTCGCTCGCCGAGGCCAACGCGCACACCTACGGCCCCGGTGACCGGCTCCTCTTCAAGCGCGGCGCCACCTGCACCGGCACCCTCGCCCCCACGGGCACCGGCTCCGCCCGCGCCCCGTTCACCATCGCCGACTACGGCAACGGCCCGGCCCGCGCCAGGCTCGATGGCGCGGGTGCCCATGATGTCGTCCTGCTCTCCAACACGCAGTACGTGCACCTCAAGGCGCTGGAGATCACCAACGCCGACAACCCCGGCAGCGAGCGCAACGGCGTCCGGCTCCGCCTCACCGACTACGGCGTCGCCCGCGGCTTCGACATCTCCGGCCTCTACATCCACGATGTGCGCGGCGGCGACTACAAGACGGTCTCCGGCTCCAGCGCGATCCACATCGCCGTCGAGGGCAAGGCGAAGGCCAGCTGGTACGACGGTCTGGACATCGGGAACAACCGCATCGAGGACGTCGACCGCGAGGGCATCTACTTCAAGTCGACCTTCTCCAAGCGCGATCTGGTCGGTCAGCAGCAGGACCCGAACGTGTACCCGGGGGAGTGGACGCCCAGCACCGGAGTCCGCATCCACCACAACACTCTCAAGTCCCTGGCCGGCGACGGCATGAAGCTCGACACCACCAGCGGCGCCCGCGTCGACCACAACCGGGTCGACGGTTTCCAGCTCCGCTCGCCCTCCGCCAACGCGGGCATCTGGACCTTCAACACCGACGACACGACCGTCGAGTACAACGAGGTCTCGGGCGGCGGCAACACCCACGACGGGATGTCCTTCGACGCCGACGGCGCCTCCCGGAACACCGTCTTCCAGTACAACTACAGCCACGACAACAAGGGCGGCTTCCTGCTGATCTGCCCGTACAGCGGCGCCAAGACCATCGGCACGGTCGCCCGCTACAACGTCAGCCGCGACGACGGTGCCCGCCTCATCCAGAACTGCTGGGGCCCGATCCTCGGCACCGAGATCTACAACAACACCTTCCACAACAAGGAGCAGATCCCCGGCTACCTCGTCCAGGACGACGCCGGCAGCCCCGCCACCACCCAGCACGAACTGGCCATCCGCAACAACGTCTTCGTGAGCGAGGGCACCGGCGGCTACGCCTTCAAGAACCCGACCCCCGGGCTCTCCTTCGACCACAACGCCTTCTACGGCATCGACATGACCCGCCCGAACCCCGGCGGCATCACGGCCGACCCGAAGCTCCGGGCCGACTTCCGGCTCGGCGCGGGTTCGCCCGCCCTCGCCGCCGGAGCCGTCATCGAGAACAACGGCGGCAAGGACTACTTCGGCAACGCACTGAAGCCCGGCGCCCCCAACATCGGCGCCTACGCGGGCCGCGGGGTGCGGTAACCGACCGCTCACTGAGGACCGTACTTGCGGCCTGTCTTGGAGGTGACCCCTCCGAGCAGGCCGCGCGGCGTCACCTTCACGAGCCCCATCAACGCCTTGTACCGCGGGTCCGGGACCGAGACCGACTTGCCCCGTGCCAGGTCCGCCAGGGCCGCCTCCACCAGCTTGTCCGCGTCGAGCCACATCCAGCCCGGAATGTTGCCGGTCCCCATCCCCGCCCGCTGGTGGAACTCCGTCCGCACGAACCCCGGGCACAGCGCCATCAGCCGCACCCCCGAACCGGCCAGGTCCTTCGCCGCGCCCTGGGTGAACTGCACGACCCACGCCTTGGACGCGCCGTACGTCCCGCGCGGCACGAACGCCGCCACCGAGGCCACGTTGACCACCCCGCCCCGGCCGCGCTCCCGCATTCCGGCCGCGGCCGCCGAGGTCAGCCGCAGCACCGCCTCGCAGTGCACCTTCAGCATCTTCAGCTCATCGGCCATGGGCACGTCCAGATAGTGGCCCTTGTTGCCGAACCCGGCATTGTTGACCAGCAGATCGACCGGATGCCGACGGTCCGTCAACCGGTCCTCGACCGCGGCGATCCCCTCGTCCTCGGACAGATCGGCCCTCAGTACCTCGGCCTCGATGCCGTGCCGGTCGTGCAGCTCGGTCGCCTGCTCGCGCAGCCGCTCGGTGTCACGTGCCACCAGCACCAGGTTGTGCCCATCGGCCGCGAGCCGCCGCGCGAAGGCGGCACCGATCCCCGCGGTCGCGCCCGTAATCAGTGCAGTCGTCATACGCGGCACGTTAGTGCCTGTCAGGCACGCCGCGATCAGCCGTCCGCCGCCGACTTCCCGACGTATTTCAGAGCGGCACGCAGCGCCTCGGGATGCAGCGCGTCCCCCGCCGCGAGCAACCCCGGCAGCAGGTCCCGCCGTGTCGTCGCGGCCAGGAACTCCATCTGCACGGTGACGTCGTGGTCCGGGCGGTGCACGATCTCGACCGGGTCCCCGGCCCGGATCGCACCCGGCTCGATCACCCGCAGATAGGCGCCGGGGGCCGCCGCCTGCGTGAACCGCCTGACCCAGCGCGGCTCGTCGAGATGACCGGCGAACGTACGGCACGGAATCCGGCCCGACGTCACCTCCAGCACCAGATCCGGGCCGATGCGCCAGCGCTCGCCGATCCTCGCGCCGCTCACGTCCAGCCCGCGGGTCGTCAGGTTCTCGCCGAACGAACCATTGGCCAGTGGGCGGCCGAGCTCGCGCTCCCACGCGTCGAGTTCCTCGCGGGCGAAGGCGTACACCGCCTGGTCGGAGCCGCCGTGATGGCGCAGATCGCACACCGCGTCCCCGGCCAGTCCACTCCCGCCGGTGCCCTTGGGCCCGGGGTCGGTGACGTGTACGGGCCCGTCGGCCGGCCGCTTGTCGATGCCGGTCACGCCCGCGGGGGCGTCGGTGTGGTCGACGGCCTTCGGCCGTCCCGTATTCACGGTCAGCAGCCGCATCGGCTCCGCCGGTTCGATGGACGTCATACGGAGACGCTAACCATTCCATCCTCAAAGATGCACGGCAATAACTCACACTCGATCCAAGAGTCGCTTATGGTTGAAGGGTGATCGAAGCCCGTCATCTCCGTGTCCTGCGCGCCGTGGCCGCCACCGGCTCGTTCTCCGCCGCCGCTCGCGAACTGGGTTGCACCCAGCCCGCGGTCAGCCAGCAGATGAAGGCCCTGGAGGCCTCCGCGGGCACCACGCTGCTGATCCGTACGGGACGCGAGATGCGGCTCACCCAGGCCGGCGAGGCTCTCGTCCGGCACGCCTCCGGCATCCTCGCCGGCCTCACCGCCGCCGAGGAGGAGGTCGCCGCCATCGCCGGGCTGCGGGCCGGCCGGGTCCGGCTCGTCTCGTTCCCCAGCGGCAGCTCCACCCTGGTCCCCGGCGCCCTCGCCGCACTGCGCGAGGCCCACCCCGGCACCCGGGTCTCGCTGGTGGAGGCGGAACCGCCGCGCTCGGTCGAGATGCTGCGCGAGGGCGACTGCGACATCGCGCTGGCGTTCCGCTATGGCGCCTCCGGCACCGAATGGGACGACCTGGTCGTACGCCCGCTGCTCACGGACCGGCTGATCGGCCTGGTTCCCGAGGGTCACCGGCTGTCGCGCTCCGCCGCGGTGGGCATCGCCGATCTGGCCGGGGAGTCGTGGATCGCGGGCTGCCCGCGCTGCCGCCGTCAGCTCGTGGAGGTCTGCGAGGCGTCGGGCTTCACTCCCCGGATCGACTTCGCCACCGACGACTACCCGGCGGTGGTCGGCCTGGTCGGCGCCGGACTCGGGGTGGCCGTGCTGCCGGAGCTGGCGATCGAGTCGGTACGTCCCAAGGGGGCGTGCACCGTGACCGTGGAACCGGCCATCGAGCGGGAGATCGTCGCGCTGACCCTGCCCGACCTGGCCCAGGTCCCGGCGGTGGCGGCCACCTTGGACCGGCTGTCCCTGGCGGCCGCCCGCTGAGCGGCCTGCCGATGACCCGGCCCCTCGTCGTGGCCGGGTGAAGTGCGGAAACGTTTCTGTATTTGCGGTACGGGTGCGGCGGGTCAGCCGTGCCCGGACGGGGACGCAACGCCCGAGGGTGCCGCCGCCGAGATCAGCCGGCTGCGGGCCCGTCCCATGAGCTCCTCGCGCTCGTCCTCGGTCAGTCCGCCCCACACCCCGTAGGGCTCTCGTACCGCCAGGGCGTGTGCCGCGCACTCGGCACGCACCGGGCATCGCATGCAGACCTCTTTCGCCGAGTTCTCGCGGGCGCTGCGTGCCGCCCCGCGCTCACCCTCCGGGTGGAAGAACAGTGAACTGTCGACCCCGCGGCAGGCCGCCAGCAGTTGCCAGTCCCATAGATCGGCGTTGGGTCCGGGAAGGCGGGAGAAATCTGCCATTGCTTGTCCCCTCGAAACCATGCTGAGTCGGAAACGTCGTTGTCGTCCGTCATCGACCGTGCCCACGACCGTACATCTACGGTGTAAGTAGATGTAAATATGACTGATTGCGAATCTATCCACAGACACCAGCAAAAGGGAAGAAAACCCGCTAAATGGGGCATACCTTCATGTGAAGATTCGGTTGACTGATGGATGATCCGCGCCGTTCTCCTCCGTGTACGCCCCCTCACGTAGAGTGCCGAACCCGCTTGTCCGACCCGTAACTCTTTCGAGTGACCATCGTTGAGAGGGCGGAGGCGGTTGACGAAAAAAGCGATCGGGCAGGTGTCCGAGAGTGTCAACCGCACAGGTGACGACTTGTAACAGCCTGGAGGCTCAAGGTGACGCGCATCAGCTGCGGAGGACGGTCATGACATCCGTCCTCGTCTGCGACGACTCCCCGCTTGCCCGAGAAGCGCTCCGTCGCGCGGTCGCGACCGTGCCCGGCGTCGAGCGGGTGACGACGGCGGCCAACGGCGAGGAAGTCCTCCGCCGCTGGGGTGCCGATCGTTCGGATCTGATTCTGATGGACGTACGCATGCCCGGTCTGGGGGGTGTGGAGACGGTCCGGCGGCTGCTCTCCGCCGACCCCGGGGCCAGGATCATCATGCTGACCGTCGCCGAGGACCTGGACGGTGTCGCGCTCGCGGTCGCCGCCGGTGCCCGCGGCTATCTGCACAAGGACGCCTCCCGTGCGGAGCTGCGCGCCACCGTCACCCAGGCGCTGGCCGATCCGACGTGGCGGCTCGCCCCGCGTCGGCTGCGGTCGGCCGAGATGGGTGCGGCGCCGACGCTCACGGCGCGTGAGATCCAAGTGCTCGAAGGGATGAGCCACGGCCGTTCGAACGCCGAGATCGGCCGCGAGCTGTTCCTCTCGGAGGACACGGTGAAGACGCACGCCAGGCGTCTGTTCAAGAAGCTCGGCGCCTCGGACCGGGCGCACGCCGTGGCGCTCGGCTTCCGCTGGGGCCTGGTCCGCTGAGGTCCGGCCGTGGCCGGCAGTCGATCGATTCCCCGTCCGCGCTCCGGCGGACGGGGCGACGTGACCGACGTGCGCGGGACGGGTTCCGCTCCCACTGCGGAGCCCGTCGCGCCGACGGTATGTGACGCTTCCCGGCCGATGCCGCATCCTTGAGATGTGGAGTTCCTCGGGAACGATTCGGTCGAGCGGAAGGGGAGGGCGCAGGGCATGACTTCCGGCGCACCCGCTCATAACGCTTCGGTGCACAACTACGGACGCGGCGGCACGGATGGCGCGGCTCCGGGGCACCATGGTCCGATGCGCGACGACGAGACGACGGGGATCGGTGCCCTGGTGCACCGTGCCGTCGAGGGCGATGCGCAGGCCACCCATGACCTGCTGGCCCATGTCCATCCTCTCGCGCTGCGCTACTGCAGGTCGCGGCTGAACCGGTTGCCCGGTGACGCCCGCCACTTCGTGGAGGACCTGGCGCAGGAGGTCTGTGTCGCGGTGCTGATGGCGCTGCCGCGCTACAAGGACACCGGCAGACCCTTCGAAGCCTTCGTGTTCGCCATCGCGGGCCACAAGGTCGCCGATCTCCAGCGCGCCGCCATGCGGCACCCGGGATCGACGGCCGTGCCGTCCGACGAGATGCCCGAGCGGCCGGACGATTCGCTCGGGCCCGAGGAGCGCGCCCTGCTCAGCAGCGATGCGGCCTGGGCGAAGAAGCTCCTCGCCAACCTCCCGGACAACCAGCGCGAGCTGCTCGTTCTCCGGGTCGCCGTCGGACTGACCGCAGAGGAGACCGGACAGATGCTGGGCATGTCGCCGGGCGCTGTCCGGGTCGCCCAGCACCGGGCCCTGAGCAGGCTGCGGGCCCTCGCGGAGCAGTGAGCGGACCCCGGTCGGGTCCGTACGGAAGGTTCCGTACGAAGCTACAGAACCTCTAGGTGATCTTGCTCGTGGAATGAGACACCCCCGGAGGCCGTTAGCATGGACATCCGCACCGATCAAGGCCATTTGAGGAAGGTGTCATGACTGCAAACGTCGACGGAGTGCCCGAGAAATTCGCGACGCTCGGGCTGACATACGACGACGTGCTGCTGCTGCCCGGCGCATCCGAGGTGCTGCCCAACGCAGTCGACACCTCGTCCCGCATCTCCCGCAACGTGCGCGTGAACATTCCGCTGCTCTCCGCGGCGATGGACAAGGTCACCGAGTCCCGCATGGCCATCGCCATGGCGCGGCAGGGCGGCGTCGGTGTGCTGCACCGCAACCTGTCGATCGAGGACCAGGTCAACCAGGTCGACCTCGTGAAGCGCTCCGAGTCCGGCATGGTGACCGACCCGATCACCGTGCACCCGGACGCGACGCTGGCCGAGGCCGACGCGCTGTGTGCCAAGTTCCGCATCAGCGGCGTCCCGGTGACCGACCAGGCGGGCAAGCTGCTCGGCATCGTCACCAACCGCGACATGGCGTTCGAGTCCGACCGCAGCCGTCAGGTGCGCGAGGTCATGACGCCGATGCCGCTCGTGACCGGCAAGGTCGGCATCTCCGGCGTCGACGCCATGGAGCTGCTGCGCCGCCACAAGATCGAGAAGCTTCCGCTGGTCGACGAGGCGGGCGTGCTCAAGGGCCTCATCACGGTCAAGGACTTCGTGAAGGCCGAGCAGTACCCGAACGCGGCCAAGGACGCCGAGGGCCGCCTCCTCGTCGGCGCGGCCGTCGGGGCCAGCCCCGAGGCCCTGGAGCGCGCGCAGGGCCTGGCCGAGGCGGGCGTGGACTTCCTCATCGTCGACACCTCGCACGGACACAACAGCAACGCGCTGAACTGGATGGCGAAGATCAAGTCCAGCGTCGGCGTCGACGTCATCGGCGGCAACGTCGCGACGCGTGACGGCGCGCAGGCCCTGATCGACGCCGGTGTCGACGGCGTCAAGGTCGGCGTGGGTCCCGGCTCCATCTGCACCACGCGCGTGGTCGCCGGTATCGGCGTCCCGCAGGTCACCGCGATCTACGAGGCCGCTCTCGCCGCCCGCGCGGCCGGCGTCCCGGTCATCGGCGACGGCGGTCTGCAGTACTCCGGCGACATCGGCAAGGCGCTCGCCGCCGGTGCCGACACGGTCATGCTGGGCAGCCTCCTCGCGGGCTGCGAGGAGTCTCCCGGTGAGCTCCTCTTCATCAACGGCAAGCAGTTCAAGTCGTACCGCGGCATGGGCTCCCTCGGGGCGATGCAGTCCCGCGGGCAGGGCCGCTCGTACTCCAAGGACCGCTACTTCCAGGCCGACGTGGCCTCGGACGACAAGCTCGTGCCCGAGGGCATCGAGGGCCAGGTGCCCTACCGCGGCCCGCTGGCCAACGTGCTGCACCAGCTCGTCGGCGGCCTTCGCCAGACGATGGGCTACGTGGGCGCCGCCTCCATCGACGAGATGGAGACCAAGGGCCGCTTCGTCCGCATCACGTCCGCGGGGCTCAAGGAGAGCCACCCGCACGACATCCAGATGACGGTCGAGGCGCCGAACTACAGCCGCAGCAAGTAGCCGCCGACAGTGCCAGGGGCGGTCCCGGGACTCCCGGGGCCGCCCCTGGCGCGCATGTCGGGGATACTGGAAGGCGCTGAAACGCAGAGGGAAAGGCCACACACGTGACTGAGATCGAGATCGGGCGCGGCAAGCGCGGCCGCCGGGCGTACGCATTCGACGACATCGCCGTCGTTCCGAGCCGTCGTACCCGCGACCCGAAGGAGGTCTCGATCGCCTGGCAGATCGACGCCTACCGTTTCGAGCTGCCGTTCCTGGCCGCTCCCATGGACTCCGTGGTCTCCCCGCAGACCGCGATCCGGATCGGTGAGCTGGGCGGCCTCGGTGTCCTCAACCTCGAGGGCCTGTGGACCCGGCACGCCGACCCGCAGCCGCTGCTCGACGAGATCGCCGAGATGCCCGTCGAGTCGGCGACCCGCCGCCTCCAGGAGATCTACTCCGCCCCGATCCAGGAGGAGCTGATCGGACAGCGCATCAAGGAGGTGCGCGACTCCGGTGTCGTCACCGCCGCCGCGCTCTCCCCGCAGCGCACCGCGCAGTTCTCCAAGGCCGTCGTCGACGCGGGCGTGGACATCTTCGTCATCCGTGGCACGACGGTCTCCGCCGAGCACGTCTCGGGTGCCGCCGAGCCGCTCAACCTCAAGCAGTTCATCTACGAGCTGGACGTCCCGGTGATCGTCGGCGGCTGCGCCACGTACACCGCCGCCCTGCACCTGATGCGTACCGGCGCGGCCGGTGTCCTCGTCGGCTTCGGCGGCGGCGCCGCGCACACCACGCGCAACGTCTTCGGCATCCAGGTCCCGATGGCGACCGCGGTCGCCGACGTGGCCGGTGCCCGTCGCGACTACATGGACGAGTCCGGCGGCCGGTACGTGCACGTGATCGCGGACGGCGGCGTCGGCTGGTCCGGCGACCTGCCCAAGGCCATCGCCTGCGGCGCGGACGCCGTGATGATGGGCTCCCCGCTGGCCCGTGCGACGGACGCGCCCGGTCGCGGCCGGCACTGGGGCATGGAGGCCGTCCACGAGGACGTGCCGCGCGGCAAGCTGGTGGACCTGGGCTCGGTCGGCACCACCGAGGAGGTCCTGACCGGTCCTTCGCACACCCCCGACGGCTCGATGAACATTTTCGGTGCGCTGCGCCGGGCGATGGCGACGACGGGGTACAGCGACCTCAAGGAGTTCCAGCGCGTCGAGGTCACGGTGGCGGACTCGCAGCACCGCCGCTGAGTGTTCCGAACATGACCCAAGGGCCCGGACCGCAGCTGCGGTCCGGGCCCTTGGGTGTGCGCGGGGTGCGGTCCGCGACTAGTCGGCGGCCTTCTTGGCGCCGGAGAACGCGGCGACCGCCGCGATGGCGAAGAAGAAGTACGAGATGAAGTCGGAGTCGGCCTTCCACGCCTCGTTCAAGAGGCTGAAGTGGTCGAAGAACAGCTCGGAGACGGTGACCGGGAGCTCCTTGGCCGCGATCATCGCCTCGCCGAGCAGCTGGCCGAAGTAGACGGCGACCAGCGCGAGCACGGCGCTGACGACCGGCAGCACGGGGTTGCGGCCGCCGAGCTTGCCCGCCGCGAAGCCGACGACGAAGCCGACGCCCACGGCCGCGTAGCCGATCTCGTGCTTGGTGGCGCCGATGATGGCCCCGTAGATGCCCGCGGCGACCACGGCCGCGACGACGGCGGCGACCAGGCCGAGGCCGATGTTGTTGCGTGCCGGGGCCGGCGGGGTGAACGGCGCGCCGCCGAACGGGGCGCCGGGCTGCTGGCCCGCGAAGGGGTTGCCCGTCGGGGCACCGGGCTGCTGGCCCGCGAAGGGGTTGCCGGTCCCGGCGCCGGGCTGCTGCCCTGCGAACGGGTTGCCGCCGGTCTGGGCGTCGTACGGCTGCTGCGGCTGGTCCGACGGCGGAACGGGCTGGCTCATGGTGGTATCCCCCCTGGGACGGAAGCGCACGACTGTGCGAGAAGTGACGCCGCAGGCTAGCAGCAGCCTGTGACATCGCCCACCGAAATCCCGGGGGAAGGGCTCTCACAGCCGGTGCGCGGCCCCAGCGGGGGTCGCGCCCCGGGTGTCCAGGAGGAGCTGGGCCTTCACCGCGAGGCCCTGGAGGTCGTACGTCCGGTGGTGCTGGAGCAGCACCGTGAGGTCGGCGCTCGACGCCGCCTCGTACAGCGAGTCGGCGCGCGGGACCGGGAGTTCGCGCACCCGCCAGTCCAGGACGTGCGGGTCGTGGTAGCCGATCTGGGCGCCCATGTCCATCAGCCGGGTCGCGATCTCCCGGGCGGGGGAACCCTCCTGGTCGGCGAGGTCGGGCTTGTAGGTGACCCCGAGCAGCAGCACCCGGGCGCCGCGGACGGACTTGCCGTGTTCGTTCAGCAGGGTGGCGCAGCGCTGGATCACGTACCGCGGCATCCGGCCGTTGATCTCCTGCGCGAGCGAGACCATCCGCAGGGGGTGGCCGGGGGTGCGGCTGTTGTACGGGAGGTAGCCCGGGTCCACGGGTGCGCCGTGGCCGCCGACGCCGGGGCCCGGACGGAACGGCTGAAAGCCGAAGGGCTTGGTCTCGGCGCACCGGATGACGTCCCACAGGTCGACGCCGAGGTCGTGGCAGAGCACCGCCATCTCGTTGACCAGGGCGATGTTGACGTGCCGGAAGTTGGTCTCCAGGACCTTCGTCATCTCGGCCTCGCGCGGCCCGCGGGCCCGGACGACCTTGTCGGTGAGCCGGCCGTAGAAGGCGGCGGCGGATTCGGTGCAGGCGGGGGTGAGGCCGCCGATGACCTTGGGGGTGTTGGCGTAGACGTGGCTCCGGTTGCCGGGGTCGAGGCGGCTGGGGGAGCAGGCGAGGTGGAAGTCGCGGCCGGCGCGCAGCCCCGAGCCCTCTTCGAGCAGCGGCAGCAGGTAGTTCTCGGTGGTGCCGGGCGGCACGGCCGATTCCAGCAGGACGGTGGTGTGCGGGCGCAGCCGGGCGGCGAGCGCGCGGGCCGCGTCGCCGACGGCGGTCAGGTCGAGGGTGCGGTCGGCGCCGAGCGGGGCGGGGGCGCAGATCACCGCGGTACGGACCCGGCCCAGTTCGGCCGGGTTGGTGGTGGGCCGGAAACCCCCCGAGAGCATCCGGCGGACGTCCGAGGCGGTGAGCGATCCCTCGACGGGGGTGCGGCCCGCGGAGAGTTCCGTGCAGGCGCGTGGGTCGGTGTCGTAGCCGATGGTCTGCACGCCTGCGGCCACGGCGGCCTGGGCGAGAGGCAGGCCGAGGTGGCCGAGTCCGATGACGGCGAGGTCTGCGGGCATGTGGATGGGCCGTCCTTCCCGGTCGGTCTATGGACCATGAGGGCAGAAAGCGCAACCGCTGTGGACAGCGCAATGTCACACTAGGCGTAAATATGACCTATATGTCGCATTGCGGGCCTCCTGTCGTCCTGGTGTTGTCCACAGGCGGTGGCCGAAGTCGTGGACGGCGGACAGAATCGAGAGGTGGGCACGGGCCGCCCCGACCGCCGGGTCGGGTCGCGTCCCGTGCCGGACCACCCCGATCTACCCGGGAGGCAGCGGTGAGGACAGCGACACTGGGACCTGCGGAGCGCGCCGAGGCGCTGGCCGCGATGGCCGAGCGCGAACTGGACGTGCTGGTCGTGGGGGCGGGCGTGGTCGGCGCCGGTACGGCGCTGGACGCGGCGACGAGAGGACTCTCGACGGGCCTGGTCGAGGCCCGCGACTGGGCGTCGGGCACATCGAGCAGGTCGAGCAAGCTGATCCACGGCGGGCTGCGGTATCTGGAGATGCTCGACTTCGCGCTCGTCCGGGAGGCGCTGAAGGAGCGCGGGCTGCTCCTGGAGCGGCTTGCCCCGCATCTGGTGAAGCCGGTGCCGTTCCTCTATCCGTTGCAGCACAAGGGCTGGGAGCGGCTCTACGCCGGTTCCGGCGTGGCGCTCTACGACGCGATGTCGGTGTCGTCGGGCCACGGCCGAGGCCTGCCCGTGCACCGGCATCTCTCCCGCCGCCGTGCCCTGCGGGTCGCCCCGGCACTGAAGAAGGACGCCCTGGTCGGCGCCTTGCAGTACTACGACGCGCAGATGGACGACGCCCGCTATGTGGCGACCCTGGTGCGCACCGCCGCCGGGTACGGCGCACATGTGGCCAACCGCGCGCGGGTGATCGGCTTCCTCCGGGAGGGCGAGCGGGTCGTCGGCGCCCGGGTGGAGGACGTCGAGGCGGGCGGGGAGTACGAGGTCAGAGCCAAGCAGGTGGTCAACGCGACCGGGGTCTGGACGGATGACACCCAGGCGCTGATCGGGGAGCGCGGACAGTTCCACGTCCGGGCGTCCAAGGGCATTCACCTGGTCGTCCCCAAGGACCGCATCCACTCCTCGACCGGCCTGATCCTGCGGACCGAGAAGTCCGTCCTCTTCGTCATCCCATGGGGACGGCACTGGATCATAGGGACGACGGACACCGACTGGGACCTGGACAAGGCGCACCCGGCGGCGTCCAGCGCCGATATCGACTACCTGCTCGAACACGTCAACTCGGTCCTGGCCACGCCCCTGAGCCGGGACGACGTCCAGGGCGTCTACGCCGGGCTGCGGCCACTGCTGGCCGGCGAGTCCGACGCCACCAGCAAGCTCTCGCGCGAGCACACGGTGGCGCATCCGCTGCCGGGCCTCGTGGTCGTGGCGGGCGGCAAGTACACGACGTACCGGGTGATGGCGAAGGACGCCGTGGACGAGGCGGTGCACGGCCTGGACCAGCGGGTGGCGGCCTGCGTCACCGAGGAGATCCCGCTGCTGGGGGCGGAGGGATACCCGGCCCTGTGGAACGCCCGCGCGAGGATCGCGGCCCGCACGGGCCTCCATGTCGCCCGGGTGGAGCACCTGCTCAACCGGTACGGCTCGATGACCGAGCAGATCCTCGATCTGATCCTCGGCGATCCGGTGCTGGGGGAGCCGCTGCCCGCGGCGGACGACTACCTGAAGGCCGAGATCGTCTACGCGGCCTCGCACGAGGGGGCCCGCCATCTCGACGACGTGCTGACCCGCCGGACCCGGATCTCCATCGAAACCTTCGACCGGGGCACGAACAGCGCCCGGCTCTGCGCGGAACTGATGGCGCCGGTGCTGGGCTGGGACGAGGGGCAGATCGACCGGGAGGTCGAGCACTACGAGAAGCGGGTGCAGGCGGAGCGGGAGTCGCAGCGGCAGCCGGACGACCTCACGGCCGACGCGGCGCGGCTCGGGGCCCCGGACATCGTGCCGATCTAGGGCGTGATTCAGAAGTCCCGTCTGTCTCGCGGGGTCTGACACGCACGCTCGCCGCGTTGCCGAAATGCCCTGGTAGCTCCGCTACGAGGGCACCCCGGCGCCTTGCCATCGCACGTGCCGGCCCCCGCGAGACCCGCCCTCCGGGCGGACGACGCTACTTCTGAATCACGCCCCAGGACCTCCGGGCCCCGGCGTCCCGTCGCAGAACTCCGCGTCCAGCAGAGCGGCTTCGAGGGGCTCCGCGTCGGCCAGGGTGTCCGTGTCGATGCGGTACGTCAGGGTGTGCCTGCCGTCACGGGTGGCGGCGGTCCGGACATAACTGCCCGCGATATGGCCGTTGTGCCCCCAGACGGTGACGCCGCAGGAGAGCTTCTGCGGATAGATGCCCAGGCCGTAGACGCCGTGCGTGGCCCCGGTGTTCAGCAGGAGCGCCAGCTGGGCGGGCGCGAGGAGACGGTCGCCCAGCAGGGCCGCGTAGAAGCGGTTCAGATCGTCGAGCGTGGAGATCAGCTCGCCGGCCGCGCCCGCCGTGCGCGGGTCGAGCGCGGTGGTGTCGTGCAGGCTGCCGTCGGCCGGATCGCGGGTGTAGCCGCGGCCGTGCGGGACGGGCAGGGCGGTCCGGGTGCCCGGGAGCGAGGTGCCCGTGAGACGGAGAGGGGTGATGACGCGGTTGCGGATCTCGGTGGCGTAGGGATGTCCGGTGACCCGTTGAACGACGAGTCCGAGTAAGGCGTAATTGGTGTTGGAGTACGCGTAGCGGCCGGGGGCACCCGTCGGACGATGGGACAGGGCCACGCGGACCGCCGCGGTGGCGGAGAGGGGGTGGGCCGATGGGTCGGCGGTGTAGTCGTAGAGGCCGCTGGTGTGGCTGAGCAGGGCGCGCAGGGTGATGCGGCGGCCGGCGTTGCCGTTGCCGTGCACCAGCCCCGGCAACAGCCGTTCGACCGTGTCCGTCAGCCGCAGCCTGCGTTCCCGGACGAGTTGGAGCACGACCGTGGCGACGAAGGTCTTGGTGATGCTGCCCGCCCGGAACCGGTCCGCCCGTCGGACATTGGGGCCTGTCGAGCGGTAGGTGTCGTACGGTGCGGAAGAGGCGCGATGGGCCAGCAGCGCCGCCGTGGGAGCACCGCCCTCGGTGACGAGCCGGGGCAGATAGGTGGCTGCGGGCGTGAGGTGTGGTTCGCTGGGCGGGGTCGTTGTTCCCATGACGAACAGCGCCAGCACCAACGGGGCGGCGAACAACGCCCTGAGTATCGGCATGGCAGGGATTCCCTTCCTCCGGGCACATCATGGCGGGCCTGCGGACCCGGCACCATGACCGGTGCCGGGGTGAGGGACAATGAACGCTCTGCCAGGGCGGGTTGATCGCAGAGGGGACGCATGTCGGAGGCGGAGCAGGCACGGGAGCCCCAACGGGACAAGGACGGACGTCTCCTTGCGGGGCGCTACCGGCTCGGGGAGGTGCTCGGCCGGGGCGGTATGGGCACGGTCTGGCGTGCCGTCGACGAGACGCTGGGCCGCACGGTCGCGGTCAAGGAACTGCGGTTCCCTTCGGCCATCGACGACGACGAGAAGCGACGGCTCATCACGCGCACGCTGCGTGAGGCGAAGGCGATTGCCAGGATCCGCAACAACGGCGCGGTGACGGTCTACGACGTGGTCGACGAGGACGACCGGCCGTGGATCGTGATGGAGCTCATCGAGGGCAAGTCCCTCGCCGAAGCGGTGCGCGAGGACGGCGTGCTGACGCCGAAGCGCGCCGCCGAGGTCGGCCTCGCCATCCTCGACGTGCTGCGCTCGGCGCACCGCGAGGGCATCCTGCACCGTGATGTGAAGCCGTCCAATGTGCTGATCGCCGAGGACGGCCGGGTCGTACTGACCGACTTCGGTATCGCCCAGGTCGAGGGCGACCCGTCGGTCACCTCGACGGGCATGCTCGTCGGCGCCCCCTCGTACATCTCGCCCGAGCGCGCCCGTGGCCACAAGCCGGGACCGCCCGCCGACCTCTGGTCGCTCGGCGGACTGCTGTACGCCAGCGTCGAGGGCTCACCGCCGTACGACAAGGGGTCGGCCATCGCCACCCTGACCGCGGTGATGACCGAACCGCTCGACCCGCCGAAGAACGCCGGTCCGCTGGAGGAGGTCATCTACGGCCTGCTCGCCAGGGACCCCGAGCAGCGGCTCGACGACGCGGGCGCCCGTGCCCTGCTCAACGACGTGATCCACGCCCCCGAGAAGCCGGACCCGGTGGTGCCGCCGCCCGCCGACGCCACCCAGGTCATGGCGCTGCCCAAGGCTCCGGCCGAGCCCCGTGCCAAGGCGACGCCGAAGCCCGCGGAACAGGGCGAGGGCACGCGGGACCGGCTGCGGGGCGCACTGCGCTCCGTACGGAACGCGAAGGCGGCACCGGCCGTCGCGGCGGGCACCGCCGCGGCCTCGGCCACCGCGCCGCCCGCGCCCAGGACGCCTCCGTCGGACGCCGCCGCGGCCGGTGCCGCGGACACCCCCGCGAAGCCCGCCCGGCCCGCGGCTGCCGCGGCCGGCGGGGCTGCGGCCTCCGCCGTCGTGCCGCCGCCGCGCCCGGCGACGTCACCGGCCACCCCACCCCGGGCGTCCATCACGGACGTGGTCCCGCGCCGCACCCTGGCGATCATCGCGGCCGTGATCGTGCTCGCCGTGATCGGCACGGTCCTCGCGCTCACGCTCGGCGGGAACGACGAGAACGACGCGAGCAACGGCAACGGCAACGGCAAGGGCGACAAGTCGACCTCGGCCGGCCCCTCGACGGCGACCGGTGGTTCCACGGACACCGACAGCGGCAGTGGCAGCGGCAAGGACCAGGGCAAGGACAAGGGCCAGGACCAGAGCGGCAACCAGGGCGAGGACAAGGGCAAGGGCAACGGCAAGGACAGTGACAAGGGCGACAAGCCGGGGGACGCGCTGCCCGCCGGGTTCCGGACAGTGACGAACAAGGAATTCCACTTCACGATCGCCATGCCCGAGGACTTCCGCTTCGACCAGAAGGCGGGCAGCAACTCCGGTGCCATCTACAACGTGAGCGGTGGCTTCCCCCGTATCCAGGTCGATTACACCGATTCGCCCGGTGGTGACGCGGCCGCGGCCTGGAACGCGGCGAAGGCCGCGGTCGCGGCCAGCAGCAACGGCTTCCATCAACTCGGCATCAACAAGGTCCAGTACAACGGCTACCCGACCGTCGCCGACTGGCAGTTCGAGCGCACCCAGCATGGCCAGCGGGTCCATGTGATCAACCGGGGCTTCAAGGTCGACGCCGGCCACGGCTACGCGATCATGATCAGCTGCAAGGCGGACGAGTGGGACAGCGCGGAGTGCCGGACGCTGCGCAAGACCGCGTTCGACACGTTCAAGCCCATCGACTGACCCATGGGTGAAAAGGGCCGGGATGAGCCGACCCAGCCGCGCGGCCGTCACTTGCCACGTATCGTGAGAGCCTGAAGACCGTACGCAGCCGGAACGGTAGGTCAATTGCACGGTAAGTGACCGCAATTGATGGATGGACGCGGTCTTCGTGGCCGGGGGGACAGCGCGCTCTGGGGAGGCGTCGTGGACGACTACGCGGGTCGGGTACTTGCCGACCGCTACCGCCTTCCGCTGCCTTCGACCGATGAGTACGAAGTGGTCGAGACCCGGGCGTTCGACACCTACAGCGGACAGGAAGTCCTGGTCCGGCAGGTGCCGTTGCCCGAGGTGGTGGACGCCGAGGTGCTCGACGCCGACGATCCCGGCCCGGCGGACCGACGGGCCACCGGCCGGGCCGTGCGCGCGCCCGCGGACCCGGCGGTCCGGCGCGCCGTGGAAGCGGCACAGGCGGCGGCCCAGGTGCCCGACCACCCCAGGCTCGACCAGGTCTTCGACGTGTTCGCCGAGGCGGGTTCGCTCTGGATCGTGAGCGAACTCGTCCCGGCCCGCCCGCTCGCCGCCCTGCTCGTGGAGCGACCGCTCAATCCCTTCCGGGCCGCCGAGATCGGCTCCGACGTGCTGACCGCGCTGCGGGTGCTGCACGCCCACGGCTGGACTCACCGGAACATCACCGTCCGCACGGTGCTGATCTGTGACGACGGCCGCGTGGTGCTGACCGGCCTGGCGGCCGGGGCGGCGGAGGAGGCGCTCTGCGGGTACGTACCGACACCGCAGCTCGACGAGGACGAGGACGAGGACGGGCACGAGGGCGGATACGGCGACGAGGGCGGGTTCGGCCGCCCGGCGATCGGCGCGGGCCCGGCCGGGGTGTTCGCGCCGCCCCCGCCTGCCATACCGCCCCCGCCGCCCGTGCCCGACCCTCCGGCCGAGGTGCCGGCCTCACGAGGCCCGGCCGCGATCGAGGCGGGCAGGGCGACCGGCGACTCCCACGGCGATGACGAACCGTACGGCGATGATCCGTACGCCGAAGATCCGTATGGCGACGACGACCCTCACGGCGGCACGGCAGACGCCGCGCACCTGCGGGCCGCGCGCGCCGGAGCCATCGCCGCCTACCGTGCGGGCGCCCGCGCCGCCGCACGCGTCAGCGAGGACCGGCGCCGCACCGGGGCGGGCGAGGCGGAGGACACCGGCAGCCTGCCGGTCCAGCGTTCCGCACGGCCGGAAAGCACGGAACCGGCCGACCCGGACCACAGCCGTCCGCAGCCGGCCGCCCCCCGGGGCCACGCCGCCGACGACCCGTATGCCGACGACCCGTATGCCGAGGACCCGTACGCCGACGACCCGTACTCCAAGGACCCGTACGCGGCGGATCCCCACGACGAGGACGACGACGAGGACGGTCGGCCACCCGCACGGCGGCTGCACCTCACCGGCTCCTGGAGCGACGGCCCCGGATCCGGGCGCCCTGTCCCTGCCGGAGGTTCGGGCGAGGATGCCCTGCGCGCCGACGCCCGGCGCCACGGCGACCTTCCGGCACTGCCCGCGCACCGGCCCGGCCGACAGCAACAGCCGGACCACTGGGACGAGGGCGCCGGGAGCGGCCGTTCCGGCTCCGCCTACCGCGGCCCGGCCACCCCGCTCGCCGCCGAGCGCGCCCGGCAGGCCCGGATCGCCGTGGTCGGCGCGGTCACCGAGCGCTGGGCGCCCGAGCAGGCCGGCCCCGTCCACGAGAACTGGCGGCTGGCGCCGCCCATCGGCCCCTCCACCGACCTCTGGGCGCTCGGCGCCCTGCTCTACCGCGCGGTCCAGGGCCATGCCCCGTACCCCGAGGAGAACGCCGCCGAGCTCGTCCAGATGGTCTGTGGCGAACCACCCGCCTTCGCCGAGGAGTGCGGCCCGCTGCGTCCCGTCGTCGAGTCCCTGCTGCGCCAGGACCCCACCGAGCGCCCGGACTTCGAGGAGCTGAGCGGCTGGCTGCGCTCCCTGGTGCGCTCGGCGCCCGAGCCCGAGGCCGGTCTGGACGTCGTGCCCCTGCCGTCCGCCGACAGCGCCCGGCTTCCCGTCGTACGCCGCAGGGGCGAGCTGGTCCGCAGACGACGTGGCAGGAGCGCGGCCCACGGCCGCCACCGTCACACCAAGGACAGGCCCGACCGACAGGACGGACCCGGGCCGGGAAGAGCCCTCAAGGCTTCCCACGCCCCCCAGGCCCCCGGGGTCGCCCAGCCCCCACGGCCTTCCCGGGCCCCCCGGGTGCCGCGTGAGCCCAAGGGGCCCAAGGCGCTGCGCACCCCGCCCCGCCCCCGTGAGGGCGAGCGGCGGGCGCCGCGACGGCTCGGGCGGCTGCTCCTGGTGCTGATCCTGCTGGCCCTCGTCGCGGCCATCGCGTACGCCGTGATGTTCATGCCCAAGTCGGAGGGTGAACCGGGTGCCCGTTCCACGGGCCCGGCGTCGTCGACGTCCGGTTCGCCGGAGCCCGGCAGCGGCGGGTCCGGCGGCTCGACGTCCTCGGGGTCCCCCGGTGCGCAGCAGCCGCAGACCAGCCGCTCCGCCGTCGCGCTCGCCTCCGGCTACACCCTGCGCAAGGACCCGGAGGGCTTCGAGGTCGGCGTGCTCAAGGGCTGGCAGCGCAGCCCCGCCAACGCGGACCGCCAGATCCGCTACGGCAGCGACGGCTTCAGCCTGCTGATCGTCCCGGGACGCGACACCGTCAAGGCCGGCGGCAACGACCCGCTGGCGTACCAGGCCGACAAGGAACTGGAGTTGCAGCAGTTCCGCGACTCCAGCTGGTCGGGATCGAGCGGGCTGCGCCGGATCGACGTCGGACGACAGGCCATGGCGGAGGGCCAGTTCACCTGGCAGGACGCGTCGGGACGCGAGGTCTACGCCCGCAATCTCGTGATGGTCGTGGCCGGCCGCTACCACGTCATCCAGGTCATCGGCCCGGAGAACCGGCGCGACAAGGTTTCGGACATCTACGAACAAGCCATCTCCTCCTACCGCGTGACGCCCTGAACTCTCTCCGTACAACGCCCGGTCGATGACGGAGCGACAAGCATCACAGTGCGGTCTCGTGGGCGGTGCGAGGTTCCGTGGGCGTGCATCCCCTCCGTAATCTGGCACCCGAGGAACGGGGCGGGGATACGTGGATCGATCACAGAGCACGGAAACGGGACTGGTGCTGGCCGGCAGGTACCGGCTGGGCGAGGTTCTCGGGCGCGGCGGCATGGGCAAGGTCTGGCGCGCCCACGACGAGGTCCTGCACCGCACGGTCGCGGTCAAGGAGTTGACCGCCGGTCTCTACGTCGCCGAGGCCGACCGGATCGTGCTGCACGCCCGCACGCAGAAGGAGGCCCGCGCGGCGGCCCGGATCACGCACCCGGGCGTGGTCACCGTGCATGACGTGATCGAGTACGACAACCGGCCCTGGATCGTCATGCAGTACGTCGACGGCCCGTCCCTCGCCGACGCCGCCAAGGAGTCCGGCGAGGTCGAGCCGCGCGAGGCCGCCAGGATCGGCCTCCATGTGCTGAGCGCCCTGCGCGCCGCGCACGGGGCGGGGGTCCTGCACCGTGACGTGAAGCCCGGCAACGTCCTCCTCGCCAAGGACGGCCAGGTGCTGCTCACCGACTTCGGGATCGCCGCCATCGAGGGCGACTCGACCATCACCCGGACCGGTGAACTGGTCGGTTCCATCGACTACCTGGCGCCCGAGCGGGTGCGCGGCGGCGACCCGGGACCGGCGTCCGACCTGTGGTCGCTGGGCGCCACGCTCTACACCGCGGTCGAGGGACGTTCGCCGTTCCGCCGTACGTCCCCGATCTCCACCATGCAGGCCGTCGTCGCCGAGGAGCCGCCGCCGCCCGGACGGGCGGGCCCGCTGACCTCCGTGATCACCGCGCTGCTGCGCAAGGAGCCGGACGAGCGCCCGTCGGCCGCCGAGACCGAACGGATGCTGCTGGACGCCATGGAGGGCCGCGCGCCCGTGGCGGCGCAGGCGTACGTGCCGACGCAGAGGGTCCCCGACGAGGTCCTGCGCTCCCTGGGAGCGGACGGCACGCCCGTGCCCGGGACCACTCAGCTGCCCCATCCGACGGCCCCGGCCCCGGCCCCGGCCCCGGCCCCGACCCCGACGCCGGCCCCGGCGCCCCGGCGCAGCCGCAGTCGCTGGCGCACGGTGGTCCTGGTCATCGCGGCCGCGGCGCTGGTCGGTGGCGGTGCGGGCGTCGCCGCGATGAAGTACGGGGACCGGACGGAGGGCACCGCCGGGCGCGACGACACGGTCAGGCACACGAACACCGCCCCCGAGAAGCCCAGCGCCCCGCCGTCGGCGAAGCCGGACGCGTCCGCGAAGGACAAGCCGGTGAAGGACGTGCCCGACGGCTGGCACCGGGTGAACGACCCCGAGGGCTTCAGTCTGGTCGTGCCCGACGGCTGGGAGCGCCGGGCGGACGGCAACCAGATCGACTACACCCCGGACGACGGCGTGCACTACATCCGGATCAGCATCGACCCGGACCCCGACTTCGACAACTCGTACATGCACATGGTGACGAGTCTGGAGAAGCAGCTCTCCGAGCGGCTGCCCGGCTACCAGCGCAAGACCCTGCACTCCAACACGTACCGGGACCGGCCCGGTTCGCTCTGGGAGTTCACCTGGACCGAGACCAAGGTCCACCCGGGCCCGCGCCACGCCATCGACCAGATGTACTTCGGCGAGGAGGGCGGTCCGGAGTACGCGTTGTACATGACGGGACCGGCGGACGACTGGGACACGACCCGGGCGCAGTTCGACACGATGCTGCGCGGATGGCGGGCGCCCGACAGCTCCGGATGAGGTCCGCCGGTCCGGGCCGTGGATGGCAGGGCTCCTGATCAGGGGCTTTGTTGCCAGTGATCACTGGCTTGTTTGTGGGGAGTGTGAAAACCCGTTACTCACGGGTACCCAAAGCGTGCGGCTGGACGTACTCTCGCCCTCATGACGGACTCGCAGGCCTCCACGTCCACCTCCGCAGCCCCGCTCGGCACCAACCCGGTGGCCGCCGCCCCCGCGGGGGTGCGCACCGCCGCCGATGTGGTGACTCCCGAGGTGGTCGCCCAGCTGACCCGGGGGGTGGCCGGATCGGGCCGCACGGCCAACCACACCCCCTTCACCGGGGAGAAGCTGGCCGACCTGCCGGAGTCCACCCCCGAGGACGTGGCGAGCGCCTTCGAGCGGGCCCGCGCCGCCCAGCCCGCCTGGGCCGCGACCCCCGTCCGCGCGCGGGCCGCCGTACTGCTCCGCTTCCACGACCTGGTGCTCAGCCGCCAGGCCGAGGTGCTCGACCTCATCCAGCTGGAGACCGGCAAGGCCCGGCTGCACGCCCACGAGGAGGTGCAGGCCGTCGCCGTCGCGGCCCGCCACTACGGGCGCAAGGCCGGCTCGTACCTGAAGCCGAAGCGGCACACCGGAGTCGTGCCGACCCTCACCAAGGTCACCGAGCTGCGCCAGCCGCGCGGCGTCATCGGGCAGATCGCGCCGTGGAACTACCCGTTCGAGCTGTCCGTCGGCGACGCGCTGCCCGCGTTCGTCTCCGGCAACGCCGTCGTGATGAAGCCCGACACGGAGACCGCGCTGACCGCGCTGTGGGCCCGTGACCTGCTGATCGAGGCCGGACTGCCCGCCGAGGTGTTCCAGGTCGTCCTCGGGGACGGACCCGTCGTCGGCCCCGAGGTCGTCAAGCACGCCGACTACGTCTCGTTCACCGGCTCCACCCGCACCGGCCGCGAGGTCGCGCAGGGCGCGGCGGCCCGGCTCGTCGGTGTCTCGCTGGAGCTCGGCGGCAAGAACGCCATGCTGGTCCTGAAGGACGCCGACGTGGAGAAGGCCGCCGCGGGCGCCGTCCGCGCCTGCTTCTCCTCCGCCGGTCAGCTCTGCATCTCCATCGAGCGGCTGTACGTCCACGAGTCGGTCGCCGACGACTTCGTGGCCCGCTTCGCCGCCCGCACGAAGGCCATGCGGCTCGGCAACTCCCTCGCGTACGGCGCCGACATGGGTTGCCTGGTCGGCGAGCGCCAGCTGGAGACCGTCACCCGGCATGTCGCGGAGGCCGTCGAGAAGGGCGCCAGGCTCGTCGCGGGCGGGGTCGCCCGGCCCGACATCGGTCCGCTGTTCTACGAGCCGACCATCCTCGACGGCGTCGAGGCGCCGATGGCCGTGTGCAGCGAGGAGACCTTCGGCCCGGTCGTCTCCATCTACCGCTTCACCGACGAGGACGAGGTCGTCGCCCTCGCCAACGCCACCCCGTACGGCCTGAACTCCAGCGTCTGGACCAAGGACTCCGGGCGCGGCCACCGGGTCGCCGCCCGGCTGCGGACCGGCACCGTCAACATCAACGAGGGGTACGCCCCCGCGTACGGCAGCGTGCAGTCCCCGATGGGCGGCATGAAGGACTCCGGACTCGGCCGCCGGCACGGCTCCGAGGGCATCCTCAAGTACACCGAGGCGCAGACCGTCGCCCAGCAGCGGCTGATTCCGCTCGCCCCGTCCTTCGGTATGGACGACGAGAAGTACGCGGCGTTCATGAGCGTCAGCCTCAAGGCGATGAAGGCGTTCCGCCTGCGCTGACCCCGGTGGCACCGCAGCACCTTCCGCCCGTTCCGTACCGAGGAGAGCCATGTCCCAGGACAGCCCTGCCCAGAATCGGCCCGTCGCGCCGGAAGGAACCGACGACGACGCCGCCTACGACTACGACGTGCTCGTCGTCGGCTCGGGCTTCGGCGGTGCGGTGTCGGCCCTGCGGCTGACCGAGAAGGGGTACCGCGTCGGGGTGCTGGAGGCGGGCCGCCGCTTCACCCCCGGCACCCTCCCCAAGAACTCCTGGGACCTCAAGAACTACCTGTGGGCCCCCGCCCTCGGACTCTTCGGCATCCAGCGCGTCCATCTGCTCGGCAATGTGATGGTGCTCGCCGGTGCGGGCGTCGGCGGCGGCTCGCTCAACTACGCCAACACGCTGTACGTGCCCCCGGCGCCGTTCTTCGAGGACCGCCAGTGGGCGGCCATCACCGACTGGCAGGACGAGCTGAAGCCGTACTACGACCAGGCCAGGCGGATGCTCGGGGTCCGGCTCAACCCGACGATGACCCCCTCCGACGTCCATCTGAAGGCGGCCGCACAGGCGATGGGGGTCGGCGACACCTTCCACCTCGCCCCGGTCGGCGTCTTCTTCGGCGACGGCAAGGACGCCGACGGCACGGCGAAGGCGAAGCCCGGCGGCACGGTCGCCGACCCGTACTTCGGCGGCGCGGGCCCCGCCCGCAAGGCCTGCACCGAGTGCGGCGAATGCATGACCGGCTGCCGCCACGGTGCGAAGAACACCCTCAACGAGAACTACCTCCACCTCGCCGAGAAGGCCGGAGCCGTCATCCACCCGATGACCTCCGTCGTCGCGATCACCGACGACCCGGCGGGCGGATACCACGTCGTCACCGTCCCCACCGACCGCCGCAGGAAGGCGAAGCCCACGCGGCTGCGCGCCCGCAAGGTGGTCGTCGCGGCCGGCACGTACGGGACGCAGACCCTGCTGCACACCATGAAGGACAAGGGGCTGCTGCCCCGGCTCTCGGCCCGGCTCGGCGAGCTGACCCGTACCAACTCCGAGGCGCTCGTCGGCTCGCAGACCAGCGACCGGCGCTACCGCAAGAAGCACGGCACCCCGAAGGCCGACTTCACCCGGGGCGTCGCGATCACCTCCTCGATCCACCCCGACGAGAACACCCACATCGAGCCGGTCCGCTACGGCAAGGGCTCCAACGCGATGGGCTCGATGTCCATCCTCCAGGTGCCCTACGGCGGCCGACGGGTGCTCGGCTGGCTCGGCAACATGGCCAGGCACCCGACTCTCGCCGTGCGTTCGCTCTCCAATCGCCGCTGGTCGGAACGGACCATCATCGGGCTCGTCATGCAGTCGCTCGACAACTCCCTGACGACGTACCGAAAGCCGGGCGGCATAGGGAAGGGCCTGCTCACCGCCCGGCAGGGGCACGGCGCGCCCAACCCGACCCAGATCGAGGAGGCGACGCGCGGCGCCACGCTGCTCGCCGAGGAGATCAACGGCTTCGCGGGTTCGAACGTGGGCGAGCTGATGGGCACCCCGCTCACCGCGCACTTCCTCGGCGGCTGCCCCATCGGCGCCACCGCCGACGACGGGGTGATCGACCCGTACCACCGGCTCCACGGGCACCCCGGCATCTCGGTGGTCGACGGCTCGGCGGTCTCCGCGAACCTCGGTGTCAACCCGTCGCTCACCATCACCGCCCAGGCCGAGCGCGCCATGTCCTTCTGGCCCAACAAGGGCGAGGCGGACCCGCGCCCGGCACCGGGCGAGGCGTACGAACGGCTGGCGGCGGTCGAGCCGCGGTCGCCGGCCGTGCCGAAGGACGCCTTCGGCGCGCTGAAGCTGCCGTTCCTCGGGCTGCCGACCGTCCCGCCGAAGAAGCAGCCGTAGGACGCTCCGGGACGGCGGAAGGGGCTGCACCCCCCTCCGAGTGCAGCCCCTCCCCGTTCACGGTGACCCGACGCGTCACACGCCGGCGTCACCGTTCCTGCGGCGCCGCACGAGGAACATCGCGCCCGCGCCGAGCACTACGGCCGCGCCGCCCGCGGTGGCGAACACCGGCAGCGCGGAGGACGAACCGGTCTCCGCGAGGCTGCCGGACACCTTGCCCGTCGGGTTGTCGGCCGGCTTCGTGGACGGAACCGGGGCGCTGCCGCCCGTCTGCGGTGTCGAACCGCTCCCGCCGGACTCCACGATCTTGAACTTGTACGCGACGTCGCTGACGCCCATGCAGTCCTTGTCGCCCACGTACAGACCGGCACCGAGCGTGAATCCGGCGCCGACGGGGGCGGTCGGCTTCACATTGATGCGCAGCGGGATGTCGACCTCGTACCCCGCGGGGATCTCGTCGGACTGGCCGACGTAACCGACCGCGCGGCCGTCCTCGCTGAGCTCGACCCACTTGTCGGTCTCCGGGTCGAGGGCCTGGAGGCTGACCTGCTTCGAGCGGAAGAGGTCGTTGCCCGCCTTGTCGGAGGAGGCGCCCGCGAAGTAGTCGATCTCCTTCACGGCGGACTTCGAGGAGTTGTAGACGTTCATCTTGAACGCGTGCCAGCCGCTGCCCCGGGCGATCCGGCCGGGCAGGCCGTTGACGGAGATGTCCAGGTCGGACTTGGCGCACTCGGCCGGCTCCTCCGGGCCCTCGGACTCCGACGGGGAGGCGGACGCGGACGACGAGGCGCTCGCCGAATCGCTCGGGGTCGCGCCGACGGCCTCGCCCGGGGCCGGACCGGTGCTCTCGGAGGTCTCGCCCGGACCGGGTGTGCCGGACTCCTCGCCGGTCTCCCCGGCGGGTGCGGACGCGGACTCGGAGGCGGACGCGCTCGGCTCGGTCGCCGGGGACTCGGAGCCGCTCGGCGAGGGCGAGCCGGTGGCCCCGGCGGCGGCGGTCCCGTCCGTCGTCACGGCGAACGCGGCGGGGGCGGCCAGGACCGCGGCAGGGGCGATGACTGCCGTGGCGGCGGCGAGTGCCAGGGCGCGGCGAAGCTTCATGGTGACCTCGGAAGTCCGGCGTAGCGCGGTGCGCGATACGGGTTTCGGGACGGGCCCGTCGTGAGGGGGCACGAGCGGGGCCGGTGGTTCCGCATGGTTGACCAGCGGTCCGCCGCAATGGTTGTCCGGATGCTCACAGAACCTTTATGTGACGCCCCTCACGTCCACTTCCACGGGAAGCAGCCCCTGCTTCCAAGGGAAACGGCCCCGCTCGCACGGGAAAGGGCCCCGCGGACCGGGTTCGGGTTCGGTCGGCGGGGCCCTTCGTACGTCGGTGCCGGGACGCGGCCCGCGTCGCGCAGGCCGTTTCGACTGGATCTCAACCGGATACGGCCGGCTCCGGGCGTCCCCGGAGCCGGCCGTATCCTGGGGTGACCGGGCTGCTGTCCCCTGCCGACCGGTCACGCACGCTGGGGCGCGGTCCCACGGCGCACCTGCAGCGCGCCACACGCTCCAGCGGAGCCACGCGTGGTTTCCTTCCAGAGCCGCCCCTGGCTGGCACGGACACCGGGACCAACGAAGCCGCGCCGGACCCGGTCACGCGCCGTACGGGTGAGAGTCGGCCCGAACTGGGATACGCCGGGGGACCCCCGGCCCGCGGGGCGTCACGCCCGGCCGCGGCACAGCTCCAGCAGCGTCATGGCGAGGGAGGTGCCGGGCCTGCCGAGCGCGTCCCGGTACGAGGCCAGGATCTCCATCTCGCGGGAGAGGCTGATCCGGCGACCGCCGGAGGTGATCCGGGCCTCCTGGATGACCGCCGAGACGGCCATCCGCTCCTGGACGAGTCCGATGATCCGGTCGTCGAGGGTGTCGATGCGGGCCCGTGCGTCGTCGATCAGCGTGGCTGCCTCTTCGGTGTGCGCACCGGTCTTCTCGGCGGTGGTCTTCGCCTGGGCGGTCTTCGCGGGGGCGGTGCTGGTCATGGTGGTGACTCCTCGTGGGGTGTGGTCCCCGAGGCCGACCGGTCCGTAACGCCAAGGCGCCCCGGGCCTTTCGGCCCGGGGCGCCTGGAACGTTGCTTGGGATCAAGCAGCACGACCATGGCAGCCGGCGGGCCGGATGCCATAGGTAAAGACGAAGGTCGTGTGCTGCTGCATGGAACTCAGTATGGCCCCGCTGCCGAGGGCGGGCCAACACGGGGCCCGGATGCTGAGACACCGGGTCCGGCCGGGCCCCTGCCGGAGTCCGCCCCCGCGCCCCCGTACGGGCGGGACGACGGGGGACTCCGCAACCCCGGTAGAATCGACAAAACAGACCCCCCTTCACCGCCGGAAGGCCGCCCGTGCCAGCAGCACCCCCCGCCGCCCCCGACACCACCACCGACGTGGTTCTCGTTGTCGACTTCGGCGCGCAGTACGCCCAGCTCATCGCCCGACGCGTCCGTGAGGCCCGGGTCTACAGCGAGATCGTCCCGTCCACCATGCCGGTGGCCGAGATGCTGGCCAAGAACCCCCGGGCGATCATCCTGTCCGGCGGCCCCTCCTCGGTGTACGCGGAGGGCGCGCCCTCCCTCGACCGTGCGCTGTTCGAGGCCGGGGTCCCGGTCTTCGGCATGTGCTACGGCTTCCAGCTGATGGCCACCACGCTCGGCGGCACCGTCGACGACAACGGTGCCCGTGAGTACGGCCGTACCCCGCTCACCGTCTCCAAGACCGGCTCCACGCTCTTCGAGGGCACCCCCGCCGAGCAGTCGGTCTGGATGTCGCACGGCGACGCCTGCTCCGCCGCCCCCGAGGGCTTCACCGTCACCGCGTCCACCGACGTCGTGCCGGTCGCCGCCTTCGAGAACGACGAGAAGAAGCTCTACGGCGTCCAGTACCACCCCGAGGTCCTGCACTCCACGCACGGCCAGCAGGTCCTGGAGCACTTCCTCTACCGCGGCGCCGGCATCGAGCCGACCTGGACCACGACCAATGTGGTCGAGGAGCAGATCGCGCTGATCCGCGAGCAGGTCGGCACCAAGCGCGCCATCTGCGGTCTGTCCGGCGGGGTGGACTCCGCGGTCGCCGCGGCCCTCGTGCAGAAGGCCATCGGCTCCCAGCTGACCTGCGTGTACGTGGACCACGGTCTGATGCGCAAGGGTGAGAGCGAGCAGGTCGAGAAGGACTTCGTGGCCTCCACCGGAGTCCAGCTGAAGGTCGTCGACGCCGAGGAACGCTTCCTGGCCGCGCTGGCCGGGGTCTCCGACCCCGAGCAGAAGCGGAAGATCATCGGCCGCGAGTTCATCCGCGTCTTCGAGCAGGCCCAGGCCGAGATCGTCGCCGAGGGCGCCGCCGGCGGCGAGGAAGTCGCCTTCCTCGTCCAGGGCACGCTGTACCCGGACGTCGTCGAGTCCGGCGGCGGCACCGGCACCGCCAACATCAAGTCGCACCACAACGTGGGCGGCCTCCCCGAGGACATCGAGTTCCAGCTCGTCGAGCCGCTGCGCCAGCTGTTCAAGGACGAGGTCCGGATGGTCGGCCAGGAGCTCGGCCTGCCGGAGGAGATCGTCCAGCGCCAGCCGTTCCCGGGTCCCGGCCTCGGTATCCGTATCGTCGGCGAGGTCACCAAGGAGCGGCTCGACCTGCTCCGCGAGGCCGACGCCATCGCCCGCGAGGAGCTGACCGCGGCCGGCCTGGACCGCGACATCTGGCAGTGCCCGGTGGTCCTGCTCGCCGATGTCCGCTCGGTCGGCGTCCAGGGCGACGGCCGCACCTACGGCCACCCGATCGTCCTGCGTCCGGTCTCCTCCGAGGACGCCATGACGGCCGACTGGTCGCGCCTGCCGTACGAGACGCTCGCCCGGATCTCGACCCGCATCACCAACGAGGTCGCCGACGTCAACCGCGTCGTGCTCGACGTGACGAGCAAGCCGCCGGGCACCATCGAGTGGGAGTGACCCCTCCCGCAAGGCCAATGCCGATGCCGTCGCTCATTCGTTTGGGCGGCGGCATCGTCGTATGAGCTGGGTACGCTGGCTGAGGAGACGAGACTCTGCCCCATGGGAGCAATCATGAGCGCCGCACCCGAGCCCAGGCTTGAGAAGCAGCGGTGCCGGTGGCCTGTCCCGCCCGAGGGCGGATGGACAGCGGACGACCTCGACCGGATTCCGGGCCTCCCGCCCCACACCGAGCTGATCGACGGGCGTCTCGTCTTCATGAGTCCGCAGCGGAAATTCCACACCCGCACCATGTGGTTGCTGGAGCAGGCTCTGCTTGCGCATCTGCCGCACGATCTCGACGTCGACCGGGAAATGGCCATCAGGCTCGACAAGAGGAATCGCCCGGAGCCCGACATGGTGGTGTACCGGGCGGAGGCGGACACCGGAGCCGACCAGACCTGGTATGCGCCCGAGGACGTGGTCCTGGCCGTGGAAGTGGTCTCACCCGATTCCCAGGACCGTGATCGTGACGTCAAGCCGCGCAAGTACGCCGCCGCCGGAGTAGTTCACTTCTGGCGAGTGGAGGCGGATGCCGACGGTTTGCCGATCGTGTACGTGTACGAGCTCGACCCGGCCCGGCAGGCGTACACCCCGACGGGGATCTACCACAACAAGCTCAGCCTGGACGTGCCGTTCCGGATCGAAGCGGACCTCACCCAGATCTACAGCCGCGGCAGGTAGTCGGCCTGTGCCCGGGGCGGTTTTCCCGGTGAATCGCCCCCGGCACCCCTGGCCACTTGCGGCAACCGGCGGTAACTTCCGGTCCCGTACGCCCTGGGAGCCCCGAGGAGCCGCCATGTCCGAGCCCACACCCATACCTGTGGACCAGCTCCACTTCGCGATGCCGCCCGTCCACGAATCCGTGGCCGACGAGCGCGGGTACCGCAAGGAACGACTGGCCGGGGCGCTCCGGCTGTTCGGGGAGTACGGGTACGAGGACGGCGTCTCCGGCCACATCACCGCACGGGACCCGGAGTTCACCGACTGCTTCTGGGTCAACCCCTTCGGGGCCCCGTTCGACGGGCTCACGGCGGACGAGCTGATCCTGGCCAACGGCGAGGGGCAGGTCGTCGAGGGGCGCCACCACGTCAACCAGGCCGCCTTCGCCGTCCACGCGCAGGTGCACCGGGCCCGCCCGGACGTCGTCGCCGTCGCGCACACCCACTCCGTGCACGGACGGGCCCTGTCCGCGCTCGGCGAGCTCATCGAGCCGATCACCCAGGATTCCTGCGCCTTCTACGAGGACCACGTGCTGTACGACGCGTACACCGGGGTCGTCGTCGACGAGGACGAGGGGCGCCGGATCGCCGCCGCGCTCGGCGGGCACAAGGCGATCGTGCTGCGCAACCACGGGCTGTTGACCGTCGGCGACTCGGTGGACGCGGCCGCCTGGTGGTTCATCGCGCTGGAGCGCTCCTGCCAGGTGCAACTGGCCGCGCGGGCCGCCGGGAAACCGGTACTGATCGAGCACCGGGACGCGGTCGCCACCCGTGACCAGCTGGGCAGCGACCTGGTGGCATGGATCAACTACCAGCCCCTGTGGCGCCGGATCAGTCGCACATTCTGACGACACGCGCCGACGGACCGCCCCGATGCGGTCCGCGGCCCTGTCGTACGGCACAATTCGCTGCAATAGCAGCCGAGTTGGCTGCACCGGGGCTTGAAAGGGCGGCGTTCTCAGTGGCGTTGGACGAGGCGAGGGCGAGCAGCACGCACGGGGGCGGCTGCACGTGCGGCGACTGCCCGCACGGGGCGCGCGAGGGCCACCGGCGCGCGGTGGCCGCGTTCCTGGCCAAGCGGGACGAACTCGCCGCGGGCCAGGGGCTGCCGCCCGGGGTCGCGCAGTCCGTGTCGGCGACCCGCCAGTGGGTCTCGGACGAGCTGACCCAGTCCGCCAGGACCGTCGCCGAACGGGGCCGGGAGGCGGGCGACGCCTGGCTGTACCGGGTGTGGCGGCGCACCCTGATCGTGGTGTGGGGCGGCGTCGCCCTGCTGATCATCGGCGAGGCCGCCACCGCCATCGGCGCGGGCTGGACCAACGCCCGTACGGCGGGGCTGGTCGCCGGACTCGTCACCGCCGGCCTGCTGACCGGCGCCGCCCATGTCCACCGGGCCCGCGGGGGCCTGCTCGCCCCGTTGATCGGCGAGGACAACCGGCTCTCCACCTCCCGGGCGGTCGCCGTCTCCTGGGTGCTGCTCGCGGTCTTCTCCGTGCTCGTACTGGCGCTCCAGCTGGCGGGCGCCTCCGGCCACGCCGAGCGCGACGGACTCATCGAGGGGCTGGATCTGGCCCGGGGCGCCGGCGTGGTGACCGTGCTCGCGCTGGTGTGCGCCGTCGCCGTCGTCGTACGCCGGGTGGTGACCGTACGGGCCCTGTCGGGGCGCCTCCAGAAGCTGCGGGCCGACCGGCCGCGCGCCGCCGATCTGCTCACCGACGACTCCGGGCGGGGCAGCTTCACGGATGTGCAGTACGTGCTGGTGAGCACCGTCGCCGTGCTGTTCGCCGCGGTCCGCCTGGCCCGCCGGCCCGAGCAGCTGCCGGACCTGCCCTGGGGCCTGGCGCTGCTGGTCACCGTCTCGGCGCTCGCCTACTTCGCCGGGAAGTACGCGGAGGGCGGGCGTCCGGTGATCCTCTCGGTGGTCCGGGCCCGCGAGGCCGGGGACCTGGACGCGCCGGTCCGTACCGGCGACGACATCGAGATCCGGGGCGCGGGCTTCGTGCCGCCCGGCGCCGGGACCCCGGACCGGCTGGCCCGCATGGTCGTCCGGATCGGCCGGGTCCATGTGCATGTGCCGCTGATCCCGGTCACCGGCGGCTTCGCCAACCCGACGGACGGCGTCCTGACCGTGCCGGTACCGGTGGAGGTCGAGCCGGGGCTGGTGGAGGTGCAGGTCGTGACCGCCGCCGGAGTGGAGACGAACCGGGTCGAGATCGACGTGACGGACTGACCGCGTGGTCCGGGGCCGCCCGGGGGAACGGCGGGTACCGGGCCGGACGACCCACCGGGTGAGCAGTGCGTTCTCCGCGTACGTATGGTCTGGTGACGGGTCTACGGAAGGTGGGGCAGCCACATGCAGGGATACGGCACGAACGTACGCGGTCTGGGCGAGGCGAGAGGGCTCAAGGACGTGGCGCGGGAGCACGCCCTGCTGCCCCTGCGGATCTTCCTCGGCGTCACCTTCATCTACGCCGGGCTCGACAAGCTGACGGACAGTGCCTTCTTCCGGGCGAGCGGCCCCGGCTCCATCGGCGAGACCATGCACGCGGTACGCGACTCGTCCGCGATCCCGGCCCTCGTCGACCTCGCGCTGAAGAGCCCCGGAGCCTTCGGGTACGCCATCGCCATCGGTGAGCTCGCCGTCGGCCTCGGCACCTTCTTCGGGCTCCGGGCCCGGCTCGCCGCGCTCGGCGGGGCGCTGATCTCGCTGAGCCTGTGGCTGACCGTGAGCTGGCAGGTCACGCCGTACTACTACGGCAACGACCTGGCCTACCTCATGGCCTGGCTGCCGCTGGTGCTCGGCGGGGGCGCAGCGTTCTCCGTGGACGCTCTTCTGGCGTCACGGCGGCGACGGATCAGGTAGTTCACCCAGGTCGCGGTGGCGGCCAGCCAGAAGCCGCCGAAGAACAGCGCGAAGAAGAAGACCCACGGGGCGTCCCAGGCGCCCGCGGCGTCCGCCGTGTACCCCGCCGCCAGCGCGAGCATCACCACGCCCGCCACCGCCCGTCCGGGACGGATCTCATGACGCAGCACGGGTGACCTCCACCTGTCCGATGCCGACTTCGAGAGTGAGCTCGACCGTTCCGGCCGGTCTGCTGCCCGAGGGCGGCGGAAGCGTCCGGTGCTCCCGCCGCGCGGCGTCGACGTCCACCTCGCGCGGCCCCCCGATCAGGGCCTCGCCCGGACTGCTGACCGGCAGCGTGATGTCGCCGACGCCCGCCTGCGCGTCCACCTTCACCGTCACGTCCTTAGGTACGACGACGACCGCGCGGCCCGCCCCGACGTTCACCTCCGTCGCGACGGTGTCGCCCCGCGGGACCGTGATCCCGGTGAGGTCCAGCCGTGCCACCCCCGTGCCCAGCCGGTAGTGCGGCTGGACCGCCGCCACCGAGGTGGGCCGCCACCCCTCGCGCACCCACTGGGTGGTGATGTTCTTGGGCAGCGCGGACGCGCCCGCCAGCAGGGCGGCCGTGATCATCGCCAGCATGACCGTGCCGAACCCCGTCCGGCCCAGGAACGAGCTGACCAGCATCCCGAGCCCGAACACCGCGAGCGCACCGGCCAGGCCGAACTGCAGACTCGTACCGAACGGCTGGGACTCCCAGCTCAGCCCCGTGCCCAGGCCTCCCGCGATCAGCGCGAACAGGAACACCAGGCCGCCGATCGAGGTCGGGCCCCTGGTACCGGGCTCCCGCCGGGGCGCGCGGAACGAATCGTCCTGCGCGGCGCCCGCGGGGTGTGCCGCACGGGCCGGGAGCGTCGCGTCGGCCGGACCCCACAGATAGCCGGCGGCCACCGGCCCCGATGTGCCGTCCTTGACGATCGGGTCCCGCCACCACGACGGGCTGCCCGGCGACGGCGGCGCCTTCACCTCGGGGGGCGCGTCCGCCACCGCCTGCGCGGTCGCCGGATGCAGCGGGTCCTCGGGCGCCGCGGTCCTGCGGTGCTGCGTCCATACGGCGAAGCCGACGACCGCGAGCGACAGCATCGCGGAGAACGCCAGCGTGCCGCCGTTGCCCAGCATGGAGAGGAAGAGACCGCAGCCGATCAGCGCGAGCAGCACCGCGATCAGCGAGGCCCCCTCCACCCGGCCGGACAGCAGCCTGCGCGCCTCGTTCTCCTCCTCGCCGTCCACGGGGACCAGCAGCCAGGCGAAGCCGTAGAAGATCAGCCCGATGCCGCCGGTCACGGACAGCACACCGAGCACGATCCGGAAGATCACCGGATCGACGTCGCAGTACCGGCCGAGCCCGCCGCACACCCCGGCCACGACCTTGTGCTGCGGACTGCGCCGCAGCAGAGGCGCCGGTTCGGGGGGCGGAGCGACACCGGGGGAGGCGTCCTGGGGAACGGTCATGGCTCCATGGTGACGGGCCGAGAGCCCGTCCGGGACCCGCGGCGACCCTGGCCGATCCCTGATATTGGCCGGCCGGGCCCCTGAGGGCCGGCCCCGGTCCGCCGGACAGGCCCTCGCCCCCGGCCCGTGCTCTCAGGGTCGATTAGGGGGCCGACCCTGATGCCGCCACCCGCACGGACATGTGACGATCGGGGCATGTCAGCCGCCACGACCCGAGCCACCAGCTCCCGCAACGCAGAACCGGAGGAGCCACCGCTGCGCAAGCTGTACCGCAGCGCCGACGGACGGCTGCTGGGCGGCGTCGCGCGCGGTCTCGCCGGGCATCTCGGACTGCCCGTCGTCTGGGTGCGGTTCGTCTTCCTCGGCCTGTTCTTCGCGGACGGCCTCGGCGCGCTGCTCTACGCCGTGTTCTGGATCGTCGTCCCGCTCGGCGTCGGCGGCGTCGAGGCGCCGCGCTCGGTCTTCGAGACCGCCCCGGACGGCGGGCGCCGGCTCCGCAAGCCCGACAAGGGCCAGATCTTCGCCCTGATCGCGCTGGTCTTCGGCGCCATGATCTTCGTCGGCAACGTCGACATGGGCAGCGGGGCCAACCGCTACATCTGGCCCACGCTGCTGATCGGCGCCGGTTCCGTACTGGTGTGGCGGCAGGCCGACAACGCCCGGCGCGCCCGCTGGATGGAGGTCGGCAGCCGGCGCAGGGTCCTGCATCTGGCCCGGGGGCTCGCCGGGGTCGCCCTGGTCGGCCTGGGCCTGGCCGTCTTCATGGTGGTACGCGGCTCCGCGGCCCAGCTCGGCAACGTCCTGACCGCTGCCATCGCGGTCCTCACCGGTATCGCGCTGCTGGCCGGCCCCTATCTCGTCCGCATGACCCAGGACCTTTCCGAGGAACGCACGATGCGCATCCGGGCGCAGGAGCGCGCCGAGGTGGCCGCCCATGTCCACGACTCGGTGCTGCACACCCTCACCCTGATCCAGCGCAACGCGGAGGACCCGGGCGAGGTCCGCAGGCTCGCCCGCGCCCAGGAACGGGAGCTGCGCAACTGGCTGTACAACCCCGAGGGCACCGGCAAGGACGAGGACGACGAACCCGAGACCCTCGCCGAAGCGGTCAAGCGCGCCGCCGCCGAGGTCGAGGACAAGCACGGTGTCCCGCTGGAGGTCGTCGTGGTCGGCGACTGCCCGCTGGACGAGAAGCTGACCGCGCAGATGCAGGCCGCACGCGAAGCGATGGTGAACGCCGCCAAGTACGGTGGCGAGGGCGGCGCCGTGCAGGTCTACGCGGAGGTCGAGGGCCGCACGGTCTTCGTCTCGGTGCGCGACCGGGGGCCGGGTTTCGACCTGGACTCCGTACCGGGGGACAGAATGGGCGTACGAGAATCAATCATCGGCCGGATGCAGCGCAACGGCGGCACGGCGCGGCTGCGTCCGGTGCCCGGCGGGGGCACGGAAGTCGAGCTGGAGATGGAGAGGGCGAGCGATGACCAAGACCACTGAGGCGGCGGCCGGGGGCCCGGAGCGCCGGGTACGGGTCGTGCTCGTCGACGACCACCGGATGTTCCGCACCGGCGTCCAGGCCGAGATCGGCCGCACCGAGGAGACCGGCGTCGAGGTGGTCGGCGAGGCCGCCGACGTCGACCAGGCGGTCAACGTCATCACGGCGAGCCGCCCCGAGGTCGTCCTCCTCGACGTCCACCTGCCCGGCGGCGGCGGCGTCGAGGTGCTGCGCCGCTGCGCCCCGCTGATGGGGGCCGTCGAGAACCCGGTGCGGTTCCTGGCGCTGTCCGTGTCGGACGCCGCCGAGGACGTCATCGGCGTCATCCGCGGCGGTGCCCGCGGCTATGTCACCAAGACCATCACCGGCACCGACCTGGTCGACTCGGTCTTCCGGGTCCAGGACGGCGACGCGGTGTTCTCGCCCCGGCTGGCCGGCTTCGTCCTCGACGCCTTCGCCTCCACGGACGCACCGCCGGTCGACGAGGACCTGGACCGGCTGACCCAGCGCGAGCGCGAGGTGCTGCGGCTGATCGCCCGCGGCTACGCGTACAAGGAGATCGCCAAGCAGCTGTTCATCTCGGTGAAGACGGTCGAGTCCCATGTCTCGGCGGTGCTGCGCAAGCTCCAGCTGTCCAACCGCCACGAGCTGACCCGGTGGGCCACCGCCCGACGGCTGGTCTGAGCCCGCCGACGGGCTTGGCCTGTCGGCGGGTTCGGCCTGTCGGCGGGCGGCGGGCGCGTCAGGCCGGGGCGAGCGAGATGTTCAGCTTCTCGTCGACCCGGCGGTAGCCGATGCTCGCGTAGATCCGCTCCACATCGGCGTCGCCCGGCTCCAGCCACACCACCCGGCAGCCGCGCTCGAAGGCGGTCGCGGTCAGATGGGCGGAGAGCGCGGCGCCGATGCCGCGGCGGCGGTAGGCGTCGGCGACGGCGAGACCGGCCAGTTCGGTCAGGCCGTCGACCGGGACGGAGCAGCCGCCCGCGCCCGCCGGTACGCCGTCGACGGTGGCGAGGGCCGCGACGCCGCCGCCCCGGGCCGCGGTGCGCAGCCATTCCGCCGCGCCGTCCTCGGGCTCGCCGCTCTCGCCGTATCCGTGGTGCTGGACGAGCGCGGCGGCGGCGAACTCCGCTTCGGTGGCCGGTTCGGCGATCGTGAGGGAGTCCACCGGCTTCGGCGGCAGCAGGTCGCCCGGCGTGCAGGCCATGACCGGGGCCCGGTTCTCGACGGTGAACCCGGCGGCGAGCAGCGCGGGTTCGACCGCGGGCGCCGAGCCGGGCAGGAACTCCAGCCGGGGCAGCCGGTCGTGCTCGCGGAACGCCGCGATCAGCGCGTCGAGATCCTCGGCCGTCGGCTCGGCGTCCCGGTCGGGTATGGCGTAATTGGCGTACTTGCTCGACCAGGTGGGGTTGTACCGCACGGTGAAGGGCCCGACCCGGAGGTGGTCCGGGGAGCGCTGGGCGAGCGTACGGGCATGGTTCTGGACATCGGCGTCCATGGGCATGTGGGGTTGTCCTCCGGCCGGTTGGGCGACGGCGGGCCGGTCCGAGGGCGGTCCGGCCCGAAGGCGGTTGCTCCGATGGCGGGTTGCTCCGGATCGGAGACGGGAGTCTAGGGCCTCTCGTTTGGATCGGGCCGGATCAGGCACCGGGGCACGCGAGCCCGGCAGGATCCAAACGAGAGGCCCTATGCCACCCGGGTGGCCCCGGCGAAGGGCATATGGTCGACCGGCGCGATCCGGACCGGTGCTCCGGGGCGCGGGGCGTGGATCATCTGGCCGTTGCCGACGTAGAGCCCGACGTGGCTGATGCCGGAGTAGAAGAACACCAGGTCGCCCGGCGCGAGTTCGGAGCGCGAGACGCGCCGCCCGGCGTTGATCTGGGTGTACGTGGTACGGGGGAGCGAGACGCCGGCGGAGCGCCAGGCGGCCTGGGTGAGCCCGGAGCAGTCGAACGAGGAGGGGCCCGTGGCGCCCCAGACGTACGGCTTGCCGAGCGCCCCGTACGCGAACGCGACGGCCTCGGCGGCGCGGGCGTTCGGCGCCCGGACGGAGTCGCGCGCGGTGCTCCGGTCGGCGCGGGCGGCGGAACGCGCGCCGTCGGCCGGTCCGTGGTCGGAGTTCTCGTAGGCGGTGCGCTCGGGCGGGCTCAGCCGGTCGAGGAGCCGCTGCGCGTCGGCCAGCTTGGCCGTGATCGTCGCCTTGTGCTTCTTCAGTTCGGCCCGGCGGGCGGCCAGTGCGGCCAGCTCTCCCTTGGCCTGCGAGCGCAGGGTGGCGATCTGGGCGACCTGCCGCCGGACCTTGTTGAGCGCGGCGGCCTGGCGGTCGCCGATCCGGTCCACGTACGACGCCCGTTCCAGGTACTGGTCGGGATCGGAGGAGAGCGCCAGCTGCACGGACGGGCCGAGGCCGCCGGTGCGGTACTGCGCGGCGGCGAACGAACCCAGCGCGTCGCGCGAGGCGTTGAGGCGCTCGGTCCGGCGGGCGGCCTCGTCGCGCAGGGTGTCGACGGCGTCCTCCGCGGCGGCGGCCTTCTCCTTCGCGCCGTTGTACTGCTCGGTGGCGACCTCCGCGTCGTGGTACAGCCGGTCCACCTCGGCCTTGACCTGGGCGGGGGTGCGCTGCGGATCGGCGTGCGCCGGTCCGGGCAGTACCGCGGCGGTGGCGGCCCCGGCGAAGGCGAGGGTCGCCGCGGTGCGGGCAGCAGGGCCGGTGTACGGGCGCTGCTTGGGTTTTCGATGCGCTGCCACGAGGGCGTGCGTCCTTCCTGACGACTGCCCGCCGGGGGCTACCGGCGGGCCCGCCCGATCTCTCGGCGGGGCGACCGGTGCGCCGTCCGCGTACGGAGCGGCGGTGAAGCCGGTCACCTGCTCAGGGACGCTAAACCCGGGGCACGGGCAGGAGTCGTAATGACGCTTATTGTCTGAATTTGGCGTGGCAATGTCGTCCAGTGATCGGAAAAATTGCACCAGAGTCAGGCGATTGGTACAGGCGCGAGCGAAGTGGTCGGGAAGGTGTACCTGCCTGTCGAGTGGTGATATGGCCAGGGCTAGGCTGCGGCCTCATGGACGTACTCATTCATGTCTTCGTCGCCCTGCACATCATCGGTATCGCCTCCCTGCTGGGCGGTTTCCTGACCCAGATGAAGGCGATGGGCGCGGGCACGGCCCGGTTCGTCCCGGCGATGCTGCACGGTGCGCTGACCATGCTGGTCACCGGTGTCGCGCTGGTCGGGCTGAACGAGGCCGACGGCAATCACGTCAACAACATCAAGATCGGCGTCAAGCTGCTGGTCCTGGTCGTCGTCCTCGCGCTCGTCTACATCAAGCGGGACGACGAGAAGGCCGACAAGGGCGCCTTCGCGGCGGTGGGCGGGCTGACGATGCTCAACATCTTCATCGCCACGCTCTGGACCTGATCCCGCCGTGCGGCCCCGGCCCCCGGCCGTCCGACGGCCGGGGGTGACGGTGCGAGCCGCTACGCAGGCCGCACGCTGCCGTAGATCGGCATGTAGTAGATCGACTCCTCGCGCACGTTCGCCCCGGGCTTCGGCGCGTGGATCATCATCCCGTCGCCCTTGTAGATGCCGACGTGGCTGATGTCGTCGTAGAAGAAGACGAGGTCCCCCGGCCGCAGATCCGCCGTGGCGACCCGGGTACCGATCTTGACCTGGTCCCACGTGGTCCGCGGGATGTCCACGCCCGCGGACTTCCACGCCGCCTGGGTGAGTCCGGAGCAGTCGTACGACGCCGGGCCCGTGGCACCCCAGACGTACGGCTTGCCCAGCTGGGCCCTGGCGAAGGCGAGGACCTTCTCCGCCTTGGCGGTGGCGCCGCTGTCCGAGCCGGTCCCGGTGCCCGTCCCCGTACCGCCCCCCGACTCCTTCGCATCCTCCTCGGCCTTGCGGTCGGCCTCGGCCTTCGCGGCGGCCTGCTGCTTCGCCAGCTCCCGCGCCTTGCGCCTGGCCTCCGCCTCCTTCTTGCGCTCGATCGCCGCGAGCCGCGCCTTCTCCTCGGCGGTCAGCTTCGACAGCAGCGTGCGCGCCTCGCCCAGCTTCTTCTGGACGTTCTGCTTGCTGGTGCGCAGGGTGGTCTGCGTCGTCGTCAGCGTCTCCAGGCTCCGCACCGCCTCGGCGCGCTTCTTCGACGCCTTGGCCTGCTGCGTACGGAAGTCCGTGATCGCCTTCTGCTGCCGGCTGGTCATCCGGTCCATCAACTGGCTCTGGTCGAAGTACGACTGCGGGTCGTCGGCCAGGAAGAACGTGGCGCTCGGCGTGATGGAGCCGCTGCGGTACTGCGCGGCCGCGTAGGTGCCGAGCGTCCTGCGCGCGTCGTTGAGCCGGTCGGCGCGCTTCGCGACATCGTTCAGCAGGGCGTCGACCTTGGCGCGCTGGGTGGCGGAGGCTTCCTTCGCCTGGTTGTACTGCTGGGTCGCGGTGCCCGCCTGCCGGTAGAGGTCGTCGACCTTCTTCTGGACGTCCTCGACGCCGGGCTTAGGATCCGGGGCGGCCATGGCGCTCTGCGTGGAGAGCAGGGTCACGGACGCCAGGGCCGCCGTGGTGAGCCCGACGGCCGGTGCGGTGGTGCGCACCCGGGTGCGAGGTTTGCGATGCGACGCCAAGGCGGCATCTCCTTCCGTGGACCGCCTACCGGGTTAGCTGTCGGGTTCGGGCGGAACGGAAGGCTGCCCTACGGTCCGAGTGGGGATAAGGACCGATTCACCCCGGTACTGCGTGTGGGTCCCCGGTTCCGAACTCCCGTGGGGGCAGCCCGGATTCGGCGGGGGCGCCCGCTCGGCGTGGTTCGCCTCAAGGGGGTACGGGCCGCCCGGTCGAGCACGCTAGCCAACCCATGGTGCTGCTGTGAAGGTTGATGTTCGATATGCCCGATACATTTTCGTGACCTTGCCGCGGCGGGTGATGGAGGCCCGGAATTTCTTACGTGGAGTGGTTGCTCGAACCCTCTGCGTGTCCGGTGCGCTGTGTGCGGTTGGTCATGCGGCCTCCGGGTGTCGGTGTGGCGGCCTAGACTCGACAAGCGATGAGCAGCCTCTTTGACGACAGCTTCCTGGCCGGCCTCCAGCACTCGGAGGAAGAGCCCCCGCCGCCCCCCGAGGACTCCGCACCCGAAGCGGTGCCGGAGGACCTCTTCGCGGGCGTGTTCGACGGGCCCCCGCCGCCCAGGGACGCCTACTACCGCGACGGCGCGCACCGCCCCGTCATCGATTCCGCGGCGCTCCTCGACGGGCTGAACACCGAGCAGCGCGCCGCCGTCGTCCACGCGGGATCCCCGCTGCTCATCGTCGCCGGGGCCGGCTCGGGCAAGACCCGGGTGCTGACCCACCGGATCGCCCACCTCCTCGCCGAGCGCGGGGTGCACCCCGGCCAGATCCTGGCGATCACCTTCACCAACAAGGCCGCGGGCGAGATGAAGGAGCGCGTCGAGCAGCTCGTCGGGCCGCGCGCCAACGCCATGTGGGTCATGACCTTCCACAGCGCGTGCGTACGTATCCTGCGCCGCGAGTCCAAGCGGCTCGGTTTCACCTCGTCGTTCTCGATCTACGACGCCGCCGACTCCAAGCGGCTGATGGCCCTGGTCTGCCGCGATCTCGACCTCGACCCGAAGCGCTTCCCGCCGAAGTCGTTCACGGCCAAGGTCTCCAACCTGAAGAACGAGCTGATCGACGAGGAGACCTTCGCCGGCCAGGCCGCGGACGGCTTCGAGAAGACGCTCGCCCAGGCCTACGCGATGTACCAGTCCCGGCTGCGCGAGGCCAACGCGCTGGACTTCGACGACATCATCATGACGACGGTCCACCTGCTCCAGGCGTTCCCGGACGTCGCCGAGCACTACCGCCGCCGCTTCCGGCACGTCCTGGTCGACGAGTACCAGGACACCAACCACGCCCAGTACACCCTCGTACGCGAGCTGGTCGGCCCGGCGGGCGAGGGCGACGCCCCGGCCGAGCTGTGCGTCGTGGGTGACGCGGACCAGTCGATCTACGCCTTCCGCGGCGCGACCATCCGCAACATCCTCCAGTTCGAGGAGGACTACCCGAACGCGACGACGATCCTCCTGGAGCAGAACTACCGCTCCACGCAGACGATCCTGTCCGCCGCCAACGCGGTCATCGAGCGCAACGAGAGCCGCCGCCCCAAGAACCTCTGGACGAACGCCGGCACGGGCGTCCGGATCACCGGCTACGTCGCCGACACCGAGCACGACGAGGCGCAGTTCGTCGCCGACGAGATCGACCGGCTGACCGACGCGGGCGACGCCAGGGCCGGCGACGTCGCGATCTTCTACCGTACGAACGCCCAGTCCCGTGTCTTCGAAGAGATCTTCATCCGCGTCGGTCTGCCCTACAAGGTCGTCGGCGGCGTGCGCTTCTACGAGCGCAAGGAGGTCCGGGACATCCTGGCCTACCTGCGCGTCCTCGCCAATCCGGAGGACACCGTCCCGCTGCGCCGCATCCTCAACGTGCCCAAGCGCGGCATCGGCGACCGGGCCGAGGCGATGATCGACGCGCTGTCCCTGCGCGAGAAGATCACCTTCCCGCAGGCGCTGCGCCGGGTCGACGAGGCGTACGGCATGGCGGCCCGGTCGGCCAACGCCGTCAAGCGGTTCAACACGCTGATGGAGGAGCTGCGCACGATCGTCGAGTCGGGCGCGGGCCCCGCGGTGGTCCTGGAGGCGGTCCTGGAGCGCACCGGCTACCTCGCCGAGCTGCAGGCCTCCACCGACCCGCAGGACGAGACCCGGATCGAGAACCTTCAGGAACTGGCCGCCGTGGCGCTCGAATTCGAGCAGGAGCGGGGAGCGGCCGGCGAGGAGGACGCGGGCACGGGCACGGCCGCGGGCACGGGCACGCTCGCCGAGTTCCTGGAGAAGGTCGCGCTCGTCGCCGACTCCGACCAGATCCCCGACGAGGACGAGGACGGCTCCGGTGTCATCACGCTGATGACGCTGCACACCGCGAAGGGCCTCGAATTCCCGGTCGTCTTCCTGACCGGCATGGAGGACGGCGTCTTCCCGCACATGCGGGCGCTGGGCCAGGTGAAGGAGCTGGAGGAGGAGCGGCGGCTCGCGTACGTCGGCATCACCCGTGCCCGAGAGCGGCTCTATCTGACCCGGGCCGCGATGCGCAGCGCGTGGGGACAGCCCTCGTACAACCCGCCGTCGCGGTTCCTGGAGGAGATCCCGGACCAGCACCTGGAGTGGAAGCGGACCGGGCCGATGGCGGCTCCGGCCGGACCGACCTCGGGGATCACGTCGTCGCTGTCCGCGTCGCGTGCGCGCTCCGGGCCCTCGGGCTTCGCGACCCGGCGGACCTCGGACAAGCCGACGATCGCGCTGACCGTCGGTGACCGGGTCACGCACGACCAGTTCGGGCTCGGCACGGTGACGGCGGTCGAGGGCGTCGGCGACCAGGCGAAGGCCACGGTCGACTTCGGCGACGAGCGGCCCAAGAAGCTGCTGCTGCGCTACGCGCCGGTCGAGAAGCTGTAGACGGAGCCGACGGCGGCGGGCGGGGGTCGCGGCCCCCGCCCCGCTGAGCTCAGGTCGGGTTGACGCCGTGGCTGCGGAGCCAGGGCAGCGGGTCCACCGCCGGTCCGCCACCGGGGCGCACCTCGAAGTGCAGATGCGGGCCGGTCGAGTTCCCGGTGTCGCCCGAGTACGCGATGACATCACCGGCCTTGACCGGGCCCGAGCGGATCTTGGTGCCACTGAGGTGGCAGTACCAGGTCTCGGTCCCGTCGGCCATGGTGACGATGGCCATGTTCCCGTAGGCGCTGTTCAGCTGGGTGCGCACGGTGCCGTCCGTCGCGGCCATCACGGGCGTGCCCTCCAGGACGGGGAAGTCGATGCCCGTGTGCACGGACATCCAGTTGACGCCCGCCTGGCCGAAGTACGCGCTGAGGCCGTGCCGCTTGACCGGCATGACGTACTTGGGGCGCAGGGCCTCCTTGCGGGCGGCCTCCACCTCGCGCTTCTTCTTCTCGGCGGCCTGCCGCTCCCGCAGGTCGATGCGCTCCTGGGTACGGCTGGCGCGGTCGGCGAAGTTCTCGGCGTCGGCGCTGAGGTTGGCGAGCTGGGTGTCCAGCTTGTTGTTGGCCGCGACCGGCTTGACGGAGTCGGGGTCGGCCGCCGCCATCGTGGTGGTGTTGTCGTCCTTCTTGTCCTCGCTGCCCAGTCCGCCGACGGAGGCCGCGGCGATTCCGGCCACGCTCATCACGCAGGCGGAGGGAATGGCGACGGTGAGGAGCGCGGAACGCTTCGCGGGGGAACGCCGCCGGCTGCGGCTGCCGCCGCCGTTGCGGGTGGCGGGGCGGCTGACGGTGCGTCGCGAGCCGGGTGCGGCGTCTGCGGCGTCCGCGAGCCCGGTGACGCCTGAGTCATCCGCGTCATCTGCGTCATCTGCGTCGCCCGGGTCAACCGTGCTGTCCGTGCTGGCGTCGACGTAGGGCTCGTAGGGGTCGTAGGAGCCCAGGTCGGCGTAGGACTCGTAGGTTCCGTGCGCCTCGGGTGCCGGGGGCGCTTCGTACGACACCTGTGCGGTTTCCGCGGTTTGCGCGATTTGCTGCTCGTGCTCGGGCGTGGCGCCGGTGTTCCAGGCGGTGGCGTCGTACGCGCCGCTGTCGTATGCGGCCGTCTCGCTCGTAGCCCACGGGTCGTTCGTGTGCCAGCCGCTGGTGTCCCACTGACCCGTGGTGTCCGGGGCGCCGCCCTGTGCCGGGATGCCGGCGAACGTGGCGGTGGCCGTGGTCGCTTCCGCGCCGTAGTCGACGGGCGTCCAGGTGGCCGTGGTCTCGTACGTCGGCCCCGCCTCGTACTGCTGCTGGGGCTGCGCGGCGTACGGGGAGTAGGCGTCGTACGAGGTGGTCGGGTGTGCACCCGTGTCCCACTGCGTGGAGTCGTACTGGCCGCTGTATCCGGACTGCCCGGCGCCGTAGCCGCTGCCGTACGCGCCGTCGTGGCCGCCGGGGAGCGAGCCGAAGAGCGGATCGCTGTCGAAGTTGCCGGTCGCTTCGCTGTCGTATCCGGCGTACCCGGCGTGGGGGTGCTGGTCGTTCACCAACTTCTCTCTCGCCTCGGCAGCAGGACCTGTGCTCTGGGTTCCGGCGGTGGGATCCCAGGGGGAGCAGTGGCCGCGACTGTACCCGGCGGTACGTGACGCCGACAATCTTCGGCGGGCATGGGCGACTCAGGAAACGGGCAATCGGCCGTCTTTCGACGGACTGTGCACACAGCCTTGGCTCTATGTTCGAAACGCGTTCTATTTGTGGGGTCTCCGCCGGTCCGTGCGGCTCATGCAGCCCCTGCGGCTCATGCAGCCCCTGCCGTGCCTGTGGTGCCTGCCGTGCCTGTGGTGTCTGCGGTTCCGATGGCTTCGGTCGTCGGGTCGCGGGATTCCAGTGCCTGCCGGACCGCGGCGGCGACGGCCGGATGCACCGGCAGTGCGAGATGGCCGATCCCGGTGACGCGTACGTTCTGTGCGTCGAGATCCGGATGGTCGATGCAGGCCGCCTCGGCCGGGACGATCACCCGGTCGAGCTCGCTCCAGAAGCTCACGAACCGGGTGCGGCAGCCGGGCGCGGGCATGCGCAGCTCCTCGATCGGTGCGGACCCCGTACGCATCTGCCGCACGATGGGGTGAGCGCTCGCCAGCGGGGCGACGGCCGTTCCCCCGTGCGGTGTGCCGAGGGTGACCAGGGTGCGGACCCGTTGGTCACCCCCCAGTCGCTGTACGTAGTAGCGGGCGATCAGGCCGCCGAGGCTGTGTCCGACGATGTCGACCTCGTGGTGTCCGGTGCGTGCGCAGATCTCCTCGACATGCCGCCCCAGCAACTCGGCCGCGGTGCGGATGTCGCAGGTCAGCGGTGAGTAGTTGAGCGATTCCAGGTGACGTCGGCCGTGCCGGGCGAGGGAGCGGCGCAACAGCACGAAGACCGAACGGTTGTCGATGAAGCCGTGCAGAAGGACGACAGGGGGGTGCTCGTCGCCCTCGACGGGGAGGGGGGAGGCTCCGGCCGGGGCGGTGGAGGTGGCGCCGGGGGGTGCGGTGTGCGGTCCGGCCGGGTGTGGCGCGGCCCGTCGTTCCCCCGTGATGCCGGTGGGATAGAGGAGCACGTGCCCGGCGAGAACGACCAGCTCCAGCGCGGTGGCCTTCAGCAGAGCGGTTGGCAGGCGGACCGGGCACGGACACGGCCGGCCCAGCGTCAGGGGAAGGAAAGGCAGGACCCTCATGGCCGACCTCCTGCTTCGACGAGCGGGGGAGGCGGCTCCGTGGCTTCCGGCGCGCAGGCGGCCGGCGGACCGGATGGGCCGGGCAGGCCGTACCACCGTGCCGCGCGGCTGACGGCGCGGTGGTGCGGCAACCTCGTACCGGCTCCCCTGGCGACCGGTCCCGCACGGCAGGTCTGCCGCGTGATGCGGGAACGGTGCCCGGTGAACATGTCCCACGTGTGATTTCCCCCTCCCCGTCCACCGCGAAACGGCGGCTTGCGGGATGCTGTAGATAACGTTCGTTCACATCCCTGGCCCTTCAGGCACGGGAGACGCATGTGGAGGCAGTGATGGGTGTGACCGGTCCGATCCGTGTGGTGGTGGCGAAGCCGGGCCTGGACGGCCATGATCGCGGGGCCAAGGTGATCGCGAGGGCCTTGCGCGACGCGGGTATGGAGGTCATCTACACCGGGCTCCACCAGACGCCCGAGCAGATCGTGGACACCGCGATCCAGGAGGACGCCGACGCGATCGGCCTCTCGATCCTCTCCGGTGCACACAACACGCTCTTCGCCAAGGTGATCGAGCTGTTGAAGGAGCGCGAGGCGGAGGACATCAAGGTCTTCGGCGGCGGCATCATTCCGGAGGCGGACATCGCACCGCTGAAGGACCAGGGCGTCGCGGAGATCTTCACCCCGGGCGCCACGACGGCGTCGATTGTCGACTGGGTCAACGCGAACGTCCGCCACCCCGCGGAAGCCTGATCCTCCGGGCCCGTCTTGGTTCGGGCCGGTCCCGGTCCGGGCCCGTTTCGGACCGGGCCCGTTTCGGACCAGCCCAGGCGCCGGACGCGGCCGGGTTCCGGTCCGGGGCTCCGGTTCTCCGGCCGGGGCAGGGGGCAGAGGCAGGCCCGGCCGATGCCCGCCTCGCCCCGGCCCGAGCTGACCCGTCCCGGCCCGAGCCGACTTGCCCCGGTCCCATCCGCCCGGCCCGTTTCGCTGCCGGTTCCGTCAGGCCGGGATCAGTTCAGAGTCCATCGCCGCGCGCAGCCGCAACGTGGAGACCAGCCGTTGGAAGGCCTCGGACCAGTAGCCGTTGGCGCCGGGTGAGGCGTCCTCCGGTTCGTCCGGGGTGGTGGTGAGGACCTCCAGGCGGTCCGCCTCGGCCGGGTTCAGGCAGCGTTCGGCGAGGCCCATCACGCCGCTGAAGCTCCAGGGGTAGCTGCCTGCGTCCCGGGCGATGTCCAGGGCGTCGACGACCGCGCGGCCCAGCGGTTCGGCCCAGGGCGTCGGGCAGACCCCCAGGATCTGGAAGGCCTCCGACAGCCCGTGCGCGGCGATGAAGTCGGCCACCCAGCCGGCCCGTTCGGTCGCGGGGAGTATGCCGAGGAGCTTCGACCGTTCGGCGAGCGACGCCGTGCCGGGGCCGTTCGACGGAGGGGCGGAGGGGGTACCGAGCAGTGCGCGGGCCCACTCGGGGTCCCGTTGCCGCACCGTTGCCCGGCACCATGCCGCGTGCAGTTCCTCGGCCCAGCCGTCCGCGACCGGAAGGCCGACGATCTCTTGCGCGGTGCGGCCGCCGAACCGCGCCGGCCAGGTGGCGAGCGGCGTCGCCTCCACCAACTGGCCGAGCCACCAGGACCGTTCACCCCGTCCGGACGGCGGCACCGCCACCACTCCGTCGCGCTCCATCGAGGCGTCGCATTCGTGCGGTGCCTCCACGGCGACCGAGGCCTCGTCGCCGGTGAGGTCCGGGCTCACACAGGACAGCGCGCGGGACGCCATCCGGCCGGCGAGCGCCGACTCCGGCAGTGCGGACAGCAGTTCGGCGGCCGTCGAGCGGACATTGCGGCTGCGGTCGGAGAGGGCCTGTTCCAGGAAGGGCTCGTCCACCGCGGACAGTCCGGTGCGCAGCGAGTCGAGGAACATAAGCCGGTCCTCGGCCCGCTCGGTGGTCCAGGTGGTCGCGAGCAGGGTGAGCGCTCCGGCGGGATCGTGTGCCCGAACCGCCCCGAGCAGCGCGACCCGCTCGGCGAACAGGCCCTCCTCCCACAGCCGGGCGACCGCTTCCGGCTCCGTCGGGCCGGGCAGCGACGAGCCGCCGGACGAGCCGCGCAACGCGAACTTCCACTCGGGGTTCAGCCCGGCCAGCCACAGCCCGCGCGGCCCGGCGAAGGCCAGGGCCTGCGGCCGCAGGTCCGTACGGGCCCTGGCCGCGTCGAGCAGGGCCGGGAGCAGTACGGCCGGGGCCCGGAAGCCCTGCTGATTGGCGGTGGCCAGCCACTGCGGGATCAGCTCCGTGAGATCGGGAGCCGTACCGCGCCAGCCGCCCGAGCCGCCCGGTGCCGACCGGTCCGCCAGCAGCTGGGCGAGTCTGCGCCGCGCGGCCGGGGGCAGCGGGGGGCGAGGGTCGGTGGGCGCCGGCTCGGGCCGGGCGGCGGGGGAGGCGGGCAGAAGTCCCGCCCTGCGCCGTACGGTGTGGAGCGCCGCCGCGTCCAGCAGTCCGGCGGGCCCGCGGTCTCCCCCCGCGGGGCGACGGTCGGTGCCGAGAAGCGCCGTGGTGACGAGCTCCTCCCACGGAGCGGGTGTGATGGTGCCGGGCATGGGTCCCCCTTCGGATCCGACGTCAGATGAGTGGCACGGTCCCGGACGCCGCGTCGTCACCGGCATCGGCGGACCAGGCCGCGAACGGGTCGAAGCCGCGGTGGCCGCACTCGCCGAAGACCGTGACAGGAGAGCCGCCGGAGAGCGCGACGAGCTTCCACAGACCGGGCCGGGACAGCGCCGGCGGGGCGACGGGCAGAGCCGCTTCGCCCGCCGCGTCCACCAGTTGCCAGCTGTCCCCGGACGGCACGGGTATGACCTCGCGCAGCGTCACCGGCCAGGCGTCCAGCCAGGGGTCCTCCCGCAGGGCGTGTCCGTACGCGCCGATCGCTGACGCTGCCCCGTCACCCGGTGGAGGGGTGCCGGCCGGCGACGGCACCCCGAACTGACGGCCCAGCTCCGCCCGCAGCCGGCCCGCACCCGGATAGGGCGTGAGCTCGGCGTCGATCGTGACGCCCACCGGCAGTGCCAACCCGGGGGAGCGCCCGGCCGCCCCGAAGGAGAGCAGCAGCGCCGTGCGGCCCGTGTCCCTGCCGTGCAGCCAGATGCGGCGCGCGACGATCTTGCCGTCCGGGGTGTCGTACTGCGCGAGCACCAGCCAGTGGTCGCGGACCGGCGGGCCCTCGGCGGGGGCCGTCAGCCCCACCCGCGTGCGGACCGTGGCGGCCAGCGGTTCCGGCAGCCGGTCGATCCCCAGCCAGGCGCTGTCCAGCAGATGCAGCAGCGCGCACTCCTCCAGCAGCCGCACCGGCCAGCCCGGACCGGACGCCGGAATGGAACCCAACTCCCGTACCCTGGCGGCCAGTCCGGGCGCCTGGGCGTCGACCATGCGGGCCGCCGTCTCCTCCCAGAGCCCGTAGCCCGGCTGATCGGCTGCCGCCAGCCCCCCGCGCAGCAGATCGGCCAGCCGCTCCTCCAGCTCCTGCGCGCCGCCGGTGATCCGCTCGGCACGGCGCTCGGCCCGCCGCCGGGCGGCCTCCGGATCGGCCGGGCCCGCGGCCGGGGCGCCGTCCGCCGCGTGCTTCTCCGCCTTCTCGGCCGACCGCTCACGACGCCCCGCCAGCCACTCACCGGCCCAGTCCGGCACCTCGCCCGCGGGCAGGGCCGATTCCCCCGACGCCCAGACCAGCAGCAGCCCCAGCGCGTGTTTGCACGGGAACTTCCGGCTGGGGCAACTGCACTTGTACGCGGGGCCGGTGATGTCGACCACCGTCCGGTACGGCTTGCTCCCGCTCCCCTTGCACAGCCCCCACACCGCCCCCGGACCGTCGCACCCGCCGCCTGACCAGGGACCGGCCGAACCGAGCTTGCTCCCCGCCTTGCGTGACGCGTCGTCCGGAGCGAGGGCCAGTACCTGCTCCACCGTCCAGCGCGCCACCGGACCAGCGGTGCGCAAGGGTTCTCCCCCGTGAGATAGCAGCATGGGAACGACGGTAGAGCGCACCACTGACAATCGCCCTGACCTGCTGATTCACCGTCACGCACACATCTTGAATTTACTTGCCCTTTGCGATTCTCTGCGAGCAGCAGACCCATCGATCCGGGGGATCAACCGATGAGCCAAACCGTTCGCACCACCCGCACCAGCCGTAAGCTGCGCACCGTCCGAACCGCCGTCCGTGCGGCCGTCGTCCTCGGCCTCGGCATGGGCCTCGCCGCCTGCTCCGAGACCGTCGACCAGGTGGACAAGGCCGTGGACGAAACGTACGAGGTCACCTACGAGGTCACCGGCACGGGCGTCGACGAGATCCAGTTCCACGGCGGCGGGGGCAAGGCCATGGAGCCGAAGATCGAGACGGTCGAGTCGCCCACCCTGCCCTGGCGGAAGACCGTCACGCTGCGCGGGATCATGCCGCCCGTGGTCATGCCGATCGCCGTCGACGAGGACGGGGCCGACGTCTCCTGCTCGATCACACACAAGGGCGAGGTCATCAAGGAGGCGAAGGGCGAGGGCATGCTCGCCGCGGGCGGCTGCGTGGCCGTCTCGCCGGTGGCCGGCTGAACTCCCCGTCCGCAGCCCGTGAATCGGCCCTGACCTGCGGTCGGGGCCGATTGTCAGTGCCATGGTGCACGGTGGGAACCACATCGGGTCGACCGATCCGGAGGGGGATCCATGACCGTGTCCGAAACCACCGCCGCCGTCGGCGTACAGGCTCTCCGGCCGCATGCCGAGGACGCCTTCGCCCATGAGCTGAAGGCCCTCGCCGCGGCCGACGACCGCCCGCGGCCCGCCCGTTGGAAGCTTTCCCCGTGGGCCGTCGCCACCTACCTGCTCGGTGGCGCCCTGCCGGACGGCACCGTGATCACACCGAAGTACGTGGGCCCGCGCCGTCTCGTCGAAGTCGCCGTGACCACGCTCGCCACCGACCGGGCCCTGCTGCTCCTCGGCGTCCCGGGCACCGCCAAGACCTGGGTCTCGGAGCACCTCGCCGCCGCCGTCAGCGGCGACTCGACGCTGCTCGTCCAGGGCACGGCGGGCACCCCGGAGGAGGCCGTCCGCTACGGGTGGAACTACGCGCAGCTGCTCGCGCACGGGCCCAGCCGCGACGCCCTGGTGCCCAGCCCGCTCATGCGCGCCATGTCCGACGGCATGACCGCGCGGATCGAGGAACTCACCCGTATCCCCGCCGATGTGCAGGACTCGCTCATCACGATCCTGTCGGAGAAGACGCTCCCCGTGCCCGAACTGGGACAGGAGGTCCAGGCGGTCCGCGGATTCAATGTCATCGCCACCGCCAACGACCGCGACCGCGGGGTCAATGAGCTGTCCAGCGCGCTGCGCCGACGGTTCAACACCGTCGTGCTCCCGCTGCCGGCCACCCCCGAGGCCGAGGTCGACATCGTCTCCCGGCGCGTCGACCAGATCGGTCGCTCGCTCGACCTCCCGGCCGCACCGGACGGCACGGCCGAGATCCGCCGCGTCGTCACCGTCTTCAGGGAACTGCGCGACGGAGTCACCGCCGACGGCCGCACCAAGCTCAAGTCCCCCTCGGGGACGCTGTCGACGGCCGAGGCGATCTCCGTCGTCACCAACGGCCTGGCCCTCGCCGCCCACTTCGGTGACGGGGTGCTGCGCCCCGGCGACATGGCGGCGGGCATCCTCGGCGCGGTCGTCCGCGACCCCGCGGCCGACCGTGTGGTCTGGCAGGAGTATCTGGAGACGGTGGTCCGGGAGCGGGACGGGTGGAAGGACTTCTACCGCGCCTGCCGCGAGGTATCCGCATGACCCGGGCCGAACGTCCGGCGGGACCGCTGCTGCTGGGGGTGCGGCACCACGGACCGGGCTCGGCCCGCGCCGTCCGCGCGGCGCTGGATGCCGCCCGCCCGCGGGCCGTGCTCGTCGAAGGGCCCCCGGAGGCCGACGCATTGCTGTCGCTGGCCGCCGACGAGCGGATGCGGCCACCGGTCGCGCTGCTCGCCCATGCCGTCGACGACCCGGGGCAGGCGGCGTTCTGGCCGCTGGCGGCGTTCTCGCCCGAGTGGGTCGCGATCCGCTGGGCCCTTGAGCGCGGTGTTCCGGTCCGGTTCATCGACCTGCCCGCGGCGAATTCCCTGGCCATGACGCAGGCCGCGGAACGCGAAGCGGACAGCGGCGGGGGCGACGAGGCGGGCGCGGAAGGCAGAGGAGCGGAGGCCGGGGCGGAGGGGGAGGGCCCGCCCGGTACGGGTGGCTCGAACGCGCGGGCCCCGATCGACCCCATCGGCGTGCTCGCCGAGGCGGCGGGCTACGACGACCCGGAGCGCTGGTGGGAGGACGTCGTCGAACACCGCACCCGGGACGGCGAAGCCGTCGACCCGCGGGAGCCGTTCACCGCGCTCGCCGAGGCGATGACCGCCCTGCGCGAGGTGTACGGCGACGGCGGCCACCCCCGTGACGCCGTCCGGGAGGCCCATATGCGCATGCAACTGCGCAAGGCCGGAAAGGAGTTCGGCGACGACATCGCGGTCGTCTGCGGTGCCTGGCATGTACCCGCGCTCGGTACGCGGACCACGCTCGCCGCCGACCGCGCCCTGCTCAAGGGACTGCCCAAGGTCAAGGCCGAGCTGACCTGGGTGCCCTGGTCGCACCGGCGGCTCGCCCGGCACAGCGGTTACGGGGCGGGCATCGACTCGCCCGGCTGGTACGGACACCTCTTCGACGCCCCGGACCGCCCGATCGAGCGATGGATGACGAAGGTCGCCGGACTCATGCGCGACGAGGACCGGTTCGTGTCGTCCGCCCATGTCATCGAGGCCGTCCGGCTCGCCGACAGCCTCGCCGCCATGCGCGGTCGCCCGCTCGCCGGACTGGGCGAGACGACCGACGCGATCCGGGCCGTGATGTGCGAGGGCTCCGACGTGCCGCTCGCGCTCGTACAGGACCGGCTGATCGTCGGCGAGACCCTCGGCCAAGTGCCGGACACCGCCCCCGCCGTGCCCCTCCAGCGCGACCTCACCCGCCAACAGCGCACGCTCCGGCTCAAACCGGAGGCGCTGGAGCGGGAGTTGGAGCTCGACCTGCGCAAGGACAACGACGCGGCCCGCAGCCGACTGCTCCACCGGCTGCGCGTCCTCGCCGTCGGCTGGGGCGAGCCCGCCGAAGGCCGGGCGAGCACCGGCACCTTCCGGGAGAGCTGGCGGCTGCGCTGGGAACCCGAGCTGTACGTACAGGTCGCGGAGGCCGGGACCTGGGGCACCACCGTGCTCTCCGCGGCGACCGCCAAGGCCGGCTCGCAGGCCGCTTCGGCGACCGCACTCGCCGAGGTCACGGCACTCGCCGAGCAGTGCCTCCTCGCGGAACTGCCCGACGCGCTCCCCGTCGTGATGCGGGCCCTCGCCGACCGCGCCGCGCTCGACGCCGACGTGGGCCATCTCGCCGACGCCCTGCCCGCCCTCGCCCGCACCCTGCGCTACGGCGACGTACGGTCCACGGACACCGCGGCACTCGGCGAGGTCGCGGCCGGGCTCGCCGAGCGGATCTGCGTCGGACTGCCACCCGCCTGCACCGGGCTCGACGCCGACGGCGCCGACGAACTGCGCGGCCGGATGGACGGGGTCCACGCCGCGATCGGGCTGCTCACCGGCGCCGCGCAGGCCGACGCCGGCCCGGACGCGGACGGACTGCGCGAGCGCTGGACAGCCGTACTGCACAGGCTCGCCGCCCGGGACACGGTCGCGGGAGTCGTCCGGGGACGCGCGACCCGCCTGCTGCTCGACGAAGGACGGCTCGCGGAGGACGACGCGGCACGGCTGATGGGCCTGGCCCTCTCGCCCGGCACACCCCCGGCCGACGCCGCGGCGTGGATCGAGGGGTTCGTCGGCGGAGCCGCCGGCGGTGGCATGCTGCTCGTCCACGACGAGCGCCTGCTCGGCCTGGTCGACGCCTGGCTCACCGGAGTGCCCGCCGACCTCTTCGCCGACGTACTGCCGCTGCTGCGGCGCACCTTCTCGGCGTACGAAGCGGGCGTACGGCGGACCCTGGGCGAGCTCGTGGGCCGGGGCCCGGCAGCCGGGGGACCGGCAGCCACCGGCGTCGGCACGGGATCCGGGACGACAACAGTGGGATTCGGCCCGGGGCTGGACGAGGCCCGTGCCGACGCGGTCGAGCCGGTGCTGCGCCTGCTGCTCGGACTGCACCACGATTCGGGCCCGGACGGCGACGCCGCTTCCGGGCAGGCCGGGAGAGCCACGGACGCCAAGGAACCGCTGGGGGCAACGGGATGACCACGATCACGGACACGGCCGGCACCACACCGCACCCGGCGCACACCGGCCCGCACTCCGGCCCGGCGAACGACGAGCGGCTGCGCCGGTGGCGGCTGGTCCTGGGCGCGGACAGCGCGGAGGGCACCGGCTGCACCCTCACCGGCCGCGACGCCGCGATGGACGGCGCGCTGACCGCGCTGTACGGCGGCGGAAACAAGCCCGGCAGCCGGGGCAGAAACAGCCGCTCGGCCGGACTCGGGGCCTCCGCCCCCTCGGTGGCCCGCTGGCTCGGCGACATCCGCACGTACTTCCCCAGTTCCGTCGTCCAGGTCATGCAGCGCGACGCGATCGACCGGCTCGGTCTCGCCGCACTGCTCCTCGAACCGGAGATGCTGGAGGCCGTCGAGGCCGACGTCCATCTCGTGGGCACGCTCCTCTCGCTCAACAAGGCCATGCCCGAGACGACGAAGGAGACCGCGAGAGCGGTCGTGCGCAAGGTCGTCGAGGATCTGGAGAAGCGGCTCGCCACCCGCACCCGGGCCACGCTCACCGGCGCGCTGGACCGTTCGGCGAAGATCAACCGGCCCCGTCACCACGACATCGACTGGGACCGCACCATCCGGGCCAACCTCAAGAACTACCTTCCCGAGTACGGCACCGTCGTCCCCGAACGGCTCATCGGCTACGGGCGGGCGGCCCGATCCGTGAAGAAGGACGTGATCCTCTGCATCGACCAGTCGGGGTCGATGGCCGCCTCCGTCGTCCACGCCTCCGTCTTCGGCGCCGTGCTCGCCTCCATGCACACCCTGCGGACCAGGCTCGTCGTCTTCGACACGGCGGTGGTCGACCTCACCGACCAGCTCGACGACCCCGTGGACGTACTCTTCGGCACCCAGCTCGGCGGCGGCACCGACATCAACCGCGCGCTCGCCTACTGCCAGTCGAGGATCACCCGCCCCGCCGACACCGTGGTCGTGCTCATCAGCGACCTCTACGAGGGCGGAATACGCAACGAGATGCTGAAGCGGGTCGCCGCGATGAAGGCCTCCGGCGTGCAGTTCGTGACGCTGCTCGCGCTGTCCGACGAGGGCGCGCCCGCCTACGACCGCGACCACGCGGCGGCACTCGGGGCTCTGGGCGCACCGGCCTTCGCGTGCACCCCCGACCTCTTCCCGGAGGTGATGGCGGCGGCCATCGAGAAGCGGCCGCTTCCCGTACCGGACAAGGAGGCCGACCGGTGACACGGCGCCGTTCCGCCCGCCGCCGCACGGCCACCGGCGTGATCTGTGACCGTAATCACCGCTCAGGTGCGATCTGCGATTTAGGGTCCTGCGGAGCTCGGGGATAACCTGCGAGATGGACATGCCGCGTACCCCGGGTCACCGTGTGCGCCTTCCTAGTGACAGAGCAGTCACGTTGCCCCTCGCGGCACGCCCACGCAGAAAACGAACCGCGAGACCATTGATTAAGGGACGGACGCGCGTGGACCTGTTCGAGTACCAGGCGAGGGACCTCTTCGCCAAGCACGGTGTACCGGTGCTGGCCGGTGAAGTCATCGACACGCCTGAGGCAGCCCGCGAGGCGACCGAGCGGCTGGGCGGCAAGTCGGTCGTCAAGGCGCAGGTGAAGGTCGGCGGCCGCGGCAAGGCCGGCGGCGTCAAGCTGGCCGCCACCCCCGACGAGGCGGTCGCCCGCGCGACCGACATCCTCGGCATGGACATCAAGGGCCACACGGTCCACAAGGTGATGATCGCCGAGACCGCGCCGGAGATTCTTGAGGAGTACTACGTCTCGTACCTCCTCGACCGCACCAACCGCACCTTCCTGGCCATGGCCTCGGTGCAGGGCGGTATGGACATCGAGGAGGTCGCGGAGAAGACCCCCGAGGCCCTCGCGAAGGTCCCGGTCAACGCCGTCGACGGCGTCGACATCGAGAAGGCCCGCGAGATCGTCGCCCAGGCGAAGTTCCCGGCCGAGGTCGCCGAGAAGGTCGCCGAGGTCCTGGTGACGCTGTGGGACACCTTCGTCGCCGAGGACGCGCTCCTCGTCGAGGTGAACCCGCTCGCCAAGGTCGCCTCCGGCGACATCCTCGCGCTGGACGGCAAGGTGTCTCTCGACGAGAACGCCGACTTCCGTCAGCCCGAGCACGAGGCTCTTGAGGACAAGGCCGCAGCCAACCCGCTCGAGGCTGCCGCCAAGGCCAAGAACCTCAACTACGTCAAGCTGGACGGCGAGGTCGGCATCATCGGCAACGGCGCCGGTCTGGTCATGTCGACCCTGGACGTCGTCGCGTACGCCGGTGAGAACCACGGCAACGTGAAGCCCGCCAACTTCCTCGACATCGGTGGCGGCGCCTCCGCCGAGGTCATGGCGAACGGCCTGGAGATCATCCTCGGCGACCCGGACGTCAAGTCCGTCTTCGTCAACGTCTTCGGTGGCATCACCGCGTGCGACGAGGTCGCCAACGGCATCGTCCAGGCGCTCGCGCTGCTCAAGTCCAAGGGCGAGGAAGTCACCAAGCCGCTGGTCGTGCGCCTCGACGGCAACAACGCGGAGCTGGGTCGCAAGATCCTTTCCGACGCCAACCACCCGCTGGTCCAGCGCGTGGACACCATGGACGGCGCGGCCGACAAGGCCGCCGAGCTCGCCGCGGCTGCGAAGTAAGGGACGAGGGACTCCAACACCATGGCAATCTTCCTCACCAAGGACAGCAAGGTCATCGTCCAGGGGATGACCGGTGCCACCGGCATGAAGCACACCAAGCTCATGCTCGGTGACGGCACCAACATCGTCGGCGGCGTGAACCCGCGCAAGGCCGGCACCTCCGTCGACTTCGACGGCACCGAGGTACCCGTCTTCGGCTCCGTCGCCGAGGCGATGGAGAAGACCGGCGCGAACGTGTCCGTCCTCTTCGTGCCGCCGGCCTTCGCGAAGGCCGCCGTCGTCGAGGCGATCGACGCCGAGATCCCCCTCGCGGTCGTCATCACCGAGGGCATCGCCGTCCACGACTCGGCCGCCTTCTGGGCGTACGCCGGTTCGAAGGGCAACAAGACCCGGATCATCGGCCCGAACTGCCCCGGCCTGATCACCCCCGGCCAGTCCAACGCCGGCATCATCCCGGGCGACATCACCAAGCCCGGCCGCATCGGTCTCGTGTCCAAGTCCGGCACGCTGACCTACCAGATGATGTACGAGCTCCGTGACATCGGCTTCTCGTCCGCCGTCGGCATCGGTGGCGACCCGGTCATCGGTACGACGCACATCGACGCCCTCGCGGCGTTCGAGGCCGACCCCGAGACCGACCTGATCGTGATGATCGGCGAGATCGGCGGCGACGCCGAGGAGCGTGCGGCCGACTTCATCAAGGCCAACGTCACCAAGCCGGTCGTCGGCTACGTCGCGGGCTTCACCGCCCCCGAGGGCAAGACCATGGGCCACGCCGGCGCCATCGTCTCCGGCTCCTCCGGCACCGCCCAGGCGAAGAAGGAGGCCCTTGAGGCCGCCGGTGTCAAGGTCGGCAAGACGCCGACCGAGACCGCCAAGCTGGCCCGCGAGATCCTCGGCGCCTGATCGCTCCACCGCGCCGGAGCAGCACCGCAGTATCGCGTCACCGCACAGACGGCGCGGGTCCGTACCCGATCGGGTACGGACC